>NZ_JMIO01000306.1 GCF_000691865.1 Methanoculleus sp. MH98A | reverse complement strand
TCACCCTTGAAAACCGTTAATCATGGTGAAAATGGTGTCCGAATTACCAGATTCCCTTAAAAGGCTGTTGACGATAGAGGAAGATGCCAATCTGTGGGAATATAATGCGAATGGTGTCTTTTTGTGGCCCCTTGTAAGGACATCTGTGTATGGATCAATTATTAACCACATTCACGGATATTCACAGCCTCACGCAAGAGGGGATTACATTAACATGCTAAAGCCTTCTTTTTTACGGGAGTTCTTGAGATCTGGCTATTTCTGGAACTCTAAGAAAGGAAACTATGATAGCGTGTTTTTTACTGCGGGGAGGTCACAGAGGTTCGAAGAAAGTAAACGTTTGTACTGCGATCAACTATACTCTCTGTACTTTAATAATTTCCAGTCCCCTTTAATATTAGAACAGAGTTATAGATTTCAGATTGCCAGACCAAAAGAACATGAAAGAAATACCTTTTTAGCGGATTATATCAAGGTTCTAGTAAAAATAAATTCGTATAGGGAGGATATATCGGGATGCGAAAAGGATTTTTCTA
>NZ_JMIO01000305.1 GCF_000691865.1 Methanoculleus sp. MH98A | reverse complement strand
TAATTCGATTGTCTCGAAAGTCAAAATCAATCGCATACGGCTCTAAAAACAGATAATGGTTCTATAAAGCCATTATTTCTTCATACTCTCTTTCGTATTAACAATAAGGTTGCACAACTCAGTCCGATAAGTGCAATCAGTGCGCCAAATCCGGGTAACGCAAACACCGGCACTTCACTTTTAGCGTAGATCTCTGTTGTAAACACTTCTGATCCGGTCAAATGCCACTCTGCTTTATTCCCATCCACTACATTCGCATTTGTGTCAATAATTTTGCCGGGCATCTCGAGATAGTAGTGAACACCGGCACTACTTAGCATTGCTTCAGTAAATTCGTTAGAATCCTCAATAGTTTCGTCAGATAAGAGTCTTTTATCATCGTAAATCATATAGCCGCTTTCTTTTTTGATTTGCCATTTTTCGGGATCCGTTGATTGTAATGGTTGCGTACTGGCTATACTGATCGTAACAGTATCACCATCCCAAATTTCATCGTATTTATACGTCCCTGGCTCAGCATTCGATGTCATTGATTCCCTTAACGACGAATAACCCTGTTCTTTTGCGCTCTCCTTAAGGGCATTATACACAAATTGACTCGTCGTGAGGTCAAGTGAATATGAACTCAGCGTAGCATCCGGGTTTACTTTTGTGTGGACCTCAAGAGTGAAGCAGCCGCAGGACAATACCAAAAATACAATTAAAATGCATAATATTGAGCGTTTTGCTCTCATACGGGGGATGTCGACTTAAAGGATATATAGGGCTTTCTTAT
>NZ_JMIO01000304.1 GCF_000691865.1 Methanoculleus sp. MH98A | reverse complement strand
TTTTTGCGGAGCCGAACTCGATCAGGGGCTCTGCAAAATAAAATTCGTATCCGGATCTCTGTGAAAGGTTGGTCTGTGCGAAAGATTTTGCGCATTGTTTCGAGGTGATCCTATAATTATAAGTCCCCTCGGATAAAACTGGGGATCATGGCATTCCGGGAAATTGACGATGATCTCTGGGAGATTGTTCAGAAATACCTCCCCCCAACAAAGCCGCACATCGGTCGACCCCGGTGTGACCCCCGCAGACTGATCAACGGCATCCTGTACGTTCTGACCACCGGATGCTCCTGGCTCGATGTTCCAGCGAACTACGGCACCAAATCGACGGTTCACCGGTACCATCTCGAACTCTGCGAGAAAGGCGTGTACCAGGCGATCTTCCTCGACCTTCTTCAATCTGGCTACGAGATCAAAAAAATCGATCTCTCACACTGTGCGACCGATACCAAAGATATCCAGGCTAAAAAAGGGGGTCGACCGGCTATGATGGCTATAAAAAGGTAAAGGGGAACAAGCTGAGTGTTCTGGTCGATCGAAACGGCCTCCCGCTTGCCTGCACGGTTGCACCGGCAAATACCCATGATTCCCGGCTCTACGAGCCAACTCTCGAAGCATTTGAGATTCCCGAGGTGCAAGTTCGTCCCAGGATCATCTCCGCAGATGCAGCCTACGATGCCCGGGAGATCCGACAATACAACCGGAAACGAAGAATCAAAAGTAATATCCCGGTCAACCGAAGATCCCGGAAACAGCCGAAGCGAGGAAGGCCATTCTGGTTCGATACAGAACTCTATAAAAAGCGCAATGCGGTAGAACGGTTCTTCAGCTGGATTGAGGCGTTCAAGAAGATCACTCCCCGATACGAGCGATATGAGCACTCATTCATGGGATTGATTCACTTGGCATGTAGTGTCATGATCGGGAGAATATTGGGATGACCTCTTCACGAGAGTGTGGTGCTTTTTGTCTTCCTCAAGAGCATCACCGATTCGCTCTCGTGCCGAGGGTATAGAGTATGCTTTATATTTCTCTTTTAATTTATCCAATTCCTCGCGGACTTCAGGTGGAGAACGCTTGTAGAACGCCTGAAAGTCTTCCTTCTCACGAGGAATATGGATGATATCACCCTACGGTCGCCATATGATCGATATTCTCGACCACAA
>NZ_JMIO01000303.1 GCF_000691865.1 Methanoculleus sp. MH98A | reverse complement strand
GCATCGCGGAGCGACTGCATGATGATACCAAGGCCGTCATGCAGGTCCTGGTTGTTCCTGATACCGGTGAGCACCACTTTTCCCGAGGAAAATATCAGGGATGCGATCTTGGGTTTCTCGATGCGGTAGACCGCCCCGGGGAACCGCTTCGTATTCAGTTCGCAGTTTTTTATTTTATCAGATACGTTTTCGAGGTCGATCGCGTCGGCAATCACCCCGGAGGCAACGATGTTCTCAATTTTCAGTGACTCGTATCCCTTCTCATCCATCGATATGAGTATCGTTTTTTAAACCATAATACTAATGGGTAATCTTTATGCCCGTTCCGGATACGGAGCGGGTTTCAACTTCGTGAATGCTTTAAACCATAAACGCGCAACTTTTATGGGATCGCGTTATGGCAGATGAAGAGCAAAAACCACCGTCCTACGAGGACCTATGCGCCAATTTCAAGATAGACGTTCCTGAATACTATAACTTCGGCTTCGACGTGATCGACGCATGGGCGAAGAAAGACCGGAACAAGCTGGCGATGATCTGGGTCGACCAGAATG
>NZ_JMIO01000302.1 GCF_000691865.1 Methanoculleus sp. MH98A | reverse complement strand
CTTGAAACCCAGTCTCTGTTAACTACAGCATCTGCATCTGTAACTAGGACGTATTTGCCCCTTGCAGATCTTAATCCATGGTTCTGGGCACTCGCCTTGCCTCCATTGGGTTTGGACAATGCAATAACATTTTCGTACTTTGTCTGATATAAAGTGGCAATGTCAGAAGTTCTATCAGTACTCCCGTCGTCCACAATAATTATTTCATACTGAGTTCTAGGGAAGTCAACATCAATAATTGAATTTAAACACTCTCCCAAGACCATTTCTTCATTATGTGCAGGGATAATTATTGAAGCAATTACACATTCTGCCTCTATTTCGACTCCATTATGACGCGTATCCAAATGAATCACATCCCAAATGTATGACCAGACTGATTTATGTAATCCTGATTGTCATTGCTATATAGCTTGGATTTCTTGGAAGCCATTGCAGTATACAATATTATCAATTGCACCCTCTCCTTGTGGGCCTACTTCATAGGGTTTTACAACGTACTTTATTTGCAAATCGTAGGGTTTGACACCGGGTACAAAAGGCTTTTTTACGAATTGAATTAGCTTATTTATTGTATCTGGAAGAGGTCTTAAGTGAACGTCGAGACGATTTCCTTGGGGCGCATATACAGGTTGATCTAGTGAATAAGATAAGGTTACTGGGTTCGAGTTATACGCTCCTATATACTCTAGCATTAAACCGCTCCCGCCAATCGGCTGATTATCAGCCTTCTGTTCAATAAACTGGGTTACCGAATATGCGGATTCCGTCATGTAGTTTCTATACCCACCAGGTTTGACATTAGTATATGACGTGTGTATAATCCAAGACGCGAACACAATAACCAGCACGAGAACCACTACACCTAAATACTGTCTTGGCACGGATTTAAAAACTTTAAACAGCGAAAATATGCCGATCGCTGCAAGTATGACAAAAAATGGCTGTAACGTTTGATACACATAAAATGAAACACCTAAAAGTGGGATAAATAAAACAGAAGTACATAGCAAAAACCAATCTGTGAATAATTTTGATTGCTTAAAAATGACCGCTATCAGSCAAT
>NZ_JMIO01000301.1 GCF_000691865.1 Methanoculleus sp. MH98A | reverse complement strand
TGAGAGTTTCGCCTGCGACTTCGGCACCGGAGCGCCGCGTCGCACCCTTCGCGGGTGCGTGGATTGAAATGCACATTTTTGACACTCCTTTAATCTACCTCTACAGTCGCACCCTTCGCGGGTGCGTGGATTGAAATGAGATCATCAAGGCCGGCCCTGCCGATGCCCCGCCGGTCGCACCCTTCGCGGGTGCGTGGATTGAAATCAAAATATGCACACTCGATGTGCAGATGTACGAGTCGCACCCTTCGCGGGTGCGTGGATTGAAATAAGGGTCTTCTGGTCTTTGATGCCGAGTCGTTTCTGGTCGCACCCTTCGCGGGTGCGTGGATTGAAATGCAATGCATACGTATTGCGTATGTTAGACAACTCAGTCGCACCCTTCGCGGGTGCGTGGATTGAAATGCGCGCGCTCCTCGGTGTCGGGTCCATGAGAGAGTCGCACCCTTCGCGGGTGCGTGGATTGAAATATCGACTACCAACCGTCCGACCTGACAAATATAGGTCGCACCCTTCGCGGGTGCGTGGATTGAAATGACCTCCTCGGCGACGTCCGGACCGGGTGTGCGGACGTCGCACCCTTCGCGGGTGCGTGGATTGAAATCTCTATAAAGGACGATGATGGTAGAGGAGAGATAGTCGCACCCTTCGCGGGTGCGTGGATTGAAATTCTACCAGCGTGATCTCGCAGGTCAGCGCCGTGAGTCGCACCCTTCGCGGGTGCGTGGATTGAAATCATGCCGTCTCGGACGCGGTATCCCCGACGTAATGTCGCACCCTTCGCGGGTGCGTGGATTGAAATACCGCGCGCACCGGACAGGTATTTATATTAGAGTAGTCGCACCCTTCGCGGGTGCGTGGATTGAAATAACGACCCCGCGGTGCTCATCGTGCCGCCGTCGCTGTCGCACCCTTCGCGGGTGCGTGGATTGAAATGCGTTTGTCAGCCCGACCGTCACGATTGACAACCGTCGCACCCTTCGCGGGTGCGTGGATTGAAATCCCGGAGGCGTCGGCCGGAAGAACTCATCATACCGTCGCACCCTTCGCGGGTGCGTGGATTGAAATGCGTAGTGAGTGGCCTCAAGGCAGGGAATGGACGTCGCACCCTTCGCGGGTGCGTGGATTGAAATCCCGGCTTCGGGGTCAATGAGACCGGCGGCGATGGTCGCACCCTTCGCGGGTGCGTGGATTGAAATGCGCCGGTCCGGAGACGTGTTGATCAGCCCGATAGCGTCGCACCCTTCGCGGGTGCGTGGATTGAAATCGCACCACAGTGTATGTAGATGCCGATCTCCGTGTCGCACCCTTCGCGGGTGCGTGGATTGAAATCGGCCGGAGTACGATCCGGATGCCCTGGCAGAGAGTCGCACCCTTCGCGGGTGCGTGGATTGAAATTGAAATGAGAACAAATCCGTGGTGCGATACCTTTGTCGCACCCTTCGCGGGTGCGTGGATTGAAATGAAGAGGACCGAACCCGGATCAGAATCCTCGAAGAGGTCGCACCCTTCGCGGGTGCGTGGATTGAAATCTCAAGATCGGGGTGACGGTTGGCAACGCGGGACGGTCGCACCCTTCGCGGGTGCGTGGATTGAAATCGAAGTGGGTTCGGTTCCCGAAACGCTCCAGCCTCACGTCGCACCCTTCGCGGGTGCGTGGATTGAAATTGGATCTTGGTACACGTGGCTCTTGTTAACTCCGAAGTCGCACCCTTCGCGGGTGCGTGGATTGAAATATGTGAGGTGAAACCATGAAGAAAGGAAAAGAAATCGTCGCACCCTTCGCGGGTGCGTGGATTGAAATTGGTGGTGCTTATGCTGATCATCTTGTCCAGAGGTCGCACCCTTCGCGGGTGCGTGGATTGAAATCTGATCCCTCAAGATATCCGGTATGTTGAAGCGTTAAGTCGCACCCTTCGCGGGTGCGTGGATTGAAATCACGCATCATCCAGGGACTCACCAAAGGCTTTCGGTCGCACCCTTCGCGGGTGCGTGGATTGAAATCGCGTTGGTGCGCCGGTCGGGTGTCGGGGTCGCGCCGTCGCACCCTTCGCGGGTGCGTGGATTGAAATTCTGATGTGACGGCGAAAAAGAACGGCCGGACCCGGTCGCACCCTTCGCGGGTGCGTGGATTGAAATATCCATGTGCGAGATCACGTCGACCACACGGGCCGTCGCACCCTTCGCGGGTGCGTGGATTGAAATGAGCAT
>NZ_JMIO01000300.1 GCF_000691865.1 Methanoculleus sp. MH98A | reverse complement strand
AACAATATCCTTTGATGAGTACACATATTGTAAGAACGCACTTGACGATTTCGAATCTTGCATCGAGGTGCTTTCGATGAAATATTCGGTGTAATCAATAACAATTCTGCCCAGCAGAACTTTGTTACCAACCGTAAGAAGCACTTGGCTATCTTCAACACCAGCGAGACTGCCGGTGAAGGAATGGATCCCTTTAGCAATAGCTTCTGTATCAATCGTCGTCTCCTGTAGATCCATCGTGTAAGGCTGCCCTTCTAGGTACACTGTTAGTTGATCACCATGAAGCAGATATTCCCGGATTTTTGGCAGGTCAAAGACTACTAAATCGTAGTTCTTTATCGAAAAGGGAATTTTCACGTTGACCGCTCTTTCATCAACAATTCTCATCTCTGTCAGATCCCCAAAGTGGACAAGAGCCTTCTCGCTAACGGATCTGTTAGACATCTGTTCACCTCCACTATTGGAGGCTGAAGCACTCACTACCGGCACCAAAACCACGCTCACCAG
>NZ_JMIO01000299.1 GCF_000691865.1 Methanoculleus sp. MH98A | reverse complement strand
TCGCGGGTTAGAGCCCTGGCGTGTCTTTGGTCCCAAAACCCGCAGGCCTAATGGTTTAGCTGGCTAGGTAGAGAGGTGCTTTGTATAGAAGCTTCCTCTTTTCCTCATGCTTCTTAATCTGCTCAACGCAGATCCCGGCTGAAGCAACTCGATATTATACCTCTGTTTAAGAGTATCTCTAACTTCTCTGCGCAGTTTGTCATCTTTGGTGACAAAACACTCTGCCCGGACAAGGATGGCAGTTGTTAACAGAATTGCATCCTGGGTTTCAATCCCCTTACTGCTGAAGATCAGCCACGCGAATATCTCGGAGAAGTTATCTCCGTTCTCTCCAGGCTCATCTGAAAGTGGCACGATTGCGCCATTTTCAAACAATACATCGAACGTACTCTGGATCTTTGCATAGATAGCTTCCGTACATTCATCAGGAATCTCAGGGAAATTTCTCCCGTCACGCCAGCGGGAGATGGGCAGGCCGTTTTTGAAAAGGATTATCGTCCGTAGTTCATCTCTTATGGCAGAAAAAAGCTCGTTTAGGGCGAGATACGATATATAAAAGTCACAAAG
>NZ_JMIO01000298.1 GCF_000691865.1 Methanoculleus sp. MH98A | reverse complement strand
GCGCCGCTACAACCCGGAGATGAAGATCTTCCGGACGAACATGAAGACCGGAAAAGGGTTGGACGAGCTGCTGGACGCGATCCTCGCGTGATCAGCAGAGTTAAATATCCCGGTCCCGAATAGTTATAGCACTTTAACGAGAGATTGCTACCCCCGAAGGGTATTGCGTCCTCAGCAGAGTATATCGGTGGTCACATGCAGTGGCAAGGAAGATCAGTACGGAAGCCATCGGGCGGACGCTACCACACCTCCCAGGGCAAAAAGAGAACGGAGATCGGAAGAGCTCCGGCAGAGACGCATATCGGTGAAGAACGCAGGAGAATTGTCCGCACCTTCGGCGGCAACCAGAAGGTCCGGGCACTCCGGTTAGAGTACGCAACGGTCTCGAACCCCGCAACCGGCGAGACCAAAAAGACGAAGATCGAGGCGGTCGAGGCAAACAGCGCCGACCCGAACTACGT
>NZ_JMIO01000297.1 GCF_000691865.1 Methanoculleus sp. MH98A | reverse complement strand
CCCGGCCGGGTGACCATGACCGTCGGCGACGTCATATCGTTCAAGAAGAGCCGGAAATAAGGGCCCTGTTGAAATGCTTTCCACAACCCCTGGATAACATTCGGTTGCCGATAGAGGCGGGTGATGTGGGTCTCACGCGAAGCCGCGAAGTCGCGAAGGGAGACAGTCAATACCCATCCAGACTTCGCGTTCTTCGCGCCTTCGCGTGCGTCGGTGAGACATGGATTATCCGGAGATAATTCATCCTCCGGGAGAGGGTTTCAACAAAGCCGAAATAAGACAAACCGCATACTTTTTTCCGCAGGGCCTTGTCCTGCTCCGGATTCTCCTCCTGCGTGTAAATCCGGCATATTTTTATACAAGAACACGTAACGATATAGCCAATGCGTGGTGGATGTTTTTTCGCCGGTGACCGCTTTTATCTCGGTTAACGGAGTAGCCGCCGCGTGTGCAGAAGCGATCTGCCAGTTTTCGACAGCCGATATCCGTAACTCTGGAGCGGCAGCGTTTTATCGCTATTTTACCTGGTTTATCCAGTTTTAATCACTCCCGGAAAGACTGCATCATCAAAATCCGGGGAGGACTATGGTTATGAGAGGAAAAGAGATTCGTCTGGAACGTATTATGGATCGGAACACCGGCAGGACCATCATCGTGCCGCTCGAC
>NZ_JMIO01000296.1 GCF_000691865.1 Methanoculleus sp. MH98A | reverse complement strand
GTCCACCTGGGTGCTTGGCCTGCCAGTCTAGGTTAAGCCAGTACCGTGTTTGTCCACCTTCGTTTGTGGTTCTGTATGCGATGCTCTCGCATTTGTATCTCTGGCAGATGTAATCTGCAACGTTTTGAAGGTCACTCTTGCTTGAAGAGACATAGACCTCCGCGTAGGCATGTCCTCCTCCACCAGTATTGGATGCTATGATAATCCGGGAGGTGCCTCCTATTGCCTGTATCGATGACGCCGTGAGGATCGCGAAATCGTCACAGTCCCCCTTTAACCCGAGATTGATCGTTCTGCTTGCCGGCGAGTAGTAGTTGAAGCCTTTGGGGTCGTTCACGTAAGTCCATCGCTTGTAGATCTTCTCCCACATATCGCATATCTGCGCGAAATTGTAATTCCCGCCATGACTTCTATCGATCAAACTCAGAGCGTAATCTCTGGTTGTGGGATCGGTATAATCCATCGCCTCAGCGACT
>NZ_JMIO01000295.1 GCF_000691865.1 Methanoculleus sp. MH98A | reverse complement strand
CTGGAGGCCGCCGTTCGTATTGCCCGTATGAAGTTTGATGGCATGCTCTCGTACGATCTGAAGTCCGCGGTCAAAGAGGTCCTCGGAACGTGCGTGAGCGTCGGTGTCACCGTCGAGGGGAAGAAGCCCCGCGAGATGATCCAGGCTGTCAACGACGGGGAGTACGACGGCGTACTCGTCGCATAGATGTCAGACAACCATAGAAGATCGTGAGGTCGTGTACTATGGAGGCAAAGGATGGTTGATAAAACCAGTATACAGGAAGCCGTGAAGACGGCCCTCTCAAAGGCTCCGGAACGGAAGTTCAAGGAGAGCGTGGATATCACCGTCAACCTCAGGAATATCGATATGTCCCAGCCCAAGAATCGTATCGATGAGACGATTCATCTCCCGAACGGTTTTGACAACGTCAAGATCGCAGTTCTCGGGAAGGGCGACATTGTCACCCAGGCAAAAGAGGTGAATGTGGACCTCATCATCGGACCTGAGGAGATCGAGCG
>NZ_JMIO01000294.1 GCF_000691865.1 Methanoculleus sp. MH98A | reverse complement strand
GTACAAAAAAGAAATACCGGGGTAAAGTCTACTCAATTCCCCGGAGGTCTACACGGCCGTAAGCGTGAACGTAGTCTCCTACATCGAGTTGGAGGTAGGAATTTTTTTTATCAATGTCAATTAGCATCCTTCCAGCTTCAAAATCGACGATGGCACCGTGCCATCGTTCAGCTCTTTTAGGGTCATCTGGAATGATGATCTCTTCTATGCAGCCATTGATGTCGAGGTCAGGTCCGGCGTAATCTCCTTGAAGGTCTAATGGTGCATCTACACTTTTCTCAGCGGCCTCCATTTTTTCCAGAGATGATACTAACATGGCCAAGATGACTTCTCTAATCCCCCCAATCATATCAGGGGTACAGAGCATATGACCTTCGAAGGCACCATCAAAGACGTATGCCTTTTGCCCGCTAGCAAATTCGATAAGAACAAGCTGTGTGTAGACGCTATCTAGATATACAGCATCAGGTACCGTACCCCGAATAAAAGTTGGAAATTTGAGTTTTTCCTTCAACTCATCCATCATGTTAGTTCATCCTCAAGGGGTGTGCCGTTACAATATAGCCATTACTTCCAATAATCAACAACAATATTTCCCCAGAATTCGGCTCCACGTAGTGGTAGACTCCGTTATCATTAATCTTTTGCCCATTC
>NZ_JMIO01000293.1 GCF_000691865.1 Methanoculleus sp. MH98A | reverse complement strand
GGAAGGCTCTGCGTAAACCCCCGGCAACTCTTTTTTTACGGCCGGAAACGCTTCACACAACCCCGTCGCCGGTAGCTCCCCGCTTGCGTCAACAAAGCAGGTGTGACCCGCCGTTCCGGTGTTTAGCCAGGAACAGGCACAACCTTTTTATTGATTGGTTCAAATATGTTCCATGTGGAACAAAATGTGTCCATCAAGATCGTTGCTCTCCTGCTCAGGGGCGACTCGCACCCCCGCAAACTTGCAAAAGATCTGAACGTTTCACACACCACCGTGTTGCGGAGACTTAAGGACCTATTAGACGGGAACGTCGTAGACTTCAGGATAGAGGGGAAAAATAGAACCTATTTCCTGAAGAAAACTCTTGAAGCACGGGTGCACGTCTATGTAGTGGAGTGGTACGCGCTCGGAAACCTGATTGAAAAGGCCCCTCATCTACGATCAGTCATCAGGACGATCCAGGAGAGACGGAATATCCCGCTTGCCATAATCTTCGGCAGTTATGCGAAAGGAACTGCGGATGAGAAGAGCGACATCGATCTCTATATCGAGACAGACGATAGAGAGGTGAAACGAGAACTGGAGCGTTGCCATTCGAGGCTCAGCGTGAAGATCGGAACC
>NZ_JMIO01000292.1 GCF_000691865.1 Methanoculleus sp. MH98A | reverse complement strand
TTTACATTTGCGCGCGGGGTGGAAGCGCAAAAAGGGTTAATTGAGAGTCAGAGAATACGTTACAGATCTTCCTGATTTCGCACCAAACAAATCTGTATTGTCAATAACAAAATAATACTGCTGATTATCTGGTTGGGTAAATGCGATGTTTACCTCCTTCCTATCTGACCAATACTTGCCATTGATCTTTGTCGTATACCTGCCGCTATCAAGCGCGCGATCATATATGTTGTAATTCTTGGCATCCAGTATCAGCAGATCGACAGGAGCATTTCCTTCATAATGAATCTTGAATTTAGTCCCCTTTTCTCCGTATAATTCGTATGCCTGCATCCAGTTCCAGGGTAACGTATCTGAATCAGAATATGTCTCTTCAGCATCTGAAATATATGCGGCTGCACCTCCTACCGCTAACCTCGCCATTGCTGCCTTAGGAAGACTCTTAATAGCACCCACACAACCCGAAGAACTACAGGCCACGATTACAAGCACTATCAGCAGGATGATTAATTTCTTCTTCATTGGATTGAGAATCAGACTG
>NZ_JMIO01000291.1 GCF_000691865.1 Methanoculleus sp. MH98A | reverse complement strand
CTCGTCAAAAATACCGAGGTGGTGGTTCTCCCCTCCCCAGCATTCTACATACATTTCGTGCGCTATACCGTCGTAATATTCCTGCGTGATCTTCGTATAATCCTTATGTTCTGTCATCAGGGTATCCCTCCACGTTTTTCTGATCTCACCATGAAGAAAAGACCAACAATCAATAAGGCATTTTTTTGTTTCAAGAACATACAATCACATCCGGGTGATCAGGCAGTTTCTTGCCAATGGCCGTTTGCTCAAAAAGGCCGGGATTTGACCCATTCCGCTATCTTGCTTACCGCACAAAAGAGTTTTGTTTTCCCCTTTTCCGTTTCTGCCAGTTGATTTGCCATTCGATTGGAATATCAGCGCAGATCACGATTATACGTCATTCTTTCCGCCCCTTGAGCGTTTCGCACACTCAGATATCGAAAAACGGAATTATTAGCAATTTTTCGGGGGCCTTGCCGTTTCGGGTGCGGAAATGCCTTCGTTTTCAAAGATGAGGGATGCCTCGTGAAGAACGGATGAATATCCCCGGGGAGTAACACTATTCCGGTAAAAATTGCTGTAAGTATCTCGAGAAAAAGAAAATAACGCTGTCCTATAGTTTGCGCCTTGACCGAAGAGAGGTT
>NZ_JMIO01000290.1 GCF_000691865.1 Methanoculleus sp. MH98A | reverse complement strand
AACGGTGAGGATGAGCCTGGAAGATTCGAGTACGCAGTCGATACCGGTTTGGCCCGGAGACAACGTGACGGTAGAGTATACGGGCGGCTCGTCGGGCGACTACTCGACGGCATGGGAGAACTACCTGACCGGCACCTCGGTCGGGATGGATAAGACCGCCATTGATGGTAAATACGAACGGACCGACGTCAGTAAACTCGTCATAAAAGAGTACAGGATCAAGATTCGCGACATCTAATCTTTTTTTTGAACCCGATACAGCACTTCTGCGGCCGCTGCCCGATTTTCCGGCGGGCAATAGGCTACGGATAAAAAAGATATCAGAGATACCGGTTCTTCCGGAGCCACTCTACCTGGGGTTTCGTGTATCGGTAGACGATATCGCACTTCTCGTCCTGGAAACTCCAGGGGACGATCACCAGAACGTCTCCTTCCCGGATCCAGACTTTCTTCTTGATCTTGCCCTTGATCCGCCCGGTGCGTGTCACCCCGTCAAAGCAGCGGATCTTGATATGGTTTGCCCCGAGCATCAGTTCGGCGCTCCCGAACATCTCCCGATTCCTCTTGTTCGGCAGGCGCACACGGATAACTTCATCCCCCGCTTCCCCTCCATTGGACCCGGGTTTGCGCTTCGTAGGATCTGTCAGTTCATCAACCCCATGTTCCAGA
>NZ_JMIO01000289.1 GCF_000691865.1 Methanoculleus sp. MH98A | reverse complement strand
AGCCAATCAAAGCCATTTTTCGTTCGTATATGGCATCAAAGTCTCTTCTGATCATGCGAGGCTGATGAGAACCTTTTCGAATCCATGAATCTCCTTTCTTCAACGGATTGTAGTCTTTCTTCATCATGTAGGGCTTATCATCGCAGTTTCCAATTTTGAAGACTCCAAAGCATTTTCCTGAGTATTCATATAAACTATATTCGAACTTTATATCTGGCTCCACGTTATTCTGGATCAATTCTTGATAAACAGCATCATCTATGAAGTCCGCTCTGCTTATGCCTCGGAGTTCTTTTTGTCCCTCTTTGTTATAGATTACCCCGATAATGATGTAACGCTCGTCGTTAGTATCAGCATTTGCCATTGCGATGATGTCCTTTATAAGATCTGCGTGTTTCTCTCTCGGATATTGAGATCCTTTGAAGTCTAAATTGAGACTTTCATCGTAATATTCGATTAGATCATCGATATTTGCCATTCCCTCAACCACACGTAACTCGCAAAAGTACTATTTTTGCAATGTTCATCTAACCTTAATCTATAATTCTCAGTTATTAAGTAAAATGGATA
>NZ_JMIO01000288.1 GCF_000691865.1 Methanoculleus sp. MH98A | reverse complement strand
TGTGGTGCCACCTCTAAATCCATCGGTATATGGGATGCGTTCCAGTGCCAGGGCGTCTTCAACTAAGTTATCGTAGTTTAGAAGAAAATAGTCAATTGTTGGGGAACTTATCCCATCGCTCGCTTTAAGCTTGGTATGGAGAGCACGGACGAATTTTCGATGGGTTAGTATATCGATATCTTTGGGCTTGAGACATTGGACGATGGCCCGCTTAATCTCCTCTAATGCCTGCTTTAATTCATCTTTCGAGTAATGGACACGGTTGAGAATTATTTCTCTTTGTTCAGAGTTACAGTTGCAGCGCCTTTCAACAATAGATATTATATCGGCTAACTCACTCAGATAATCTTCTATTGTAGCGTCGCCCAGGTTCCTCTTTAAATAATTGAGTATTGCTTTTGTTTTTCGACTAGATTTTGAGACCAAAACATGATCTTTAAGCTCTTTGGTGGATGCTAAACCAGCACATTTACTGCAGCCGGCACCGATAAGGAACGTCACCTTCGATTGGGATATGAGATCCTTAAGAGTCTCCACTTCTCCATGGAATTCTTTTGGTATAATCATTTTTCACCGTTCGTTATTCTAAATTCTCTGGGATTTTCTGTGATATCCAAATTTGATGACAATACTCTGCGTTTTGGA
>NZ_JMIO01000287.1 GCF_000691865.1 Methanoculleus sp. MH98A | reverse complement strand
ATTCTCTACCCGGCATCTTCCGGAAAGAGCTCCTTCCCCTTTTTGTGTATTCGATGACGCCCAGTTGTTTGAGGAAATCCAGTTCCTCATCGACCTCCCATCCCTCTGCAAGTTTGCCGCCGGCTATGCGCCAGATGAAGACCATCGTCATCGTCACCTTCCTGCCGGTAGGAGGCATTGAAACTCCGGAAAGATTCCATTCACCGGTATGCGTCCCCGTAGCGGTAACACGAACCCACACCCTATCCCCTTCGGCGATGATATCCTCGATACGTTCGTGCCAATCGGGAAAGGCAGTGAAAGCCAGCGTAAAGAGCTGTTTGAAGCTGTCTCTGCCCTGCTGTTGATGAGTGTGGTCAACGTAGTCCGGCACTACCAGTTCGTCGAACAGATCCAGGTTTCGGCCGTTATAGGCTTCGATAAAACTGCGAACAATTGCTTTATTCCCTTCCAGCGACATGGAGCATCACTCCTCCCTGAACCCGTTCCCGGCACTTAACGGTTGCTCTCGTCGTGCGACCGTTTGTTTTCAGAACAGTATCCCTGTCGGTTTGCTCAGGATTCCGGATTGGGCGGCTTTTAACCCGTTGGTCTTTCGGCCGGCAGAGAGCTCGATCACTGCCACGACGTGGCATGGCTCTCCCCGTATCGCACCCGATCCCGATAGCGCGACCCAAATCCATAAACTTGTAGAAGTAAAAGAGATTGTAGCATGCTTCCTTCCACGTTTGAGGATTATCTCGAAGCGATCCTCACGATCACGGAAAACAGCGGGCAGT
>NZ_JMIO01000286.1 GCF_000691865.1 Methanoculleus sp. MH98A | reverse complement strand
TGATACACATTTTGCGTTCTTTTCGGGCCATGGTGCCCCAGAAGGATTTGCATTTTCCTCCTCCCAAGACGATACCTTCCTGAGTTACAGTGATGCTCTCTGGGGAAACACGCAGATGGACTGGATTACCATTGATGCCTGCACTGTTCTGCGCGAGAATAGCCATACAAATTGGTACAATGCATTTGGCGGCCTACACTCGATGACCGGGTTCCATACTGAATGTCACGATGTCTCGGACAGAGGCTCTAACTTCGTACACCGGATGGTCGGTACGTGGACCACCCAACCGATCATCACGGCATGGTTCATTGCAGCGAAGGATACAGAGCCTTCGACCACGTATGCGGCAGCCCTTGCCCGAGAAGGCTGCTGGTCCGATTATGTCTACGGGCACGGGAGCCAGGGGACACCCGGAACGTCGTTCCTGTACGGTACGTACCAGTGTTGAGGTGATCACATGAACATGAAACTAATTGGAGTTAGTGCCGGTGTCCTGGCGCTTCTTGGAGTCATCTGCGTTGTCAGCATACCCGTGTTTTTCAGCGACAGTCATACACCTGACTGTGGTCAATCCAACCAGATAGGTGGCGTGAAATCGGCGGGTGCTGCAAACCTCACCTACACCGCCTCTGTTCCGTTCCCSCCGACGCCTGCGG
>NZ_JMIO01000285.1 GCF_000691865.1 Methanoculleus sp. MH98A | reverse complement strand
GGAGAACGTCGTCTGCGATTCCCCTGATGAAATTAACGATCCAGTTCAGTTGTGATTGTTCCATGGTCGACTCCAGGGAGGTGGCAGATAAACCATCGAACCACCGAGATGAGACATTTTTCTCTCCGATAACTCTCCTCTAGCCTTCAGAGAGGATTTTGGAGAACGGAAGACGCAGATAGGCTATTTTCATACAGGCTGTCCTTATTCCCACTTATCGATTTATACAACATATCTATATCCCCACTTATTATGTGTCTTGCTAATTTGTCGCATCTCAAGGAGCTCGACCGCTGAAAGTAAATCTTCAGGTCGTGTAGATTTAAACAAGAAATGATATTGCGGGATTTGTGGATTCCAGATTTAACACGCTTTTTAGATTGAGTTTTATAATGCCTCCTCTTACACGGGATAAGGAGCCGGTCTAAACCAGCAAACACCTGCGAAACCGGTCTACAATTCTGACCGGGAACAGATGCCCTCGCGTTGTTGCTTCAATCCGCAGAAAGCAAACACTATCCGAGGAACATTCTCGATGAAAAATATTCTCAAAATGAGAACCCAAAACAAATGCTGCGGGTGGGATCCGAACCCACGATTTCCAGATGTCCCAGGCTTG
>NZ_JMIO01000284.1 GCF_000691865.1 Methanoculleus sp. MH98A | reverse complement strand
AAGATATATTATCTTCTGACTGATTTGGGATTATGGAAGAGTATGATTGGTTTGGACACTGGATGTGGATCACTGCCATCCTATCGCTGGTTTTGTGGATGCTGTTGTTATGGGGAGCGACCGCTACAGGTAGCGCTCTACTATCTCTGTTGTCGACAATAGTGCTAATAATCTGCTTTTGGTCGTGGGGTTACTCGATGCTGACCGGTTTCTTCTTGTTCTTCATCGAGAATCGGAGAGTAAAAAATCTAGTGGGTAGCGTCCTGATTACCATCCTGCTCATCTATTTCGCGGTGGGTATGGGTTACTGACTGCGCGACCCTACACCCCTTTTTGGATGAGGTTGTCCCAAAACGCTGTTACCGGGAGGGGGACACCCCCTTCGAAGCCTGATGGCTTCTCATACTCGCTACACTCGCACTTCGCACCTGACGGTGGTCAAGCTCCCTTCGGTCGCACCTCCCCGGATCCTTGAAGAACTTCGTTCTTCTCATGCTCCTGCCCTTTGGCCAGTCGCACTCCCCGAATGGCGGTGCCCTATGGAATGCCGTTTCACCCTCCTGGCTCAGGATGTGGCTCAGATGGCGGATACCTGAGAATTAAGGG
>NZ_JMIO01000283.1 GCF_000691865.1 Methanoculleus sp. MH98A | reverse complement strand
CTGTTTGACGGCTCGGTCTTCCGGCCGGCCGGTCCCGTCGATCTCGAAGCGGGGAAGAAATATACCATCACAATACACCCCTCCACGGAAGATCCCAATAAGGATCCCGCTTTCGACATCGCGTCACTTGCCGTAGATACCCATATCCCCGACCTTGCAGAGGAGCACGACCACTATCTGTACGGGTCACCGAAACGGGTTGCCCATGAATAGATGTTTCGTCGATACGGCTTGCTGGATTGCATTGCTCAACAAGCATGACCATCTCCACAAAACCGCCGATACGCTCTACAAGCGCCAGATGGAATCCGGATCCTCTCTCGTCACCACTTCCTCCGTGCTCACCGAGACGTCCAACGCTCTCTGCCACCCTGCATTCAAGCCATCCGTCATAGCATTTCGCCGCCGCCTTGAATCATCACCCCGGGTGGAGATTGTCTTTGTCGATCCCGACCTCTGGTCGAAAGGGTGGAATATCTACGAGACACGATTGGATAAGGCGTGGAGTCTTACCGACTGCATCTCCTTTGCGGTCATGAAGGAACGGGGCCTCTCCGATGCCCTGACAGGTGACCGGCATTTTGTCCAAGCCGGATACCACGCCCTGCTCGCTGAAGACCGGGAATGATCGGGATTGTGCCGTCCCGACACAGGGATAGACTACATCGCCGAGAACAATA
>NZ_JMIO01000282.1 GCF_000691865.1 Methanoculleus sp. MH98A | reverse complement strand
ATTTTCTTTTCGAAGAGAACGGGTATAGACTCAACATAACCCTCTACAATAAGGGGGAACAGTACGTTGAAGATGGGGAAATTCATGTCCACATTCCGAAAGTAGATGGGTTGCTTGTCGCTCCTAGGGTCACTGAAGAACCAGATCATAATCCATATAATATATGTCTCCCACAAGATCGCTCAAAATATCCAACGGTAACAAAATCTGAGAAATATGTAATTATCGAAGAATTTGTTGGGGACATTAAGCATCACCTCCCGATTTTGGCCTTTGGGGAACCAGTTAGAATATTCTTTGACAGTACCCTACAAGGCGAATTTATCGAGATTAAATGCGAGTTATTCGGAAAAAACCTTAAAAAGCCAATAACAAAAGCCTTAAAAGTCTATTTAGCGGCTCCGAAACAAGCAGATGATAACGATATACTCAGTTAGTATACTTTGACTGTGGTCGAATACTGTTACAACTAGTAACAAGTCTAAGGTGAAGTTGTCTCAAAAAGATCCAGCAAACAAAGGCCCACATGAATAAAGCGCTTCAGTACACGACCATGCGAAAATAAGTCACACCTGCTGTTTTATTGCGGATGCGGTTTTATCTGGGAATTATCCATAAGGAAGGGAGCAGGGTACAACAGGGGAGTAGTTTGAGAAGGTTGTGGGTCTTCGAACAAC
>NZ_JMIO01000281.1 GCF_000691865.1 Methanoculleus sp. MH98A | reverse complement strand
GATATACAGTTGTAAAGAGTGCTAAACTATTGACCCTCATTTTGTTCTCCCATAAGGCATTGCGTTTCACTGAAATGAAAAGGGGCATTCACTATTCATAATCACCAATATGGTTCATTTTTACTAACTCATTTTTGCATACATCTTTTAAAAGAGCTCTCCCCATTATTTTATGTATATCTTTCTGTTCAAAATCACTCTTTACGGGATGTACTTTGAATGATATGCAAGTATCAGTTATTATGGTTCCTTTAACAAGATCTTTGGAATAGACCATTTTTTTCTCCCTTTTCCGATACAGATCCTCAGACTGATTAGATTTGACCAGGAACTGATCTCCCATTACCCTTATTGTGGTGTCAATACTTGTACGTAATTTCAATACGTCAGCTGAGTCAACAGCAGCTTGATAGTCCACTCGGATCTCACCTTTTTTTAACGTGATGTGTTTTTCGAATATTCTTGCACCTAAAGCGTATGCTAATTGAATCATTAAGTCGCCATTTCCATCATAGACCGTGTGATCAGCGTAACCAATAACGAAACTAGGGTAAATAGCCTTTAACTTCGCTATTTTAGATAAATTAACATCATGTGGATCCGTAGGGAAATTTTGCATTCCATACATAATTATAGGAATATTCTCTGGCAAAATAAAATTGAGCGCATATTCTATCTCA
>NZ_JMIO01000280.1 GCF_000691865.1 Methanoculleus sp. MH98A | reverse complement strand
GATATCCATAAGGGTGGATGCAAGCTGGTTGAGGCTGATCCGGCGGCCGCAGGCGATGTTAAAGGCCCCCCGGACGTCGCTCTCCATCGCCCTGATGTTCGCCTGGACCACGTCGCGACGAAGGTGAAGTCCCGGGTCTGCTCCCCGTCGCCGTAGATGATCGGGGGCTTCCCATCGAGCAGCCGGGTGACGAACTTCGGGATCACCGCCGCGTACTCGGACTTGGGGTCCTGGCGGGGGCCGTAGACGTTGAAGTAGCGCAAGAATACTGTCCTGATGCCGAAGAGGTCAGAGAAGACCTTCCCGTAACACTCGTCCGCAAACTTGGTGACCGCGTAGGGGGAGAGCGGGTTTGGGACCATGCCCTCGTGCTTGGGGAGAACCGGGGTGTCGCCGTAGACTGAGGAGGAAGAAGCGGCAACCACGGCAGGCACTCCGCAGTCCTTTGCCGCCACGAGGACGCTCACGGTGCCGGTCACGTTCGCCTCGTTCGAGGCGAGGGGGTTCTTCACCGACCGCGGCACCGAGGGGATGGCTGCCTGGTGGAAGATGCCGTCCGCGCCCGGGAAGGTCTCCATGAGGAGGTCGAGGTCGGTGATGCTCCCCTCGATGAAGGTCACCCGGGGATGGTCGAGGAGGTGCTCGATATTCTCCCGGCGCCCGGTGGCGAGGTTGTCGATGATGACGACGTCGTGGTGTTGTGCCAGTGTCTCTGCAAGGTTCGAGCCGATGAAGCCGGCGCCGCCGGTGACGATGTAGCGCATGAAGAGTCTATGCTGATGCCTTGGTTTAGCAGTTTCTTAACTGTGCTACTGAAAGAGCAGAGCGGTATGATAGGGGGTACCAGGTACGCATCTAGGAAGCGAGCCCTATATCGTTCAATAAAAACTTGAGACCCCGCGATCAGGTCCGCCATTTGCACCTCTCAGGTGCGAAGACCTTTCGCTCTCATCAGGAGCGATCTTGAATGACTCCCATGACTGGCAAAGCTGGTAACGGCCGGTTTTGACACTTAGTTTCACGTCAAAAGTCAAACCAAGATA
>NZ_JMIO01000279.1 GCF_000691865.1 Methanoculleus sp. MH98A | reverse complement strand
CAGATTGCCAGACCAAAAGAACATGAAAGAAATACCTTTTTAGCGGATTATATCAAGGTTCTAGTAAAAATAAATTCGTATAGGGAGGATATATCGGGATGCGAAAAGGATTTTTCTAATTTTATTCGTGACTTACATAGTCAATTTTCTCCCCAGGCCCCATTGCAAATCAAAAAAATTGCAAACACAATTACCTAAGGTCAGGTATCTTTTAAACTACGTTGACGATATTGTATCGCGAATGGATGGAAATGTCGCATTCATTCATTGCGCATCATATCTTGGGATCACTGGGGAAATTACCCGGCGGTTTAAAGAACATGGCATCAAGACGGTCGAGGTACAACACGGCTACGTGGGTCCAGAGCATTATGCGTACAACTACCTCTCTGGAAATGCAGACCGAGTCATGAAAGAATACCTCCCTGATTACTACCTGACGTTTGGCAAACATTGGGGCGAACAGGTTCAGACCCCAAGCAGTGTAGTTACGGTTGGAAATCCCACGCTTAATAGATCGGTGGGTGAATTACAGAGGGTAACCTCTCCACAGCCGAATTCAATTCTCGTGGTGTCGCAGGGTACGGTGACCTCCACAATGGTCCGGATTGCAAAATATCTCTCCCGAGAACTTCCGGGATACTCTATTGTTTTTAAACTTCACCCAGGGGAAGTGCCGTTCACTCATCGCTACGAGGATCTCAGAAAATACCCCAACGTTCAGATTAGAACCTACGACAATATCTATGAACTCATTGCCTCAAGCGAGATAATTGTGGGCTATAACTCCACAACGCTCTTTGAAGCTGTTGCATTCAGTGGAAAAAGAATATTTATTCTTAATAACAATATGACCCCAGACTCTCTCGGGTATAAG
>NZ_JMIO01000278.1 GCF_000691865.1 Methanoculleus sp. MH98A | reverse complement strand
TAAAGGAGATGCTCAAAAAGTCTGAAAAATAAGGATGGAAGGGGCTATCTTAGTACTCTTTAGTTACGATAGTCCGTGCTGGATGAGGAGTCATACGAAGGGTTTCTGTTCCATCAGGAGTGAAGATAGTCTGATTGGCATAAGGTCTCACTTATGGGATGCGAAAAAGGCTTAATAGTCAGTCAGGGATCTGATCTCTCTCCTTCAACGGAGGTATCATCTTTTTTGGGAAATTGGGACAGCGTGGATTGATTCCTCATGGCATTCTTCCGGTAGTCCTCAAGTGCGAGTTTCTCTCCCTCTGCGCTGGCTTTCTCATCGACCCACCTATCAATAAATTTTGCATCGATATTCTCAAGAACGGCACGGAGTTTAGATCCCCGGCAGTTGAGCCGGATAGCATCGGCGCCGACTTCGTCGAATAGTTGATACTTCTGCCCGTATTCGAGGACAATTCGTAACTTCTCCATCACCATCCGCTTCTTCTGATCTTCTGAAACGCCCAGAGAGACGTTATTCATCAAGGTCGAGAGCACTGCGCTTTTCTGGATGATCTTCGGATCTTCGATACCATCTTCGAACAGGTTCTTTCGGTAGCATTCCCCGATAATTGCCAGCTGGATGAGCCGGTAAGGGTTCGTCGAGTAACAGTAAGGGAGTTCATACTGCTGGTGGAGGTCCTGATCGCCGAAACCCGCCTGCAGCATCTCATTTAATGCCGAATTCTCATGCGAGCATTCGAGGAGAAGTTGTATCAGTTGAGACCGCGGGG
>NZ_JMIO01000277.1 GCF_000691865.1 Methanoculleus sp. MH98A | reverse complement strand
GGCTCAGTTCCACTCGAATTGTAGTGTTTTCAACCACAGTGAAATTTTTGGTGTCTTGCTTTACCAACAAATATGGTATGACGTCTTTCTCAGCCGTTATTGAATAGTCCTTATAGCCGATATCAAATACGTATTGGAACCCTTCTATGTTATCCTCAAAGGAGTACCGATTTGCCCCGATTGGTTTTACTTTAATCCGATCTGTAGGTTCTAAGAAGCTAACTGACACATTGCCAACATTAGCATATCTTGATGAAACATCTTCTTTTGTGCCATCATCCACAAGTATTTTAGAATAGCCCCCGTGCCAACCTAGTTCTGAATAGGCACTTGGATGGTCATACCATATTCCCTCATAACTGGGATATTCGCCGGTTGAATAGTGGTAATACAGTGTCGGATCAACGTGAACCCATTGATCATCAATGTAGACTTCGTTCCATGCATGATCTTCGGCCGTAGTCCTAACTATTCTTGATTTAAAGCCCGCCTCTGAAGTTGTTTTATTGAAGAGAATAGCTAACTCTTCGCATGCTCCCGTTTTATAGTATGCTATGAAATGTGAGTTTTCATTAAATAGCATGCGGGATGGTCGGATATGGGGTCTAGCAGACATATTATTTGGAGAATCTCCATATATTGGAAACCTCATTAAACAAGGATTCAAATAAAATGTTGGCTTCACGTTATATGTTTGAAAGTAG
>NZ_JMIO01000276.1 GCF_000691865.1 Methanoculleus sp. MH98A | reverse complement strand
GTTTACTTCAGTAGACTCGGCCATGGTCAACCCCTCTGGAATTTGAAGTTTTTCTGTGATGTCATTTTCCACGATGCCCTCTACTGTGCGGCATGCTTGATGGCGCTCGTCGAGGAGGCCACAAGGAAAGTGGACGAGTCGACGGAGGAGGCGAAGCGGAGTGAAGATTATCTGGAACTGTTGAAACAGTTAAGAAAAGACTTGGGGCTGATCAAATAATGGCTATCTAAATTCTACCAATGGATATTTTTTTGATTCGCGTTCGTTTACTTGCTGGATAATGTCGTTTAGCCGGATTTGAATGCTGGGTAAAGATATCTGTCTTAGCGAAGGGACAATCTCGCGATACTGATCAAATATTTTAGAGAATTCGCTCTCCACAAAAATATTTGTTTCAAATTCAATAGCTTTGCTCAAAGCAGCGACTGTTACTCTTTCAAAGACGCCCTTCGTGGGGTTAAAGCCCAGGTGTGGAAGAGGCTCAAACTCACCAGACTGCATCTGAAGATGATCCAAGACATAAACTAGTGCTGTGGTATGATATGTCAGATAAATTTGAGTTGCACAGGATTTATAGACGCTCTCTGACGTGTAAGTCTGGGCAACCCCTTTGTCTTCAAAAAAGTTAGCCAGATTTCTCATCACTATTTTCAACTCGTTGTAGTCTTTCCTCCTGTGTGACACCGACCAGATTACTAACTTATTTGTAAGTAATAACGAATTGACAATGATTCCAAAAGCATCGGTATCAAGCAGAGTATCAATACATTCAATCCTTCTGTGATGACGAACAACACACCGATCA
>NZ_JMIO01000275.1 GCF_000691865.1 Methanoculleus sp. MH98A | reverse complement strand
GATGGAAACCTTGTTGAATACCAGCCTCCCAACCATTTGATTTTAGAAGTGATGGAGCAGTGGAGATCCTTTCAGTTTCACGAGTTTTTCACTCTTGTTTTAGAGCAGATCCTGACGTCATTCATCTATTCTTTAGAGGAGTGCCCGGGAGGCCTTTCAAAGGGCCAATTTGTTGAGAATTGCGCGGACTTCTCCACAATCGTTAGTGACTATCTGAATGTTGACGTTAGTGGGAGAGTATTGTCAGAGGTTATTGATCTCTTATTATCCCTCAAAGGAGTCTCAGGTCCGCTGGATGCTGAAACAAGTAAATTGTTTGATGCGAGTGTTAGAATCCAAGATTCCCTGTCAGAGCATGCTCTAAGCATGAAGGTTTCCGATGCAATGGATGAGGGTGACTATCCTCGAGTGATTGGGCATGCGATGCTTCTCCTCTTTGTTCTAATAATCCGATATTGGCAGCATATGGATACTTTTTCTGAAAAGAACTTATGGATAATCGAGAGAGAATTGCAGAACTGGAGTTTACGTAGTTTTATAACTGAAATTCGGGGCGATCTAGGTCAGATCTCATTAGAGGGTTTGTTCAGGAAACTCATCGATGAAGTGGTTCAACAACATGATGTAATCGCCTATGAAAAGATACACTTCGGGAATACCACGTTTCGGTTTGAGCTGAAAGGAGAGAATTATTTTTATAAGCAAGAGTACGCTTGGGTTCGTCGTAGTGACAGGTTTGACTCGATAATGTCAATTTTCGAAGATGTCGGACTGATTCGCAAGGATTCGGATATCTATTCAAT
>NZ_JMIO01000274.1 GCF_000691865.1 Methanoculleus sp. MH98A | reverse complement strand
CAGACGGGGCATTGTGTAATGTGCTCGCTACAATAGGCCTTCCCGCACACCTCGCAGACGGCAGCGGTTTCCTTCTTGAAATTGATGGCACCGAGTTTGAAGTGCTTCGGGCAGTACTGTATGGTATTTTCAAGGACGGTTCCTGAATGGGCAAACACTTCTTTCGTGTAAACCGTGCCGAATGCGTTGAAGTGAACCGACCATTTGGGAACGAGAAGCATCTCGCTCTTGAAGAGTTTTATATCGCCTCTTCTCGGAATGAATTTCCGATGTTTGATATCCAGAATGCTGTCTCCTTTTGCAGGAGTGTATGCCATGTCCTCTGTGTTTTTCGCAGTTATATACTCGATTGCTGCCCTCTCTACTGCCCGTTTGGTGATCTCGGGTTTCAGTTTGGTGATATGATATTCCGAACCGATTGTTATGGAATATTCGGGCGAGGGTGAGTAATTCATTACTTCGTTGAAGGTCTTGAGCGTTCGTGTGTTATCGATGCTCTGTTTCGAAGAACTCAGTGAGTTCAGAAGCGTTCCGCCTTTCCCTGCTTGCCCGTTGAGCACCTTGCCGTCGAGAAGATCGATGACCACAGTTCCGTCATCGGAAAACCGATGGAGTTTCTTGGTCGGGTCGTAGACCCGGGCTTTGAAACTGTACGGTACCTTGACGTACGGGTGGAAGGTGAGCCGGGCGATGCTCACCTCAACCAGATGCTTGTTCTGTAGCGGCAACGTCGTTACTGCGAGGTAATCAGACTTGACGGGAAGAGCGGATTTTAGTGTTAGCCGATCCCCTTTCCGGCTAACTCTTCCGGCAGAGACGGCAAACCATTTCTCCATGATGTCCTCGTGATCGAGGATCTCGATATTCCTGCTTTCCGCGA
>NZ_JMIO01000273.1 GCF_000691865.1 Methanoculleus sp. MH98A | reverse complement strand
ATCGAATGAAATATAGAACTAAAAATTAAGCTGTAAGGAGAGGAACCCAATTGAGAAATTATAGAAAAGAAGGATTGACACTGGCAAGGCTACTTATGGTACTTGCGAGTTTCTCTCCACTTTTCCTGCTGTGGGCAATTCGAGGGACAACACATTTCAATAATTATGTTTTTGTCGCAATCTGCGGATTTCTAATTGTATTTCCGAACGCATTTCTCCTATGGCGTATTGGAAAAGCCCAATCAAACAGCGATGTTAAAACAATTTCTGTCGCGTTTGCCGAGGATCACCGCGAGCACGTCATAGTATATCTATTTGCAATCCTGTTCCCGGTCTATTCATTAAGTTTAGATACCTTCAGTAACTTCCTTTCAGCGGTTGTCGCTCTAACGATCATATTAGCGTTATTCTGGTGCCTTAATCTCCACTATATCAACATATTTTTCTCATTTTTTGGTTATAACCTGTTTACTCTTGTTCCACCTCAAAGAAATGACGGCATCAGTGGGGAGGAAAGGCTGGTTCTAATAACTCCTAGAGCCTTTATACGTAAGGATGAGCAGATTGATGCTGTAAGAATAAGCGATACTGTTTTCTTTGAGAGCAAGAAAGAGTGATCTGAATGACCAATACGGACCCAAACCCTGCCATTCGTTCGATTGAGTTCGGAATCATTTTAAAAGAGGGTGAAGAGCTCTCCTATTACTTAATTCCAACTGATATAACTCTAAAAGCCGAATTTCGTAGAATGCTAGAGCAAACGCTGTCAAATTGGCAGGAGGGCGTGGAAGTAGCAAGGGAATATGATCCTGCGGAAGTCTATCCGTCAAGAGCTCAATTAGAGTTACCATCTGACAGTCCCTTACTTGGAAACCTGTCTGAACTATATAATGCGGAAAATATTCCCATTGAATCCAGTAGAATCCGAGAAATTCCAAAATTATTTGCTTACTTCTGTATATTTAGAAC
>NZ_JMIO01000272.1 GCF_000691865.1 Methanoculleus sp. MH98A | reverse complement strand
GCGATCATACGTTAGGAACTGCAATTCCTGTTGCTGCTATCGCTTTGGGCGCCTGTATCGTTGAAAAGCACTTTACACTAGATAAAAATCTTCCTGGTTGGGATCACGCTATCTCTGCTGATCCTGTTGAGATGAAAAAGATTGTTCAGGATGGAAAAGACGTCTATCAATCTCTTGGGAGTACTACCAGATCAGTTAGCAACGCTGAAATTGAGAAAAGGAAAAAATTCCGGCGAAGCGTTGTTCTTAAAAGGAATATGAAAAAAGGAGAACTTGTTGCCCAAAGCGATATAGATCTCAAACGCCCTGGAACAGGAATTGGGCCTGCTGAGATAAAATACGTGATTGGTAGGTCGCTAAGTAGAGATCTGGAGGCTGATGTCGAATTAAAGTGGTCAGATCTTAATTAAAATATTATTTTATTCGTCAAACTAAAATGTGGAGATATAATGAGGTTCGAAGATTGGAAATACCCTGATATTAAAGATGGGGTGCCAACAAAGTATAATTGGATTGTTCGACATCCAGAAAAGTTTTCTTTAGGATATAAGACCGACATTGGCGCATTTTCATATATCAATGCAGAATATGAGGTTTTGATCGAAGACGATGTACAGATTGGGTCCCATTGCTCCATATATTCGATCTCAACAATCGATAATAAAAAAGGTCGGGTCACATTAAAGAAAAATTGCAGAATTGGGACGCATTCTGTGGTGATGCCTGGTGTCACCATTGGAGAAAACTCAATCATTGGAGCTTTTAGTTTTGTAAATAAGGATATCCCGGCGAATGTAATTGCATACGGAGTGCCTGCACGGATAGTGAAAGCAATCGATCCTGATAGTGGAAACCCTGACTCTATTGGTGATTAAGTTATGACTTGGAAAATCCCCCTGTTTAAAATGTACTGGGACGAAGATGATGTCAGTGCCGTCAGTGAA
>NZ_JMIO01000271.1 GCF_000691865.1 Methanoculleus sp. MH98A | reverse complement strand
GCCAATGTCAGACAAAGTATTACCAATATCAAACAGTAACGATATGATAGACGTTCGTGCCACCTAAGCAAACCCCAAACGAATAGTGGCATCAACATGAAAAATATGCCTCGTGCAGAAACCGTCCATAACGTAAACACAATAGTTAATGGAGCCAAGGAAAATAGAAGAGCCACAAGGTATCGGAAAGAGAGACGATCACTGAATCCACCTGCTAATAAGAATGACGTAAGCACCCCAAATAATCCAAAGATTAATGATGAATAATAGATCACCCACTCCATACTTAGATCAGTGGTTAAAGACGTAACAGCCAAAATATGCGGCAATCCAGAAGTATAAGAATATGGATACAAACCAAAAAATGACAAGGGGGACAACAGCCATGCCGCGTAACCAGTTGAACATATTTCTTGAGCTATAGCATGAATGAAGAGAGAATCAGTTCCAAGTTCATGTGGAGCAATAGGGAGTCTTATAATTAGATTTAGAGTTAACAGTAAAATAGGAATTAAGGCCAATACACTTTTGCACGAACAAATATTTTGTTTCATCACAGCTACATCCTCATAAAGTCTTCAACTAAACTTTTATCTTGAAGTCTGGGTTTTTCTTAGCCACAATAAAACTATTCGGGTAATTCTCAATAAACCACGTCATAAACGCCGTGACATCGATCTTCTCCTGTAGCAGTTTCTCTCGCTTAACGGCCCATTCCTGCTTGATATCCGGTCGCTGAATTAACTCAATTGATTTTCCGATAGCCTCGTCCGGGTCGGCAAAGTTGAATATTAACCCGTACGTCCGCTCAAGTTCAACAAAGTTGCTCATATCATCGGGGCCCACAAACGAGTTGCACCGCACTGCAGGAGTGCCGAGATACGCCGCTTCGGTGGTTGAAGTCTGGGTGTCGCCTACGAGCAGGGAAGCGTAGTACAGTA
>NZ_JMIO01000270.1 GCF_000691865.1 Methanoculleus sp. MH98A | reverse complement strand
AGTCAAGTAAATCTACCTCCTCATTCGAAAAGCAGCTCGATAAGAAAGTAATACCTACGTTTTCGCAATATGAAGCAATTTCTTCATGTTGCTGTGTTGTGAACTGATATTTCTCAACCATCGCCTCCAGGGATCCAAAATGCTTTTTCTTATCAGAATATTCCGTATTGCGAGCATATTCCGCCTTTGAGATTAGGGATGACTTCGTCCAAGACTGAAATTTAACGGCATCAGCACCACATGTAATCGCTACATCGATCATTTTTTTGCACAGATCCATATCGCCATTATGGTTCGACCCGATCTCAGCGATAAAGTAAGGTGTCTTCCCCTTTCCGATAATCCTACCATCAATATTTATTGTCTCCATAACTCCTCCAGATCAGGATGGGCAACGCATGACCACCATATGTGCTTTGCAGGCAATTTATTCAACCTTTCGATATATTTGTCCAATAATCCCGGGCATTGGATCATGCAATTATAAAATTCAAGTACTTCATTCTGGAACAAAGGAATCTGCATCCTGAAGAAAGGAGATAATTCAGGGATACATCCCAAGATCATGTCATAGTGTTGAAGAACCAGTCTAGTTGCATAGAGTATCTGCTCCGCAGAAAAAGGAGGCAATACTCGCGCGGTATTCGCAGAATGTTGTCGATACTTCATCCTAGCAACATCATCAAAAAGCATGTTTGCCTTGTTATTCATGGCCCTCGTCGCGATAAACCAATCAAGCAAAACACAATTCTTTGGAAACGGGACACATTTCCGTAATATTTCAGAGCGATAAGCAGTATTTGAAAGACCAAAAATGTTATTTCGAAGCAAGATATCTTGGAAGGACTTTTTTTGGGGGCGATTAAACTCTATTGCAAGATCACGTCCATCCTCACTGATAATACTCATCGAACACCCGTACCCATCACAATGTTGGAGAGCAGCTTGAGCGGCGCTCACA
>NZ_JMIO01000269.1 GCF_000691865.1 Methanoculleus sp. MH98A | reverse complement strand
CGCAGGTTCGAATCCTGCCACTCGCATTTTTTCTTGAAGTTATGGTTTTCTTTAAAATGCAACTGGAGATTTCTGCTTGACAAGCAATTAATTGAGTTAACCTCCTGTTCAAAGAAGGGCGGTATATATTCCGTGTTTTGTCATGCTGAAATCTCGAAAACACAATTAAGGATTCCCTTTCTGTTCATCCCTATTCGCTATCCCTTCCTTTTTTCTCCGTGGCATATCTTCGTAAATAGAGTCGACTACTTTTTCTTGGGTGATCATATCATCTACAATTAAATTTAAGAATGTGAACATTTTGGGGGTAATCTCGTTATCTTCAGATAAGTCAATCTCTAGTGGATGGACAGCCTCGCTACCAAAAACTCTTATAGAATCCATCAATTTTTGAACGCGGGGGTTCAGTTTTCCTTGCTGCACAAGGTTTCCGATATCATCATTAAGATTTTCACCCTTTTCACCAAAATAGATCATTAATTTCTGGAGAGCTAAACGAAGTAACGCGAGGGCGCCTCTTGGAGATTGAGCGTAGATTGATCTAGCTTCAAGATAGTCTTTTTTAACATTTTCAGGCATATCGTCATTCGGTAGCTCAATCAATCCAGAGAATGGATAAATCATGCTATTGTCATGCCATAGAGCTATATTAGTGCAATGAGAGCAGTATGAGACAAAAAATCCTAAATTCCCTATTGAATTTGGATCGTTTTTTGGTCCTGATTCTCCAAATGACAAGTTTTGGAAATCAATCATCGAATGTAAAACTCCCCATCCTTGTTGTGCATATGCACCACAGTGAGGGCAATTAAAGGCACTCAACCCTTTTTCTGGATTAACAAAGCGAGAGGACATTGGGATCAAAATGATATTCTCTAATGGGCATATTCAATCTTCCTTTTTCTTCGGTAACTAAAATTGAGTATGTCATACGAAAGATCCGCGAGATATCCGCCCTTTCTCTTC
>NZ_JMIO01000268.1 GCF_000691865.1 Methanoculleus sp. MH98A | reverse complement strand
TTCGGCACTCCTGGTAGTCCTATTAGTGGGTGCATTTATGCCTGTGGTGAGTGCTGAGCCGAATTATGAGAGCATAGTTTGTGGAGTATCGGAGGTGCGGTATAGGACAATTGTTGATGATACTGAAATCACAGTTAATTCAAACCTTGATGCTACCAATGCTTCAATATTGTTTAAATCCAATAACATTTCACGAGAGTATATCGTAGCGGTGGAGCAGCCAAAACACGGTAGATATATCGCTAAGATCTACTCCGCTCATGGTGAATTCATAGGGGCAAAGGAATACTCTAGAAATCCATTGATCTCAGAAAATGGGGATTTACCATTAATTTTGGGAGATATCCCTGTAGTGGAGGCACATATTACAATAACACCGGATAGTTATAACTATATTCGCAACCAATATGGCACCGTGAATCTCCATGTGCAAAATTTTGCTCCAGATGGATTTACAAACTACTTTCTGAAGATTCCAGATGGCGTTGAGTATACTGAGGTTTATCATGGAAAGCAACCCACCACAGTGCAGCGACTAGCCGCTGGAGAGTCTACCATTCTCCCTAAATATGGTATAGTAAATGGGCCCTGCACGATCCTCTCTTGGATGGATGTACATCTATTCAGTTACGATGAAGAAATGAAAATTAAGGTCAAATTCTCTAACCTGGGTCGGTATACATTTTATGCATATGATCATGAACAGGAAGTACTTTTGGGGATTCCGAGTTGGGATGATGATCAGTTTACGGTAACGGTTTCATAACGGGTGGATGAAGCATGCGGCAAGAGGTATCAATAGATTCTATTTTAACGGTGTTGTTTGCCGTGATGCTCTTCCTCTTACTCTTTTATCACACCATTAAGGAGTTTTATCCAGAGTTCGAT
>NZ_JMIO01000267.1 GCF_000691865.1 Methanoculleus sp. MH98A | reverse complement strand
ATTTTGATGAAATTCAACCATCTTATCGGACTCCTGGTGGCCTTCGCTATCGTCGTACCGATGGTTTCGGCCAGCAGCATCGGAAGTGAGAACAGTGAGGCCGTCGACCTCATGCAGAAAAATGAGTCTGTAGCCCGTGCCGGATACACTATCACACAGGGAGAGACGGACTATCATGGGTATTATGTGTCGCCTGGTACATCCTCATTCTCTGTCGACCTGAACTGGTTTACAGATGATCACTCCCTGAAGTTAGGGATCATCAGGCCGGATGGGAGTCTGTACGGTTATTACCACGACGATGATGGCGATGATAACCTGAAGGGGCGGATCTATCTTACGATAAACAACCCTACATCCGGATCCTGGACATTTAGTGTTTATGGTGAGGACGTTACTGGAACTTGGCCATACGCGATTAGCATGGGTTAAAGAAAGCGGAATATTTTTATTTTCACTGAGCATATGAAACGCTATGGCGTCATGGTCGTTGACTGCCAGGGTCACTCTATTTGTCTTCTGCCTCCTGCTGTTACCGTCTGTTGGGTGCGCGATCTCTGTCCCCCAGACCTCAGAGGCGTATCCGGGGCAGATCCTTTCAGATCCAACTCCATTGTACGTCTGGAACGTTCCCTTGAACGCCGTTATCCTCGGCCTTCTGTCCATAACAGTTCCGACGGCACTTTTCATTCTGATACAAATCCTGTTCTCGCTGCCTATGCGGCTCCAGCTCGGCCACAAAAGAGTCTCGTGTCAGAATATCCTGGACAACGAGAACCGAAATGCAGTGTATATGTGCATTCAGGAGAATCCAGGAATTCATATAAGTAATCTCCTCCAGATGCTGGAGATGAATATCGGGACTCTCCGGTATCATGTGGGGGTGCTGTGCCGGATGGGAAAGGTCGTTGCCGAACAGAACTGCACGGGGATAAGTTATTACGTCAGTGGGGACCCCTTTCCCGAATTGGAAAAGACGATAACTGGATATTCTTACGAATTTCCAAAGGGTCG
>NZ_JMIO01000266.1 GCF_000691865.1 Methanoculleus sp. MH98A | reverse complement strand
TGAATAAAGATGGCCACTTGGGATTTATTCTCCCTCATAAGTTCTTCAATGCCCAATATGGTAAGGGGCTTCGAGAATTGATCGCATGTGGCAGGCACATTCGTTCAATAGTCCATTTTGGTCATCAGCAGGTATTTGCCAATGCCACGACCTATACATGCCTTCTCTTTCTGACCGCAAAGGGACAGGATACATTCATCTTCGAAAGTGTTGCGAATTTAGACGATTGGAAATCTTCTGGCAGATCAATCCAAGGTGAGATGTCTTCTGACGACATTACAGGAGATGAATGGAATTTCCTAGTTGGAGAAGGGGTTGGATTATACAGACGATTACAAGAATTTCCCTTGAAACTAGAAGATGTTACAGATCGAATTTTTCAGGGCGTTAAAACAAGCGCAGATAAAATCTACATTGTTGAGGAGGTCATTAGACAGGATGGTAAAGTGAAGATATACTCTCCTGAAAAGGGCGCCGAATATTGGATGGAATCAGATTTGCTTCACCCACTGGTTAAAGGGGGTGACAGTAAAAGATACTCTCTATCCACCACAAACAGATTGATTCTCTTTCCCTATGCAGGGAACCCCGATGGCAAGAATGGATTGATACCAGAACCCGTACTAAAAGAGAGATATCCGCTCACTTGGCAATATTTACTTGAAAATAAGAAATATCTTGAGAATCGAGAAAATGGAAAGATGAAAGGAGCAAAGTGGTATGGATATGTATACCCAAAGGCTTTAGATGTCATGCCGTTGCCGAAAATATTCACTCCTGACCTAGTATCCCAGGTATCATTTTCCATTGATGAAACTGGAGAGATTTTCTTTACTGGTGGTGCTGCTGGGGGCTACGGCATACTGATTGCACAAGGCTGCTCGCAGAACTTCGTCCTAGGCATACTGAACAGTAAGCTGACGAATTGGTTTTTACAGCAATTTTCGACGAAGATGCGCGGGGGTTGGTTCAGTTGTGAGGCGAGGTTCATCAAGCACATCCCCATCCGTCC
>NZ_JMIO01000265.1 GCF_000691865.1 Methanoculleus sp. MH98A | reverse complement strand
ATAACTTGACACTTTTCCATCTGGTAACTTCACTATCATGTCCTGGCTGATTTCAAAATGCGGGATACTCTTCTGATGATGCAGTTTTAGTACGTCATCATAATAAATTCCAGATCTATCTGATAAGTGATCCATTATATATCTTGTTCGCTCGAAATCATCATACGTATCAACTGTTAAAGATGAAAATTCTGCCTGTAATGCAGCTTCAGGTATTATGACCTGACACTGGTACTCTTGAGGGTTGAACATATATAACATGAGATATTCACTTTTTTCAGGCTCAAGAGAGTAATAGCACCGTTTTAATGCATCCGATTCCATCAATTCTGCGGTTAAACCTAAGGGTAGGTACTCTGTGCGTGAATATTCTATTTTGTTATTTTTGGATACTTCCTCCATCATTTTCTTCAAAAAGACTGCATCAGTAAAAACATTATCCCCGGTTATCCTAACTACATGACTAGCTTTTTCTGTTGATATGACATCTAGCATTCTATCAATGGGAGACTGCTCACTTCCAGCATAACCAATTATGCCGTTATTATCTGCAATCTTTAACAATATCCGATCATCAGGATGTGATGAGGTACATAGGTAAATATCATCAATGTTTGGTACTTTTTTTATATTATCAATCAAGTGCTCAATCATCGTTTTACCATGTATGTCCCGAAGGACTTTTTTTGGTAGCCTTTTCGACCAAGTCCTTGCTATAATGCATCCTATTATCTTCATATCAGCATCTCACAAATACGCATCTCACATTTAGATAGTCAATTACTGTTACTACAAAATTTTGGATAAAAAATACTTTGGTTAAATGTATTAATAATCTTTTGAAAACGAGATTAACACATCATTTTAAGAGAACATGCATGAGAGCAACTCAGCAGGGGACATCAGACCAGATGAGCAGGAAAAAACGGTTTAAGATTAGATCCTGAGCATATTTCTAAAAAACCGGATCTCTTCCTTTTTGAACCCCCGTAATATGAACAGTCCTGCCCCGTAAACCAGCGCAGAAATACCCA
>NZ_JMIO01000264.1 GCF_000691865.1 Methanoculleus sp. MH98A | reverse complement strand
CTGGAATTCAATTATTGAAGGAGGAAACAGATGAAACTGTTCAGATGGAATGTCATCCTGCTGGCAATGGTATTAGCAGGGATGGCAATGGTACCGTGCGTGAGTGCGGAAGAAAGCGGCGAGAAAATTGTTGATACGCAAACTGCAGTCATCAATCAATTAATAGGACAGAACATGACCGTCGGCGAATACTACGAAAAAACTTCGCCAGAATATTTGATGGAAATACCAGAAACCTTAAGGAAACATCTCTATCAAACAAAAAAAGAATGGCCGACACCATTGAATGAACAGAGTAACAAACAGAGCAACAATTCCCAAAGTGTAATGCAAAGCACAAGGGTGGAGATTCAGGTTTTGTGTCAGTCGGGATGGGGGTTGGCAGGTAATATTGTGAGTTACGGGTCTGAAAGTGAATCAGCGCCAACCGGAACTCGATTTCCAACAATGTACGATAAATCAACGCTATTTAAATGGAACTGGGATTCGAGCCAATGGGAATATGTTACTTCTACATCACGTACATCGTATCTAACTAGTTATAATCGAGCAGCGAGCACAACTACAGCGCAACCTGGAACTTACATTGTTTTCGGAGAGCATCACGGTACATACCCGCCATTTAGTGAACCTCCGGGGTATAGTCTCGCTACCGAAAGTTCAATATTTGAGGTGAGTTAATTTTCAGTGTTTTTATAGAAGAAATTAACAATCAGAACCTTTTTTAGCGGATAAGTGCAATGTCTGACAAAGCAGTTTGTACGTACAGAATAGGTAATTTCCATGAAGCTGAGAAAAAGAGCAAACGTGAAACAACACCTCGTTTTAACGATTATAGTGCTGGCTGCATTCTGTAGTTGTGGATGTACGCAGCAAAGCGCCGCGATGGAATGGTACAGACAGGGATTGCACTTCAATTCCTATGATAACCAGTTCGAGCAGGCATTGGAATGTTTTAATAAATCTCTCGAACTTGACCCCCAATTTGAAGAAGCCTGGCGGGGTAAAAGTGTCGCACTCTACAACTTGGGACGGTTCCAGGATGCGATTCAA
>NZ_JMIO01000263.1 GCF_000691865.1 Methanoculleus sp. MH98A | reverse complement strand
TTGTTGTATGTAGATGCGGACTTTTTTTATCCGCCATTACACGCCTATTTTCAGGCATTTCTCCTGAAGACCCTTGGAGACACAATCCTTGTAGCAAAACTCCCTGCCATTATCGGTGATGCAGCGCTGACGTGGGCGTTATATCACATGGGAAAGCGATCAAGCGAAGTTGTCGGAAGGCAGATGGCCTTAGCATATCTCTTGCTGCCCCTCTCCGTTCTCACGTCTGATGTCCTGGGCCTTTTCGATTCGGTTGCCATCTTCCTCATGATACTCGGAATACATTACTTCCTCTATGACTCACTTGTTGCCTCATCGTTCTTCATCGGCTTTGGAGCGATGTATAAATTCTTCCCCTTTTTGGCGGCAATCCCTATGCTGGCTTTCCTTGGAGTAAGAAAAGCCTGGAAGAATACCTTCGTATATGGTGTCATCCTTCTAGGCACCTGTGCCGCCATCATAGCACCCTACCTGTACTTCGATGTCCAGGCAACACTGCAGGATCTTGTATTGACCGGCTCAAAATATCCGGATTCTTTCTCCATTTATAACGTTCTCCCGCTAGAATCCACTACGTTGCCATTCGCTCTTCAAGCAGTTCTGCTCATAGCAGCATATCTAATCATTAAAAAATACGGTCTTTTCGCAGATTGTACTTTTGAAAGCATCGCATTGTTTGTGGCTTTGTTTGTAATGCTCAATAAAAACATTTATCCTCACTACTTTCTATGGGCCTTTCCATTCTTCGCTTACTGGTTCATCTCTAACGAAGAACTTGGAAAACTTACCCTCCTCATGATCGTCGATACCGCTTTGCTCAGTTTATTCTGGCTTAACTACGGTGAACTGGTAAACTCAAACATACTGCTGCCGCTGACATTCCAGGCACTGAACTGGGCTGCAATCGTGTACATTATTTACAGACAACGACAAAAAGTGCAGTTATCCCTACGATCAGAAAAATCAGAAGTAGCAGATTAGTTTACAAAAATTAATCCTCTTTTCAGATCTTTGCGAAGACAACTCCACTCCAGGCATCAAGAGGGGGT
>NZ_JMIO01000262.1 GCF_000691865.1 Methanoculleus sp. MH98A | reverse complement strand
GAAAGAAGCTTCTCGTATCCTGCCTTTAATCAGTTCCATGCGCACACGCCTATTATCAGTAATTAGTATCTTTAAAATTTAGAGTTTCTGGTTTAAGCCACAGATCTAACGTAATTGTTGATAGGATGTTATACTTTTTGTCTTTGGAGCGGATCAGACCTAGGTCCATTTCAGAACGATGAAATATATTGGGATCATTTTATTTAACACTTAATGACGGTTGAGGGTATTTCCAATATAATCTCTAAATCGCTCGGATTTGAAAAATTGAAGAATATCTTTCTTAAAATTGGGTATCGGCAGTATAGCAGGGTCATGAGCAGTCCTCTGTGGAAAGGTGTATTTGTAATTGGCGGTGGGACTGCGCTTGCCCAGGGAATAGGTATAATCTCAACACCCATTATAACTAGGCTTTATGACCCTTCAGACTTCGGACTTCTAGGGATCTATAGCTCGGTTCTCACAATCCTGCTGGTTATAGCATCGTTACGGTATGAATACGCGATACCAGTCCCAAAAGATTCGTCCAGAGCGGCAAATATCCTTATCCTGTGTTTAATGATTATCACTGGAGTCACTGGTATACTCTGCATTTCGTTCTTACTGGTAGGAAGCAGGATTGTGGAGATGCTAGACTTCCAAGATCTCCTACCATATTTATGGCTGGTTCTAGTTGGTCTTCTGGGCGCTGGTATTTATCAAGCTCTCAATTACTGGGCTATCCGGCAACGGGACTATCCTCGTATTACCAGGACAAAAATTAACCAGAGTCTGGGAGGCTCTCTTAGCAAAATTTTATTCGGTTTTCTAGCTTTAGGGCCGCTGGGACTAATACTTGGTTATATAGTCTCAAACGTTGCTGGAATTTACACCTTTACAAAGGCTATCGTGGGAAAGGATCGGGACGCATTTAGGGACATTTCAGTTGCCGGGATTAAGTCAGTAGCACAAGAATATCGTTCATTCCCGATGTACTCGGCCCCGGCGACCCTTCTCTTTGCCGTTTCCTTGCAGATCCCTGTGTTCATGCTTTCGTTCATGTATGGCCTCGATGTTGTTGGTTGGTACACGCTTGCTTACCAGATGTTGGCTCTGCCTGTGGCCCTTATTTCAG
>NZ_JMIO01000261.1 GCF_000691865.1 Methanoculleus sp. MH98A | reverse complement strand
TCTTCTGGAGAATGTTTAGCGCCTGTCTGCTCTCTTTCTGCTTCTTCTCGATATACTTCTGGATATTGTCGACCGCGGTTTTTACTGCCGCGAGATTGTAGCGGATGAAATACGTGAGATCGTTCTCATCGCTCTCGGTATACTGGTATGCCAGTTTATACTGCCCCTTCGTGTCTTTTATCGCTCTGGATACCGCCATATATTCGAACAGCCAGTAGTCCTTCCGCAGCATATACCAGTAAAAAATACTCCGTGCAGTCCGACCATTTCCGTCATTGAACGGATGTATGTATCCTAACAGGAAATGCAGGATGATGCCTTTGATCACGGGGTGGATGAATTGCCCGTCGTCATTATTCGCAAATGCACAGAGTTCCTCGATGAGTCCTTCGATCGACGTGAAATCGGGAGGCGTGTGCAGGACATTGCCCCGCATATCAAAGACCCTGATCTCGTTGTTATCCCTGAATCTCCCTTCGTCGTTCGGATCTTCGAGCGTATCCCGGGTGATGGTCTTGTGGATCTCTAAGATCAATTCCGGGGTCAGATCTTCGTCTTTTGCCTGAGTGATCCTCTTCATCGTGATGTAGTTATTCAGGATCATCCTCTCGTCTTTCGTGGCGGGCTTCCTCTGTTCACGGAGCATCTTTTTTGCAATCGTCCTCGTGACTGCGGCTCCCTCGATCTGGCTCGACGCAATCGCCTCTTCCATCAGAGAATTGATGATAAACTGGTCCCGATCGTGGGGCAGCGAATCGAGACCGGATGAGATGCTTCCCGCTGCCGATTTGTCAAGGAAATGAAGTTTTTCGAGAAACGCATCCAGGAGATTATATTTCAACTGGAGATCATCGAGCATCACATATTTCATATCCTTCTTTCTGAAGGTCTTCATCAGTATCCAGACATAGAGGGGATCTACCGGAAGATCGCGCCGTTTCAACTCATCCCAGTGCAGATATTTTTGGTTGTATTTGAAAACTGCGTCGATTACATCTCCGCTATCCGCATACTCCCAGGCCATTTTAACGTCTGCCGGAGAGTATTCTGGGGTGTGAGGGAGCTTCATGCTTAAATTTCATCTATTGCTTCGATCCTTCTTATCATTATCTATCA
>NZ_JMIO01000260.1 GCF_000691865.1 Methanoculleus sp. MH98A | reverse complement strand
AGTATGCCGAGATTCCAAATAGATTTGTAAGAGGAAACAGTGATGTCCAGCATGCGATTGTAGCACACGCTCCGACGGCAACGTCCTGAACTTGGAACGGTGTTGATTTGATTTTTAGATTAACTCCAAATAGCGACACATTGACACTACTTTTCAAATAGACTCGCTCTTCCTCGCCATCTTTGATTGGATAGGGTGTCAAAAGAGTTTTTCCTATCAGATTGTGGCCGTTTATGTCTTTTATTGGTTTTAGTACAATAAAGCCCAGATAACTTCTCTTTAGTTTCGTGAAAAATTTTTGATCGCCGGATCTCAATGCTTCTTTGAACTCTTCATCGGTAAACCTGATCGCGAAAAAATGGTATCTGGTCGTATACTTCTTATGCACATCAAATGAACGAGCATAAAATTTTGAATAGTCAATGAGATAGTCCTTGTCGATGTAATCTTCTTCTTTGACAAATGTTTTTGCGCGAATTGCAGTAAGATATGAGCGTAAGTAATGTCCGACCGCGGAGTTTCCGGTTGGGCTTGGTTCGTCTTCAAAAGAATAAACTAAAGGTGTATCTCGAGAATTTTCTGCCATTGAGATCTTCCGTTTTATACGGTGAATGGTTTGAGCAGATCGTCTTCCGACAATTTGCTGATCTTATGGTGTAAGTGCTCTGCTTCTCTTATGACTTCAGGACACAGAATTTTATCAAACTCGTTTTTTAGCGCATACAACTTGGGATCAACTTTCATCGGAACCACACATCCTCTCCACCGCTTATCTCTACCCAGCAGAACATTGGATGTAAACTTCCTATTGGTAGGCGGTTGAAAGGATATATCTTTTCGGCAGGGATTAGCGGGATAAATGGTATTGTATGAATCCCTGTATATATGTCTGCCTAATTCATGATGCTCTACCTTGCATTATTACGTTCACTAAATTGACTCTATTAATTCGATGGCATATGCAATTCTAATTCGATTATAGATCATAATATCAGCAGAAAATGGCAGTTATGAGCAGCGGTCCGAAAATAAATCCACCTGCATACAACACCGCTCCTGCCCACCATCTATTGAACAGTGTAACGATCTCAAGTAGCGCAACGGCTGATGTGATAAATGATGCAAGGGCAA
>NZ_JMIO01000259.1 GCF_000691865.1 Methanoculleus sp. MH98A | reverse complement strand
GTTGCGCCCATAACGTTTACAGGATTAGCCGCTTTGTCGGTGCTTATGACGATGACCTTTTCAACCTCTTCGTCAAGGGCAACGTTGAGGACATTCTGGGTTCCAAGAATGTTAGTCTTGACCGCGTCGAAGGGGTTATACTCACAGAGAGGAACATGCTTCAGGGCCGCTGCATGAAAGACTATGTCGACGCCTTCCATGGCACGCTTTAATCGCTCCTTATCCCGGACATCACCGACCAGCAACCGGATTTTATCCGATCTTAACTCCTGCCCCAGATCAAACAACCCGGTCTCATTATTGTCCAGAACTCTGAGGGAACTCACATCCATTTTCAGGATGTTTTTTACGAGTTCTTTGCCTATCGACCCTACGCCCCCTGTCACAAGGATCGATTTACCGCGATAATACTCATATTCGTCCATTCAGGCCACTCCATAAAACTCCTTCATGGAATCTATCACGTAATCGATGTCATCTCGAGAAATCCCGGGGTAGAAGGGGAGGCTGAGGATATCTTCTGAAACTTTTTCGGTTATTGGCAGGTTGTATGAATCACCCACCTGGGAACAGTAGAAGTATGTATAGTGAACCGGTGAGAAGTATACCTTCGTCATTATTCCCTTGTTCTCAAGGTATTGCATCAGTGCGTCACGGTCTTTGACCCGGATAGAGAACAGCTGATATACGTGGAAATAGTCCTCCGGGGGTTCCGAGATGACACAATCCGGCACTTCGGCCTTTAGCCGCTGGATATAGTAAGCGGCATCAGCCCGCCTCATCCTGATGATCTCTTCGACCTTGTTCAGCTGAGCAATTCCCAGTGCCGCTGTGATATTCGACATCCTGAAGTTATAGCCGAGAGAGACATAATCCATCACTGCGGTAGTTGAGAAGTAGTCAGCGGTTTCGAGACGGCCATGAGAACGGATGAGCTTCATCTTTTCGTATACTTCCCGGGAATCGGTCACGATTGCACCGCCCTCGCCAGTTGTGATGACTTTATTCTGACAAAAGCTCATCATTGCCGAGTCACCGAAGGTTCCGACTTTCCTGCCGCGAATAGATGCTCCAAAGGCCTCGGCAGCGTCTTCGATCAGGAGCAGATCATGGTCATCGGCAATCTCGCGCAGTTCCTGGATCCTGCAGGGGCATCCTCCATAGTGGACGGGCATGATCGCCCGCGTCT
>NZ_JMIO01000258.1 GCF_000691865.1 Methanoculleus sp. MH98A | reverse complement strand
TTCCCACCGAAGAAGGGCTCCTGGAATACATCCTCACCGTCGAAACCCATGCCTGAACTTCTGGCGCTCACGCCCAATAATTTCATCAAAGTTTTTGGAAAAAGGGTTTATGCTAGACTGAGCAAAGGAAAGAACGACTTTTCGAAGAAACGAATCAATATCCCACAGATAATTAATAGCGACCTTCTAGGGAATTATTATTAACAATGATCACTTAAAATAGAATATGCCGACAAACGAGGGTGACAATCAGCCGAAATATTCTCTGGGGCAAATAATTTGTACCGCCTTTGTTGTCCTCGTAGGGTCTATACTCATCATCTACTTATATCCCGCTCAATACTCCGGAGATCTTGACACATACTTCACAATCCTTTATGAAAACACAATTTCCCCCGAAGGGGAACATGAAATTAATTCTATCGTAAATCGAATTGCTGAAATTAACGATACAGAAAAGAAGTTTGAAGCAATAGCAGAATGGGAATCTGAAAACTTTACTTACTTTATTTTTGAAGAGGATTATTTCAACCTAAATTATTCCTCTACTTACTTGGACTACCCGATTAACCGGTACCGCTTTGACTCATATGGCAAAATCAGACCTGAAGGCTCCATATGGGCTTCCATATTCTTAATGCCAAACCAATATGTAAACGATCCGCGATGGATTGCCTATTATAAAATGGGAGGTTGTGGAGAACTTGCGGTATTGTTTGAAGAGGTTGCAAAAAGATCTGGCTTCAATACAAGTATTATAAAGGCAGATCTAACTAATAACAATCATGCATGGGTTGAGGTTCAAATCGATGATGAATGGTATTTCTTCGATCCGACGAACTATTATGTGTATCACAAAATGAATGTTCGCCACTATAACAATACATGGTTTAACAAGCCCGAAGCTTATTCTGTATTCTCTGCAGACGCGGTTCAAAAAATCGTTGTTGCAAGCACAGGAGAAGATGTGACAGACAGGTATCCGCAGTACAAAAAACAGAAATGGCATGTAAGTTTCTGCGGTAACGAAAGGT
>NZ_JMIO01000257.1 GCF_000691865.1 Methanoculleus sp. MH98A | reverse complement strand
AGTCTCGGGGGTTTTTTCCTTCTCCCGATCGTCACCAAGATGCTGGGGCCCGACAGCTACGGGATCTGGGCACAGATCAACGTCACGATCTCTCTCCTCTCCCCTCTTGCCCTGGTCGGACTTCATATGGCGTTTCTCCGGTTTCTGGCCGCAGAGACAGACGAGGGTGTTATCAGGGAGGGTTTTTACTCGATCATCTTCTTTGTCGGCTTTACCGGGTTTGCGATATCGCTCGCGGTCTATCTCCTCTCGGATCTCCTGGCCGTGACGCTGTTTGGCGATATCCAGGCCTCTTATTTCGTAAAGGCCGGTTCGTTTCTGATCCTGCTCACCGCCGTCGATCTGGTGGCGACATTCTATTTCCGCATCAGTCGCGAGACCGGGATCTACGCGGCCTTATCCCTGTTCAACAGTTTCGGGCGGCTGATACTCATCCTGATTCTTCTGGTACTGGGGTTCGGTCTCATCGGCGTGATTGGCGGCATCTTCATCATCACGCTACTGGAAATTTTGATATCCCTTGCTCTCATCATACGCCGTATCGGGTTTGCCCTGCCGAGATTTACCTATATTAGGGAATATCTGAGATACTCGGCGCCGATAACCCCGAATGCACTTATCCGGTGGATCACCGAGTCCAGCGACCGGTTCATTATCGGTTTCTTCCTGGGGGTTGCCGCCGTCGGGATTTATTCCGCGGGATACATCATCGGGGGGCTGATCTTCCAGTTGATGTATCCGATTCAGTTGATCCTGTTTCCCGAGCTCTCGCGGCTGTATGACCGGCTGGAGATGGGAGCGGTGAAATTTTATCTCAGCATCTCATTGAAATATTTCCTGCTGGCGGCCATACCCGCCGTGGTAGGGCTGTCTGTTCTGGCCGGCCCGATCCTGAACCTCTTCACCACCCCTCAGTTTGCGTCGGGGGCGGTCGTCATCCCCTTTATTGCCCTTTCCGGTCTGCTGGCAGGAATCTACCAGATCGTCATCAACATCACCCATCTGGTGAAGAAGAACCAGTTCAACCTGTTTATTCACGTGCTTGCGGCGGTCTCCAATCTTCTTCTCAATCTGCTGCTCATCCCGTTCGTCGGTTTTATCGGTGCTGCAATCGCTACCCTGATATCCTACACGGTCACCGCGATCGTGGCGATTCTTTTCTCCTTTCGGTATATCAGGTTCAGGATCTACTGGTCGTCTATCTTCAAGAGCGTCGCCGCATCCGGGGCTATGGCCGGCGTTATACTGCTTATACCGGTCTATTCGGTGTATAGTCTCCTCTTTGCGGTTGGGAGCGGCATGGTTCTGTA
>NZ_JMIO01000256.1 GCF_000691865.1 Methanoculleus sp. MH98A | reverse complement strand
GCGTGGATTGAAATCGGACTCAACCGACGAGCGCCTGCAGCGGATCGCGGTCGCACCCTTCGCGGGTGCGTGGATTGAAATAAGTGCGGGGTGAGGGGGTGCCCACCCGTTCCGCGCCGTCGCACCCTTCGCGGGTGCGTGGATTGAAATATGAAGAGCCCCAACGCGATCGGGCTCTCCGGGACGTCGCACCCTTCGCGGGTGCGTGGATTGAAATAATGACTTCCCTGTGATTCCGGGCTGGTGCCCTCGTCGCACCCTTCGCGGGTGCGTGGATTGAAATCACCGGCACGATGACGATCGCGGCGCTGCCCTGCTGTCGCACCCTTCGCGGGTGCGTGGATTGAAATGAGATCGTCGACCAGGCCCCGGCCATCGATCTTGGTCGCACCCTTCGCGGGTGCGTGGATTGAAATACCTACGATCCGACCACCGCGTCGGGACAGGTGCGGGTCGCACCCTTCGCGGGTGCGTGGATTGAAATTCGGGGCCACGTTATAGCATGGCAAATTATGCCGTCGCACCCTTCGCGGGTGCGTGGATTGAAATTCGCACCAGTGCGGCACGATGATATCGACGTCCGTCGCACCCTTCGCGGGTGCGTGGATTGAAATTCCCGTCCTGGTGAAACTCTCCGGCGCCTCCGGCAGTCGCACCCTTCGCGGGTGCGTGGATTGAAATGAGCATCTGGCCGATCTCGTCGAGGCGCGCCTGTGCGTCGCACCCTTCGCGGGTGCGTGGATTGAAATGTGAAGGGAACGAAGAGAGTGCGGCCTTACGGCGTCGCACCCTTCGCGGGTGCGTGGATTGAAATGGCGACCGGCAGATGGGATGCATCGCGGTACTCCGTCGCACCCTTCGCGGGTGCGTGGATTGAAATCACGCCGTCCGGGAGACACCCGCGCTCCAGGCGGGGTCGCACCCTTCGCGGGTGCGTGGATTGAAATGGCATCGGCGGGCGGGTTGTGCTCATCGACACCGGTCGCACCCTTCGCGGGTGCGTGGATTGAAATCACCGCCCGCCTACACATCTGCCATCACGACGACAGTCGCACCCTTCGCGGGTGCGTGGATTGAAATGCCCAAGCCGGTGATCGTCAAGATCGGCAACGGCGACGTCGCACCCTTCGCGGGTGCGTGGATTGAAATTACGTCGCCGCATTCGAGCCCGGGGACGCCCCGCACGTCGCACCCTTCGCGGGTGCGTGGATTGAAATGATTATATGATAGTTGCGGCCGCGGAGCATGCCGCACGCGTCGCACCCTTCGCGGGTGCGTGGATTGAAATACCGAGTGGTGGACCGCGAAGCAGGCGGGAGGGGCGTCGCACCCTTCGCGGGTGCGTGGATTGAAATATGAACTACATGCAGATGCACCAACAGTGCCACGTCGCACCCTTCGCGGGTGCGTGGATTGAAATCCGCAGCTCTACGACCGGCAGCGAGTAGATCGTAGGTCGCACCCTTCGCGGGTGCGTGGATTGAAATCTCCCGGTCCGGACGACGAACGTCTCGATAAGCCGTCGCACCCTTCGCGGGTGCGTGGATTGAAATAGGGCCTGGCACTGGGCACAGGTGTTGTCGTGCCCGTCGCACCCTTCGCGGGTGCGTGGATTGAAATATTCAGCAACCGTCCAGGGAGTCGACCCGAACGAGTCGCACCCTTCGCGGGTGCGTGGATTGAAATGAGGGGGTTGCGCGATAATTTCGACTGGGAAACAGTCGCACCCTTCGCGGGTGCGTGGATTGAAATTCGATCGCTCCGGTCACCTCCGAATCGGGGAGCACCGTCGCACCCTTCGCGGGTGCGTGGATTGAAATCGGCACCTCCGGCACCCCGCACATCTGCTCTTTGGTCGCACCCTTCGCGGGTGCGTGGATTGAAATGCCGAGAACATCTCCGGTAAGGGGCGGCTGTCGGACGTCGCACCCTTCGCGGGTGCGTGGATTGAAATCGCGTCCAGGACTACATCGACGCGATCAAAGCGGCGTCGCACCCTTCGCGGGTGCGTGGATTGAAATAAGGAGAAACACGACACTCCGAAACTGGAGAAACGTCGCACCCTTCGCGGGTGCGTGGATTGAAATGCCGAGCGGGCGCTCGCCCGGGTCGGCATCTCCTCGTCGCACCCTTCGCGGGTGCGTGGATTGAAATGTTACGAACGGCCCGGTCAGAATCTCCCCACTCGGTCGCACCCTTCGCGGGTGCGTGGATTGAAATGCCGTCATCAGCCGCCGGTGGGCACAGAACCGTCTCGGGTCGCACCCTTCGCGGGTGCGTGGATTGAAATTCGCAGGTGTTCTCATGCCCCGCTGTGAGCCACTGTCGCACCCTTCGCGGGTGCGTGGATTGAAATGTCTGGTCGCTGACGATCACTTCCCCGGGAGCGAGGTCGCACCCTTCGCGGGTGCGTGGATTGAAATCACCGGTAGATGAGGTCGTACTGCACCTGGTTGAGTCGCACCCTTCGCGGGTGCGTGGATTGAAATATCGAGCCGGTCTGGGCGACCACCTCGAAGACCGCGTCGCACCCTTCGCGGGTGCGTGGATTGAAATCGGGAAGACCCGGACGTACTTGGCCTCGCCGAACTTGTCGCACCCTTCGCGGGTGCGTGGATTGAAATACGGGGTCTGCCTGGCAGGTAACACCGAGACCACGTCGCACCCTTCGCGGGTGCGTGGATTGAAATATCCAGGAGGACCTCAACGGCGCGGTCGTGACGAGTCGCACCCTTCGCGGGTGCGTGGATTGAAATAAGGTCCGCACCCCCGAGGTCCGGCCCGACATCCGTCGCACCCTTCGCGGGTGCGTGGATTGAAATCACTCACTGGCGCGCCAGTCTCGGTCGTGACAGTGCCGTCGCACCCTTCGCGGGTGCGTGGATTGAAATTGCACGACGGCGTCGACGGTCGGGTGCACGGCCCGTCGCACCCTTCGCGGGTGCGTGGATTGAAATTAGGTCTCCCCCGTCGGTCGTGCTCCGGCTGTAGCGTCGCACCCTTCGCGGGTGCGTGGATTGAAATGCCGGGATGTCGGTGGGGCCGGTCAAGGCCTCGGCGAGTCGCACCCTTCGCGGGTGCGTGGATTGAAATCGGCTCGGTGATCCGCACCTGATTAAGCACGGGGAGTCGCACCCTTCGCGGGTGCGTGGATTGAAATCCATCGGGTCCGTCTTCATCTCCTGCGCCAGGAAGTCGCACCCTTCGCGGGTGCGTGGATTGAAATAGCGATGCGAACGGTAACAAGCTCACGCTTGCCCTGGTCGCACCCTTCGCGGGTGCGTGGATTGAAATCCATGAGAGAGAGATCTTAAAAAGTTACGATCCTGTCGCACCCTTCGCGGGTGCGTGGATTGAAATCCTCCGCGAACTGGAGGGCGCTGTCGAGACACTCGTCGCACCCTTCGCGGGTGCGTGGATTGAAATGGCCCAAGATTGTTTTTTCCCAACGATCCGTTTCGTCGCACCCTTCGCGGGTGCGTGGATTGAAATTGGCAGATGCAGCCGGGCGAGAATGTCCTGACGTGTCGCACCCTTCGCGGGTGCGTGGATTGAAATGAGAGTTTCGCCTGCGACTTCGGCACCGGAGCGCCGCGTCGCACCCTTCGCGGGTGCGTGGATTGAAATGCACATTTTTGACACTCCTTTAATCTACCTCTACAGTCGCAC
>NZ_JMIO01000255.1 GCF_000691865.1 Methanoculleus sp. MH98A | reverse complement strand
ACTATGTTTGCCCAGAGAAATATGAGATAACACCAGAACAAGGACAACAATTTACAAGTGGTTACAAAGGAGTCATACAACTTCCCAATTACAAGATTGACCGACCTAAACCGAGACTGATCAAAACACTCAAGATTATCCGCGAAGAGCAACCAATACGGAAGAAAGATCTCATTGAGCAATGTGTAAATGAAAAACTAATTGAAATAGACCCCGGTTCGCGCCATCCTGAGTCTGCCAAACATTCACAACTAGCAAAAAACCTTATTGATCCCCTTCTTCAATGGAAACTTATTGAAATAAGCGATAAAGGGAAACGAGGGAGAATTTGCATTACCCAAGATGGAGAGAACATATTGAAATTCCTTCCAGAAAATTCATGACGCTTTATTGCTTTACTTCTTCTCTTGTTTTTCATCTGCATTTCGATATTCACTTGCATTTTTGAAGTTACTGTCTTCTGTAGGTTGCTTGCATTCATTTTTAGGGATCTAGTGCATCATAGCAAGTGAAATGGTCTCTCGGTTCGCCCTCTCAGTCGCCCTGTACATCGTTTTGTGCGTTTTGTCTCTATTGAGATTGTTTGACGCAGTCCCAATAGACAAACTATTTCATTACTAAACATCTATTCAAAAGTGAGAGAGTTAAATGAAACTTGAGTCATTCAGGATAAAGAATTTTAGATCTTTAGAGGACAGTGGTGTCTGTCACTTATCTCCTGACATTACTATTTTAGCAGGAAAGAATGAATCTGGAAAAAGCAGTATCCTTGCAGATTTAGAAAAAATAAGCCCTGAAAGTAAATTGACCAGTGAGGACTACCCTGGATATTCAACTAAGGATGGTATAAACATCGAAATTCACTATGACTTCGTGCTAAATGCCAACGAAGCAAATGAAATTCTTAAATACTTATGTTACGCTGGCTCAATTAGAGTGGACGAGAAGAAACGGATCCGCATAAAACGAACAAATGATATATTTGAAGTATCTGGGCAGTTAAAGGACGAAGTTGCAGGTGGCAAATACAAAAGAAAAGTTCTCAAAAGTGACCTATCTCATGAGGTCGGTCAGTTAAATTCAATACTTCCGAGATATGGGTTTGGACAGATTCGCAGCATTACGGATCAAACAAATCCCGTAGATTTTGTTGAGACGATCTCAAATCTTCGTCTAACATACGAAAATAACAAGCAGAGGTTTTCAGGCGAAGATCGGACGTCTTTTTTGAAAAGAGTTGATACCATTGAAAATATATATCTAAGTAGCATTGCTTCAGATAGTTCATCCTTTTCTATTTTCTTTGACAAAAAAGTATTAAGTATGCTGTCCAAGGCTGTGCTGTTTGATTCTTTCACTGACAAATTCCCATCAGAGGTACACATAAATGAACTGGAAAATGACCATCAATTGAAAACTAATTATCGGCTCATTGGAGATTTTGCAAAACTCTCAGGTCTAGATCTTAACGCACTACGTGATGCAAAGACCGCTCAAGAAAGAGTAAATATTGCTTCCCGAGCATCTGATGTCTGCACTAATGAGTTTGGCAAGTACTGGAAGCAAGACCCTCTTTATATTACAGTTGATTATAGTGATCAAAAACTATCATTCTTTATTCAAGACATTGACCAAACACGCGGAGGTAATCAGCGCACACCTATCTATCATAGGGTAGATCAAAGAAGTCAGGGTTTACAATGGTATATTGCCTTTTTTTTAAGGTTACAGGCCGAAGGGAAAAGCAGTGGAAACATTATTTTAATTGATGAACCCGGACTCTATTT
>NZ_JMIO01000254.1 GCF_000691865.1 Methanoculleus sp. MH98A | reverse complement strand
TCTTAATGAGAATAATCTCACGGAACTTTTTTCCAGATATTCATTTCGGAAGGGTTATAAATAGATAGCAATTGTTATTGAATATGGCGAAATGCTATTTCTGTGGTCGCCAAATTGAAGGATTACCCTACGTCTGTAGACGATGTGGAGAAACATTCTGCATGGACCACAGATTGCCAGAATACCATAATTGTGTAGGAAAAACATTTTGCGCGGACCACAGATTGTCAGAATACCATAACTGTGTACAAGAACGATATTCTTACACCGAAAACAGTGAAGATTACTCCCGATATAGTGATAATGCGAATGGCCACTCAAGAAAAACATCCTCACAGAGACTCGCACGGCAAACCGAGCAAGAGATTACGAAAACTCTTGCCGTTTTAGCGATTGTTGTGGGTCTTGCTTTATTCTATCCTCAAATAGTTTTGTTCGTTTCTCAGTTAGAAGACGATTCTGGTGGATCTACTGCCCTGATGCAGCAGGACCCCTCATCAACAAAGGTGACCTTACCGGATACGACACCAGAGAATCAAGCGTTCAAGGCCTCGGATATCCCTATTATTGGCGACATTATTGACCCTTCCGAATCGTTTAAGGACTCCCCAAAACCACACAATTATCCCTACTACGCTGGGGGTCGAAGAACTCTGAGTTTTACAACCTATGGCGGATTAAACGAGTATTTTTCAAAAGAAAGTCACACATACCGGTACAATTACGTGGATGAAGTCATAATGGAGTTGCTAAAAAACTCCTATCAGGATGAGTATTTAGATCCTTTCATTGAGCAGATCGAAAAGACATCCAGTTCACCAGAGGCTCAAGCTCAAGTGGCAATCAGCCTTGTCCAGCATATACCTTACAGTTGGAACCGATATTCTGGGATGGATAGCGACTGGTATTACCCCTACGAAACACTTCACAATAATCAGGGGGTATGCTCCGACAAATCGTTGCTCCTGAGTTACCTCTTATGCCAGTTAGGCTACGATGTGGTATTGTTTGAGTTTTCCGACCATATGGCAGTCGGAGTAAAATGTAACGGCCAATATGACTTCCAGAACAGTGGATACGCGTTCATAGAAACCACACAACCAACAATAATCACGTACATTCCAGAGGATTATTTGGGAGGGTTTAGAGTTACGTCGGATGTGAAGATCATTCACGTACAAGGTGGAGATAAGTCCTTAGACGTGAGCGGGGAGTATCGGGATGCTCAAGAATTAAAGAAACTTGACTCGATGGGACAGGTCTTAGACCAGTATCACTACGCACGGTGGCAAGCACTCACAAAGAAATACGATCTACAATACGACACCTGATTAACCCATTTTCTGCCTTATCCAGAACAGCACACGATTACGTGATGAACAGACAGAATGATATGATAGATGTCCCTAGACATCATAGAAAAGGATATACCGCCCAGTATGGCCCCACATGCAAATTATCTCATTGAATATCGGTTTCAGGGATCCTCCAAACACGATATTCGCAAAATGATTCTGCGTCTTACAAACAAGTTTCACTTACATTATGCCCAACCAAAAAGACCGGTACCCCATATCACGCTTGCAGGAGGATTTACAGCAAATAACGAAAAACAACTCGTGAAAGACTTTGCCTCCCACTGTGCTGCCACCCCACTATGCAGGTTCACCGTGAACGGGTTTGGCTATTTTCACAACCCACGTGTTGTTTTCATTGATATCAATCCAAGCGACAAGTTGAAGCAGTTCCGTTGGGATCTAGCGCAACGCCTTCAGCGATACTGTAATTTAAAAAGTTACGACTATCAAGAGGATTTTGCATTCCATGCTACTCTTGCGTTACACTTAGGGGCATCTGATTTTGCCAAAGTCAGAAGATATATTGACAGCCAACCCAAGCCAAAATACAAGCACTACATGATTCGGGCAACCCTCCTGAAAAATGGGAAAATACTTTGTGAATATGACTTTCTACAGCGGCGATTGCTGAATCGAAGTGAAGCACTTGACGGGCGGTTGCTATCACGTACGTTTCAACTTCTCGATGATTTCTTTAAGGGAAATTACGATCCGAATGTGAAATTAAAACCTCAAGATAGTATACCTGAACAGAGAATCAATGTCCAAAAAGAGGAGAGTCATAGTATAG
>NZ_JMIO01000253.1 GCF_000691865.1 Methanoculleus sp. MH98A | reverse complement strand
CATATAGGTTAATACACCTCTTCAAATAAGAGGTGTCATTCTTGAAATGGCATGAGGTAAGAGACCCTGTTCATGGCTTCATTAATTTTAATGATATTGAAAAGGATCTGATAAATCACCCGGTTTTTCAACGATTAAGGAGGATAAAACAGCTTGCTCTCACAGAGATGGTTTATCCCGGCGCGACCCACACTCGGTTTGAACATTCGTTAGGAGTCATGCACATAGCCTCACGAATGTTTGATTCGATTGTAAAAAGCGAGAAGAATAAGGACATTCTAAAGAAGACATACAGTCTAGATACAAGGGGATTGGAGACAGTAAGACAAACTATCCGATTGGCTGCCTTACTCCATGACGTTGGTCACGGTCCTTTCTCTCACGGTGGAGAAGAGCTCTTCCCGATAAACACTCAGTTAATTGACAAAAATCCTGAATCAGATAACAAGTATAAACACGAAGATTATTCAGTTGCTCTGATAAGAGGCCCACTTAAGGAAGTTATTGAGAACAATCAATATAATAGGAGTAATTTCAAAATTTATGCGAGTGAGATTGCGGACTTGATTGAGGGAAGACCGAATAGGCTCGAACAGATATTCTTTTGGCGAACTTTAATCTCAAGCCAATTGGATGCGGATCGAGCAGACTATCTTTTGCGTGACTCTCATCACATCGGTGTGAAGTATGGGGTCTTCGATCTTGAAAGGCTGCTAGGGACAATGACACTGGGAAATGATCCCGAAACTGACGATGTTGTAATTGGCATCCATGAAGATGGCTGGCATAATGCCGAATCGTTAATCATTGCCCGCTATCAGTTCTTTTCTCAAGTCGCTTACCATCACGTCAGGCGCGCATACGACATAATGCTTGAAAAAGCATTATTGGACACTGTTGGAGAATATCCGCCCCCAGATACTGAAGATAGCCTTAATGAATACATAAAATTAGATGATCCCCGCGTGTGGGCAAGGATGCTTGAAAGTGACGCTCCTGCCTGCAAAATGTTGTTAGCAAGGAAACATTTAAAATACGTTCACCAGATTGAGGACGCGAACATAAACTCGGACAATGGTGAGCTCAAGCGGGTGATTCAAGTACTTGAAGATGCGGGAATTCCGCACAATGTGGATAACAAGGAAAATGAATGGTATAAGTTTCAAGGAGACGTTGGGATGAGCGATCAGATCCATATCATCACTAAAGATGGAACTGCTGTGCCACTTTCACAGTACTCGAAGATCATTGATAGTCTCAAGCCGTCAAGACAGGTAAGGGTATATGTGGGATATGACTATGAGAATCGCGCGAGAGAGTTAATTGGAGGGAATAATGCATGACGGAAACTGGTAATCGAGGGCCATTACAGATTGCGTACCTCGTTAAAAAGTTGTCTGATATATCATATTCTCAGATAGGTAGGACTGTTATCCAGAAGATGACCTATCTGCTTTCGAGAGAGGGACTAACAAACTATAGTTTTGCATTATATCATTACGGGCCATATTCTGGCCGAGTTTCCTCTGACCTAGACTTAATTTCTATGTCTGGCATAGTGGACGTGAAATGGCAGGGTGACAAGGGGTATTTCATCTCACCAAACCAAAAAGGGATTCAGATTGCTAAAGAGCTAAGTTCTGCAGAAAAGGAGCAAATAGACAAAATTGTTGAAACATATCACGAATTTAACGCAGTTGAGTTGTCATTAATTGCTACGGCATATTATGTAATCGATAAATACAATGTCACTAATGATGAAGAACTAGTTACTGTTGTGACATCGTTAAAGCCACAATATGCTGGAAGAGTTAACCGGGTGCTTCGCGATGCAAAGATTATTCCCCTGCCCAACAATTGATGCATAAGCATTGGTCCCTCTATTTTGTTAGACATTTATTTTCAATATCTGTCAATATCGCAGATCCAGCTTTAGGTGTACCTCTTTCTACTTTCCGTTGGGCAAGACGTAGAAATACTTCAACTGCCCCTGATGGAGATTCTTGCCCTTAGATA
>NZ_JMIO01000252.1 GCF_000691865.1 Methanoculleus sp. MH98A | reverse complement strand
ATGATCGATGTAGCGATTACATGTGGTGCTGATGCCGTTAAATTTCAGTCTTGGACGAAGTCATCCCTAATCTCAAAGGCGGAATATGCTCGCAATACGGAATATTCTGATAAGAAAAAGCATTTTGGATCCCTGGAGGCGATGGTTGAGAAATATCAGTTCACAACACAGCAACATGAAGAAATTGCTTCATATTGCGAAAACGTAGGTATTACTTTCTTATCGAGCTGCTTTTCGAATGAGGAGGTAGATTTACTTGACTCTCTCGATGTACCTGCATTCAAGATAGCATCAATGGATATCAACAATCTCCCACTACTTGAGTACGTTGCGACCAAAGGCAAACCAGTAATTCTTTCAACTGGGATGGCCTCTCTCGGGGAAATCGAAACCGCTGTTGCTACGCTACGTTCATCAGGATCCGGTCCCATTGCTCTCTTGCACTGCGTTTCTATCTACCCACCGGATCTTGAGACTATTAATCTACGCAATATCTCGACGCTTGAGATGGCCTTTGACTTACCGGTAGGTTTTAGCGATCATACGTTAGGAACTGCAATTCCTGTTGCTGCTATCGCTTTGGGCGCCTGTATCGTTGAAAAGCACTTTACACTAGATAAAAATCTTCCTGGTTGGGATCACGCTATCTCTGCTGATCCTGTTGAGATGAAAAAGATTGTTCAGGATGGAAAAGACGTCTATCAATCTCTTGGGAGTACTACCAGATCAGTTAGCAACGCTGAAATTGAGAAAAGGAAAAAATTCCGGCGAAGCGTTGTTCTTAAAAGGAATATGAAAAA
>NZ_JMIO01000251.1 GCF_000691865.1 Methanoculleus sp. MH98A | reverse complement strand
CAGATGATAACGATATACTCAGTTAGTATACTTTGACTGTGGTCGAATACTGTTACAACTAGTAACAAGTCTAAGGTGAAGTTGTCTCAAAAAGATCCAGCAAACAAAGGCCCACATGAATAAAGCGCTTCAGTACACGACCATGCGAAAATAAGTCACACCTGCTGTTTTATTGCGGATGCGGTTTTATCTGGGAATTATCCATAAGGAAGGGAGCAGGGTACAACAGGGGAGTAGTTTGAGAAGGTTGTGGGTCTTCGAACAACAGCCTTCTCGATTAGACTTAATATTGACACCTATTTCGTCTTCATAACGAGGTATGCATAATATGGAGGTCCCCATTTCAGTTTGCCTTCGCCGCCGGGCCGGATATTTTTGCATTCTTCATACTTTTGAAAACGTTTTATGAGATACTGCTCCATCGAGCGAACTCTCTCTTTAGATTGTGTCCGATACAGGACGACCATGCGGTTGTAACCATTCAGCAAGTAATCGTCACCTTCTGCTCGGTAATTATAGTCGCTTGTAATCCCGATCTTAAATTTTGACGCAATCTTTCTCTGCTCATTCACGTATCGCCCAATCTTCTGGCAGAGTTCGTC
>NZ_JMIO01000250.1 GCF_000691865.1 Methanoculleus sp. MH98A | reverse complement strand
CGCGTTCGATCAACTTCTCCGAGGCGAATACCTGCGTTAGCGAGGAAGTTGCCGGACCAATCGGGACCACACATATCTCTGTTTGACCTACATCTTCCCTACACCCAGGGAGCAACCAGACACCGACGGATAGTTGACTAACGACGATACAGGCGGCGATACAAGCGTCGGATGACCAGCAGAGCCAGACCAGCGAAACAGAATATAAGAAGTATCGCGAGAACAAGACCGACAAGCTGACCAAAGATCATGAAAAAGGGATCGAACTCTGGATAAAACTCCTTAATGGTGTGATAAAAGAGTAAGAGGAAGAGCATCACGGCAAACAACACCGTTAAAATAGAATCTATTGATACCTCTTGCCGCATGCTTCATCCACCCGTTATGAAACCGTTACCGTAAACTGATCATCATCCCAACTCGGAATCCCCAAAAGTACTTCCTGTTCATGATCATATGCATAAAATGTATACCGACCCAGGTTAGAGAATTTGACCTTAATTTTCATTTCTTCA
>NZ_JMIO01000249.1 GCF_000691865.1 Methanoculleus sp. MH98A | reverse complement strand
AGAATATCCCCTCTTTCCTGAACGATTTCACCAATCGCCTCGATGAGATATTTTTGGCCTTTCACGGGCTCCAGGTTTGCCACGGTAAGAAGGATCTTTTTGTCTCGGGGCAGGTTGAGGTAGTCCCTGCACGTGGCAGGATCCTGGGCATAGAAGAGGTCGCTCCTGAAACCGTTTGGTAACACGTGAACTGGCGTATTTATGTTCAGTTTTTTAATACACTCATGGTTACGGTGACTTACAGTTATGATAGCGTCTGCAGAATCGAAGATATCTGTAATTAAGTCTCGCCACTTGGCGTCTCTAAAGGGCAGGTCATAGACATCATAACCATGCGCAGTTATGATGAAAGGTAACTCGTATTCTTCTTTCAGTTTTGCCCCAACAAAGCCGTTTGGCCATGTAAAGTGTGCATGGACGAGATCATATTCTGCCTTGTTCTCTGTAATCCGATCTTTAATTTTGGTATAGTAGGGCTTGCCGACCCTCCTAAATTGATGGGTGAAGGGCAAATAGAACTGCGGAACTGTATATATGGAAACATTCTCCGGCAAATTCGTCCGGTCAATAAGAGAATCTTTCCGGAAAGCTTTGAGGCGGGGGGCTGGAAATACCCTGGAGATCTCAGTTGCTGGATGGTACCTGACGTACACATCAGTATGAGCAAATGCCTTTGCGAGCAACTCCACCTGATCCTTGACAAACGTGAGGTAATGGTCAGACAGAACCATCAATCTATGTTCTTCCATAGGTACCGCCATCCGGATTGTAGCA
>NZ_JMIO01000248.1 GCF_000691865.1 Methanoculleus sp. MH98A | reverse complement strand
AAGAAGGGCGGCCTTGCGTTCATCCCGGGTTTTCACCCGCGGGAGTTCACGCTCTGCCGCCTTCAACCCCGGGGTAAAGCCTCAGAGAAGCCCCAGGATACCGATGACGATCGCGATGACACCGATGATCGTCTGGAAGCCGCCCAGCCACGTGCCGAACTTCTCGAGATACTTACCGAGACCCGGGACCACGTGGAACGCACCGGTCAGGAGGATGACTCCTACCAGGAAGGCAACTATACCCTGCAGCGAGAAGATCCCCAGCAGTCCGAGGATCATCATGATGATCCCTATGATGACCTGGAAACCGCCCAGGAACCTGCCTGCCTTCTCAAGGAAGCCCCCGAGCACGGGCAGAGCCCCTATAATTCCCGCACATAATACCAGTCCGCCGATTATGTTCATTATCGCGGTTATTGCCACAATTTCACCTCCATTGCATCACGTTACAAAGTTAAGTTATAAATATCCCTCTGATACCATAAGTTAATTCAATTAACGTCGGACATCAATTAAAAAAATGCATTGACCTTTCTGGACAGGGATACCTGCCAACGTTTGAAAACCGACATTGTACGTGACTCCTCCCCTCGCACCGGGAGCATCCAGGGACATTTTCAGCCCCGGTTCGGCATCCTGCAATACAGCCGGGATATGCGGGGAGAGAACCCTAAAACCACGGGGACGATGTCCATA
>NZ_JMIO01000247.1 GCF_000691865.1 Methanoculleus sp. MH98A | reverse complement strand
TTTAGTCCCCTTTTCTCCGTATAATTCGTATGCCTGCATCCAGTTCCAGGGTAACGTATCTGAATCAGAATATGTCTCTTCAGCATCTGAAATATATGCGGCTGCACCTCCTACCGCTAACCTCGCCATTGCTGCCTTAGGAAGACTCTTAATAGCACCCACACAACCCGAAGAACTACAGGCCACGATTACAAGCACTATCAGCAGGATGATTAATTTCTTCTTCATTGGATTGAGAATCAGACTGCACCCATATAACTATTTATATTTGCGCACGACCCCTACACGCCCCTTATCCACATCCGTTGCTAAAACAGGGCCATGTGCTATGAAAGAAAAATGCGGAAGATATATTATCTTCTGACTGATTTGGGATTATGGAAGAGTATGATTGGTTTGGACACTGGATGTGGATCACTGCCATCCTATCGCTGGTTTTGTGGATGCTGTTGTTATGGGGAGCGACCGCTACAGGTAGCGCTCTACTATCTCTGTTGTCGACAATAGTGCTAATAATCTGCTTTTGGTCGTGGGGTTACTCGATGCTGACCGGTTTCTTCTTGTTCTTCATCGAGAATCGGAGAG
>NZ_JMIO01000246.1 GCF_000691865.1 Methanoculleus sp. MH98A | reverse complement strand
ACGGGTGCACGTCTATGTAGTGGAGTGGTACGCGCTCGGAAACCTGATTGAAAAGGCCCCTCATCTACGATCAGTCATCAGGACGATCCAGGAGAGACGGAATATCCCGCTTGCCATAATCTTCGGCAGTTATGCGAAAGGAACTGCGGATGAGAAGAGCGACATCGATCTCTATATCGAGACAGACGATAGAGAGGTGAAACGAGAACTGGAGCGTTGCCATTCGAGGCTCAGCGTGAAGATCGGAACCTGGGATCCGGAAAATCTGTTGATTCAGGAGATCGCAAAGAATCACATCATCGTGAAGGGAGTCGAACGGTATTATGAAAAAACAGGGGTTTTTGAGTAAACTCTACGATGAAGGGAAGATCCGGCTCGTTGAGCCAAGCACCCAGGTCCAGGAGGCATACCGTAAGAAGTCAGAGAGTTATCTCGTCTCGGCAAAGATCCTGCTCGAGAACGGGCGGCTTGAAGAGACGGTATCGATGGCATACTACAGCATGTACTACATGGTGCTTGCCCTTCTCTTCAAGACCGGTATAAAATGCGAAAACCACTCCGGCGCAACGATCCTCCTTGAGAACCTGTATGGAATTGACAATT
>NZ_JMIO01000245.1 GCF_000691865.1 Methanoculleus sp. MH98A | reverse complement strand
TAAAAGAACGCAAACGAAGGCCCAGGATACAATTCCCATGTACTTCGACTATCATAAGTATCTGAAAGATATCAGCAGACTGGAACAACCGATATCCGAAAATGAGTAGTTTATCAGGAGTTCATCCCTTCAAACCCCTGAATATGAAGATGTACTCCTTGCCCGATTTCTGCTTCGCCAGATATCCCAGCTTTTCGAGATGGAAGAGATCGTTTCTCGCCGTTCCATACGCCACACGGTATGTCTCAACGATCTCTTTGATCGTGATCGGCTTATCGGGGTTTTTAATAAGGGATTTGATTATTTCTGCCTGGCGAAGACTCAGTCCTTCGCTCTTCTGGAGAATGTTTAGCGCCTGTCTGCTCTCTTTCTGCTTCTTCTCGATATACTTCTGGATATTGTCGACCGCGGTTTTTACTGCCGCGAGATTGTAGCGGATGAAATACGTGAGATCGTTCTCATCGCTCTCGGTATACTGGTATGCCAGTTTATACTGCCCCTTCGTGTCTTTTATCGCTCTGGATACCGCCATATATTCGAACAGCCAGTAGTCCTTCCGCAGCATATACCAGTAA
>NZ_JMIO01000244.1 GCF_000691865.1 Methanoculleus sp. MH98A | reverse complement strand
TCCCTTCCCGCGGGTCTCGATATCGGTCTCGATGATGCGCTGCTCGTCGACGACTTTCTGAAGGTTGTGCAGGAGGAAATTGTTATAAGAGTCTAACTGGTGGCGCGCTACGTGCTCCCGCGCAAAATATGCTCTCGACAAAACACTTCTGTCTAACAGATGGATCAGCTCCCGGCCTCTGAATTTATTTCTTCGGTCTCTTCACAACGAGCCTGTAGGCTTCGGCTCTGCCCGCGGTGCGACTGTCGCGAATGATCCGGATGACGTTCCCGACCTCGCCACCGATAGTCTTCACTGCAGGATCGTCGTGGTAGATTTTCGGCAATTGCTCTAGAGTTATATGGTACGTCGCAAGAAGGTCGGCGACCTCTTCTTCGCCCATAATTTGATGGTCCGGAACCATCTCATGGTTGAGTACGTCAAGTGAAGTCCCCATCACCTACACCTCACCGACGAAAAAGTTGCGTATCAGATACATCACCTTGTTAAAATCCATAGACATCGCCCATGGCAACGGGCCCAAGGGGATTTGAACCCCCGACCACCTGGTTAAAAGCCAGGCGCTCTACCTAACTGAGCTATAGGCCCCGCGCGTACTGCCATCCAGCATTATTACAATGCGAGAATAGTATAAATAACTTACTTGCAGGCGTATCATATCATTCGCAGTCTAACGATATAAACCTTTCAATTATCAACCCACTGCAGACTTACCGGAATGTTTAATGCTCCTCGGACATCCCGTCTATATACGTATTTCCCGGATCAGGGTGCCCCATGATTCCTTCCAAATCCCATGCAGATAAGGCCATATCA
>NZ_JMIO01000243.1 GCF_000691865.1 Methanoculleus sp. MH98A | reverse complement strand
GTATGCAGAGAACAAAACTTCAACCCTATGACGTCTTATTGAACATCACTGGTGCATCAATAGGGAGATGCACCTTTGTTCCTCAAGATTTTGGTGAAGGTAATGTTAATCAGCATGTTTGCATAATTCGGCTGAATGATAGCGGAAAACCTGAATTTATCTCCTCCGTCCTCTCCTCACATATTGGGCAGTTTCAGATCGAGTCACTTCAAGCGGGACTAAGTAGGGAGGGTTTAAACTATAGGCAAGTTCGGAGTATAAAAATTCCTCTCCCTCTCCTCCCCGAACAACACCGCATCGCCGCTATCCTCACCGCCGCCGAAGACCGGATCGCCCGCGAAGAGACCTACCGTGACAAACTGCTCGCCATGAAGAAGGGATTGATGGCCGACCTGCTCACCGGGAGGGTGCGGGTGCCGGAGGGCATTGATGCGTGATTGGTCAGTTACGAGAGGTCAAAAGGAGATTGTGATGGAATATGGTTCCTGATCTGAAAAACAAATCGCCGTACTTGCTCACTCTAGTTCCCACACTATTCTGGGCGACATTCTTGACTGATTTCAATCCGATAGTCCTTGCCATCACCCTTGTTGGTGCAGTCCTCTCAGGAACACACTTGGCAATCGTTGAGAGTATCAACCTGATCCCTAAAGACGAAAACGTAGAGGAGCGGTATCATGAGCTTTTGAAAGGGAAAGTCGTCGGCGCATTTTTTAGCGTTGTCGGAATCTATTCGGTCATTACGTATGCCGGTCTGGTCTACTTCGTAATCACAGCGTCTGGCAATTTG
>NZ_JMIO01000242.1 GCF_000691865.1 Methanoculleus sp. MH98A | reverse complement strand
AACTTCCTCGCTAACGCAGGTATTCGCCTCGGAGAAGTTGATCGAACGCGGTATCCATCCAGGGTTTATCTTGTGGGGAAGGTGGTGTAAGAATGTCTCGCAGCTGGATGTTCGATATTCGTCTGATTGCCTCCGCCCCATTCTGCGGGATTCAGTAGATTTCCCTGGATTTCTATTGGACAAACGGATGTCCTCCTTCTCTTGCTGGAAGTTGACAGACAGCCAGTATATAAAACGTGTAAAGAAATAGGACAGAATATTTATCAGAAATTTCCTCGAAATCTCTATCGGTGGATTTTGATGAAATTCAACCATCTTATCGGACTCCTGGTGGCCTTCGCTATCGTCGTACCGATGGTTTCGGCCAGCAGCATCGGAAGTGAGAACAGTGAGGCCGTCGACCTCATGCAGAAAAATGAGTCTGTAGCCCGTGCCGGATACACTATCACACAGGGAGAGACGGACTATCATGGGTATTATGTGTCGCCTGGTACATCCTCATTCTCTGTCGACCTGAACTGGTTTACAGATGATCACTCCCTGAAGTTAGGG
>NZ_JMIO01000241.1 GCF_000691865.1 Methanoculleus sp. MH98A | reverse complement strand
CATCGTCAAAAACGTCGAGAGGGGAGGAAAGGACTTTTACCTCATCGTCAGCGTGGATGAAGTGGATTCGTACCGCATCACCCTGGAGACGCTCCCTGAATACTTCTTTACCCCTCTCGGATGAAACCCGGAGCATGTCCGGCGATGCGGTTGTAGTTATGGTGTCTCAGATCTTTTCGACGGTCACCCTGACCCGGTCTCCGGCCTGCACGCCGTGCCCCTTGGGGACATCGATGTTGAACCAGAGCACCTCCGGGTTTTCGTAGTTCTTGTCCTGCGACATGAGACAATCCTTGTGGTCATTGATATTGGCCACAAACTCAACGGGTGCTTCGAACTCAATGATCTTCATGCCGTAAAATAGAGCGTTCCAGGATAAAATTATGATGCACGGGAGGTGACGCGCCACGTCGTACTGTTGGAATAACTCCAGCGCCTGATATCCAGCTCATCGCAGATCTCGGAGAGGATGGCAAGGTTGATGCCGACCTCTTTTGCGGAAAGGCCAAGATCGGTTGCGATGTACTTGGATTTAAAGTAAGACTTGCCGGCTCGCAGCCCGGTTTTGAGATGGTACAGGATCTTCCGCTGGGTGTCGCTATATTTCTCTTTGATACGATCTTTTGTCGACATCGACTGATTCCCTCGTGAGCAAGTGCTTTTTGTCCAGATCAATATTTATACCTACCCATTTGCGATCGTAGAATCTTAAGAAGAGTATACAAATCA
>NZ_JMIO01000240.1 GCF_000691865.1 Methanoculleus sp. MH98A | reverse complement strand
CTGTTTATCAAGAATTGATCCAGAATAACGTGGAGCCAGATATAAAGTTCGAATATAGTTTATATGAATACTCAGGAAAATGCTTTGGAGTCTTCAAAATTGGAAACTGCGATGATAAGCCCTACATGATGAAGAAAGACTACAATCCGTTGAAGAAAGGAGATTCATGGATTCGAAAAGGTTCTCATCAGCCTCGCATGATCAGAAGAGACTTTGATGCCATATACGAACGAAAAATGGCTTTGATTGGCTTTACTGGACATGTAGAGATACTTTTTGAAGAAAATGAATCCGACAGCATCACCATACATACAGCAGGAGAGGTTACGCTTCCTTCAGAGGCGGAGGCTAGAAGAATTCGCCGCGCTATTGAAGAGAAGAAAAACCCGAGTTTGAAGAAGCCGACGATACTTGATTTCTATGGGATTTCCGCTCCGGATCTGTCGTATGCACTTACGGGAATTAAGCCATACCATGAAAGGACATTGGAAGAACTTGAAGAGAACCTAAAGAACGTTAGCAAAAACTTCGCCACCGATGATGCATATTTTCTTTTCGAAGAGAACGGGTATAGACTCAACATAACCCTCTACAATAAGGGGGAACAGTACGTTGAAGATGGGGAAATTCATGTCCACATTCCGAAAGTAGATGGGTTGCTTGTCGCTCCTAGGGTCACTGAAGAACCAGATCATAATCCATATAATATATGTCTCCCACAAGATCGCTCAAAATATCCAACGGTAACAAAATCTGAGAAATATGTAATTATCGAAGAATTTGTTGGGGACATTAAGCATCACCTCCCGATTT
>NZ_JMIO01000239.1 GCF_000691865.1 Methanoculleus sp. MH98A | reverse complement strand
GATATTGTCCATGCACAGAGCTTCGGAAGCGGGATGCCAGCTCTCCTCTCGAACAGACTGTTGAAGATCCCTTATGTGATATATGGGAGAGGGTCTGACGTCTATCTCCCGGATTGGTTCACCAAATTAACTGCTAAGGTGATCCTGAGAAATGCCAGCGCGGTGATCGCCCTCACAAAACACATGAAAGAGGCTATGCAGGCAATCTACAGCAGAGATGTTATCATAGTTCCAAACGGGATCAATCTAAACGAGGTTGCGGAGAGAGAGGCAGAGGGAGGAAATCCTGGCAAAAAAATTCTGTTTGTCGGCCGTCTGCACCCTGTCAAAGGTACTCAGTACCTCCTTGGTGCAATGAGCATAGTCCACCGAGAACTGCCTGAAGCGAAACTGATCCTCGTTGGCGACGGCGAAGAGAGAGAGCATCTCGAAACCCTGACAGACAATCTCGGGATAAGAGAATGCGTTGAGTTTGCTGGCAGAGTCCCACACGAGAGGGTCGAGGATTACATGAATCAAGCAGAGGTCTTCGTCCTCTCCAGCTTGTCCGAAGGCTTCCCTGTTACAATTCTTGAAGCAATGGCCTGTGGCCTGCCTGTTGTTGCAACACGCGTGGGAGGGGTACCCGATATCATCAAAAACGGCACAAATGGGTATCTTGTAGACACAATGAATCAGGAACAGATCGCGGAAGCGCTGCTAAATCTTCTGCAGGATAAGCAGTTGCGGAAGGATATATCAGAAAATAATAGAGAGGGGGTAAGGAGGTACAGGTGGGATGCAGTTGCCGCTACATTAGAAGGGGTATATCAAAAGTCGTTGGGAACGTCCGAATAACCCTGAACATGCTTTTTCGGCGGGATAACCTGCATGATAAGGGTATCTTTCCACATAGAGTTAACTCGTTCTCCAGATCTCCCACTCGCTATTCACATAAAGTTTCATAATGGTACTGTCATTGTTTAACCGGGTAAAGTCCTCCTCTGAATAATAATCCTTAAGTGATCGCCATTCTTCCAGA
>NZ_JMIO01000238.1 GCF_000691865.1 Methanoculleus sp. MH98A | reverse complement strand
GCGTGTTTTTTACTGCGGGGAGGTCACAGAGGTTCGAAGAAAGTAAACGTTTGTACTGCGATCAACTATACTCTCTGTACTTTAATAATTTCCAGTCCCCTTTAATATTAGAACAGAGTTATAGATTTCAGATTGCCAGACCAAAAGAACATGAAAGAAATACCTTTTTAGCGGATTATATCAAGGTTCTAGTAAAAATAAATTCGTATAGGGAGGATATATCGGGATGCGAAAAGGATTTTTCTAATTTTATTCGTGACTTACATAGTCAATTTTCTCCCCAGGCCCCATTGCAAATCAAAAAAAAATTGCAAACACAATTACCTAAGGTCAGGTATCTTTTAAACTACGTTGACGATATTGTATCGCGAATGGATGGAAATGTCGCATTCATTCATTGCGCATCATATCTTGGGATCACTGGGGAAATTACCCGGCGGTTTAAAGAACATGGCATCAAGACGGTCGAGGTACAACACGGCTACGTGGGTCCAGAGCATTATGCGTACAACTACCTCTCTGGAAATGCAGACCGAGTCATGAAAGAATA
>NZ_JMIO01000237.1 GCF_000691865.1 Methanoculleus sp. MH98A | reverse complement strand
TCCTCTTCACAGAACAGGATATTGCCCTGGCTGATACTGTCGTCTATGCGTGATGTGGAGATACTGCCTGATTGCGGATGTCATATAGGGTTCGCAGGACGATCCGGAAAAAGCCGGAGGATGAAATCAGAGTCTCAGGTCGGCATCAGGTCCCGGTACCTGAAACTTCTCTCCCGGCGCTCGCGAGATGCCACGACTTTTGTGCCATTATATGCTCCTTCACATCCTGGCAGAGGTAGTATCGCACATTCCGCCCGTCCCTCTCGCTTTTGACGATGCCTTCCCGGGTTAACGATCTCATGTGCCAGGTGACGTTCGGGCCCGACATGATGAGCCGGGATGCGATATCCTTCCTCGCAATTCCCGGGTGTTGCAGAACAAGACTTATTATCCGACCCTTTGGAAATTCGTAAGAATATCCAGTTATCGTCTTTTCCAATTCGGGAAAGGGGTCCCCACTGACGTAATAACTTATCCCCGTGCAGTTCTGTTCGGCAACGACCTTTCCCATCCGGCACAGCACCCCCACATGATACCGGAGAGTCCCGATATTCATCTCCAGCATCTGGAGGAGATTACTTATATGAATTCCTGGATTCTCCTGAATGCACATATACACTGCATTTCGGTTCTCGTTGTCCAGGATATTCTGACACG
>NZ_JMIO01000236.1 GCF_000691865.1 Methanoculleus sp. MH98A | reverse complement strand
ATCGAGGTCGACCGGAAGGTCTTCGTCGATGACGATATCGGGCAGTTCCGGCGGTTCGACGGTGAATGCCTTCCCCCGGCAGTAGGTGCAGCAGAGGTTGCAGTTGTCGGTCAGGATGAGATGGTAGTACACGGAGGGTCTCGTACTATTGGTGGCGGTGAAAAAAGGTGAGATGTGGACTTTCAAATCTTCTCCGGACGACTCCGGTGCTGAACTTTTACAGATCAAGGAACTCTTCTTTTGTAAGGCGTGCCTGCTTCAGGATCGAGAGAAGCGTCCCGCGGGGAATTGGATCGCGTCGAGGAACGATGACAAGCAGTTTGCTCCCGTCGTCCCCGATTTTATAGAGAGCTACGTGGCTTCCCTTTCCCCGGTGAGGAGCGTAACCGAACCCGATTGCCTTCAACTTCTTTATGACGTCATCGGAAGAGATCTGAGGCAGCTTCGTCATGCCTCGACCTCAATGACCGAGGTGAACTTGTGCCGCGATGTCAGGATAGGCTCAATGTCCTGCAGCATCCCGAGTTCTCTTGCATTCTCCAGGTAGAGCTCGATCGCTTCACGGATATTATCCAGCGCTTCTTCCGGAGTATCGCCGCAACTGGCAACCTCGAGTTCCTGGCACTTTGAAACATAGGTCCCCTCTTCCTCCCAGATCAGAATAGTTAGTCGCACCTTTGTCAATGGTATCACCTTCGACCATTAACAGTTCATTCACCCGTTATAATATTCTTCTCACCGGGGATCGGGCGGTGATCGGATTTGAGAGTGGGTCATACCTTCAGACTGTCCATAAGGGTTAGGAGTTTGTATGCCTGTTCGTCGCTTCAGGCGCAAGACAGAATACCCTGCAGTGAGAACGGACTCCTATGCCTGAAGCGAAGAAAGAGAACCTCACCGAGCAGGTCATCGATCCCCGTGACCT
>NZ_JMIO01000235.1 GCF_000691865.1 Methanoculleus sp. MH98A | reverse complement strand
GAGAAAACGCGAAGCGTTTTCGACTTGCGACGGTTCGTAGAACCGGAGCCGCTCACCATCGCTCCTGGTGGCCCCTACTCCCTGACCCTGGACTGGATCTGGCTTTTCAGTTCCAGCAGATCGTGTTCGACCACGTTCCAGACTGCATCGCGGTCGATCCCAAAATAGTGGTGAATAAGGACGTTCCTCATGCCGATGATGTCCGTCCAGGGGATTCCCGGGTTTTCGGTCCTGAATTCTGATGAAATCCCCCGTACGGCTTCCCCGATGATCTGAAGGTGGTGGATCACCCGAGATGCTGTGCCATCTCATCATTGTAGAAGTACTCGCGCCCTCGGGCCGATACTCTTTCAATCCGTTCGATGGCTTCGATAACATCCAGCAGCCGTTCACGATCGTCTCTCATAATGGCTGCGCTTCCTGTAAGACCTTTGAGCGGATACGCTCCCGAAGTCCCGCTTCGGTCACAACATCAACCGAACGACCAAGCAGGAGCGAGAGATCCATCGCAAGACCGCCCACGTCAAGGAGACTCCGGTCGGGATCGAGATCGATCAGGAGGTCGATATCACTGTCTTCCCTGGCTTCGTTTCGTGCCACGGATCCGAACACCCGCACGTTTCTGGCTCCCCTCCGGTGCGCGAGAGAGAGGATCTCATCCCGCTTCTGGATGAGAAGGGTATAGA
>NZ_JMIO01000234.1 GCF_000691865.1 Methanoculleus sp. MH98A | reverse complement strand
ATCCCGTTCATCTTAGGCATGACTACGTCCATAGTAACGAGGTCGGGCTTGAGTTCCTGATATTTTGCAAGGCTTCCGCCCCGTCCGCTGCCTCACCGACGATGTCGTGCCCGCCGGAGAAGAGGATGTTCTTCAGCAGCGTTCTCATAAACATTGTATCATCGACGATTAGGATTTTCCCCATCGAACACCACTCATTGAATATTTGATAAAAAAGTTATATATACCTTCTTATTTTGAAGAAATAAGGTTTTTAATCCAATGGAGATTTTACAGACTCTGAGATGTATCTGACACCTTTTGGGGTTAGTTGTACTTCCTTTCTGACGTAGAGTACTTCGGCGAGCCCCGAGCCGAGGAGTTTCTCGTAGATGGCGTCCAGGTCTTTGTGCGAGAGTTTGAGCATGTTCTCGATGGTGCTCGAGTCCATCCCGCTGTAGACCAGCATGGCCACCTGCCCGGTCAGGGGATCGATCTCCTCGCTGACCTCGGTATCGTGCGTCGCCTCTTTGAGGAAGTTGTAGAGAACCTGGAGCGTCGTCAGCGGGCAGAGAACAAAACTCGTCACGAGTTCGTTCTCGATGAGGTGGTCGATCTTCACGACGTCGAGATTCTTCTCCTGGATCTCCCGGGACGTAAGTTCGATGCCGGTCACCTCGTCGAGAGGGATGCAGACCTGCTTCTCCTGGCTGACGAACCAGATGCCGGTCTTCATGACGGCGATCGCGCCCTTCTCCCATTGCGCGTTCTGGACGAGCACCCCGCCGCGGATTGCGGGCGACATGAAGAAAGC
>NZ_JMIO01000233.1 GCF_000691865.1 Methanoculleus sp. MH98A | reverse complement strand
CGCGAGCTCCGTAATCGTCATCCTGCGTATATGCAGAGCCTTTAACATATCAAGCCGGGTCCCTGACGCGAGCACCTCGAACGTATCCTTCGTCAGGACGATATCGACCGGCTCCATGGGGAGTGATTCAGGGAGGCGGGATATAATTATTCCGTTATCGTCCACATCGCAAAAAAGAAGCCTCCTCATGCGGCCGGGTCGAGTGAGAGCAGGGGACGGCCCGTGCGTCCCCCTTACAGAGGTTTACCTAGTACTTGTTGTCATCTAAACCTAAAATCCGACATCACCTTCGCAGCTTCGCGTGAGACTGTACCGCCTCTATACCAAAACCTCACGCGAAGTGCGAGCGTAGCGAGCTTGAGCACCGCTAGGTGCGAGCCGCGACTGTCCACAGGACGGGAGCGTGAGAAGCCGTAGGCTTCGAGCCGCGAAGGACGCGAATACTGAGCGATACCTGCCGGCAACTTCACTTCGCGGCTTCGCGCTCTTCGCGTGAGACCATGGTTGCCGTCCTGGTACATGCAAGAAATTTCTATAATAAGATGACACGGTGCACTAGTGCAATGATTCCAAACTAACCGGCCAACCCGACCTTCATCGTATCTCCCACGGGACGCTCCTATCCACCCCCACCCAGA
>NZ_JMIO01000232.1 GCF_000691865.1 Methanoculleus sp. MH98A | reverse complement strand
TGGTTTAGAACCGGGGTTTTCTGTGCTTCGGGAGGCAGTCCTGGCAATACACAGGTCTGCCTTCGGTCGGCTTGAAGGGGACTTCGCACTCCTTACCGCAGTCCGAGCAGATGGTCTTTGTCATTTCACGGGGGCCGCCGAAGTTCCTGGGACCGCCGAAATTTCTGTTTCCTCTGTTATAATCCATTGGATTGCTCATGCAGATAGAACACTGCCTGTAGAGTTATGATTGGATAGTATATAGTGTAGCTCATCGGCCTCTGGGGGGGTGATCGAGATCTTACCCCGGCGATCTGCCGGCCTGCCCGCATGAGATGCAATCCGGGCCCGGAGAAGGTGCAGCAGCATGGTGTTGCCGGATAGTTTCCCCCTCATACGGGATGTCCCTGCCTGTGTGAGTGCCGGAACGGGTATGCGTGGTTAGTCTCCGGAGTATATCTCGTCAGCCGTTGCCGCAAGAAGAGATCGGAGTTCGGGAATTTGCCGCTTAATGATAAACCAGACGGTCTCAAGGTCGACGCCGAAATAATGGTGGATAACGATATTTCTGACCCCTACGATCCTCTTCCATGGGATCTGGGGATATTCTGCCCGAACCGGTTCGGGAACCTGTCCGCATGCCTCTCCAATGATCTCGAGGTTACGGATCACCGCATCGATGGTCTTTTGGTCCCGGAAGAAATCTTCCTTTGAGTATCCTGTGGTATACTCCTCGATACGCCCGATAGCCTCCAGGATATCCGCAATCAGCAGAGCCCCGTCGCGCCTA
>NZ_JMIO01000231.1 GCF_000691865.1 Methanoculleus sp. MH98A | reverse complement strand
GCCATAAATGGTCGTCCCCTGACCAGCACCGCAACGCTGATTGCCGGGAACCGTGTCGGTGAGGCACTACATTCCAATGGCTATTGCAATCATTGGGAGCAGAGTGTGGGAACAGAGAGTCAGGGTTTCCAGGGATGGTTACCTACCGTTTATCACGATGGAGGATGCGGCGGAGAGGGGAGATTGAGTTATAAAAAAACCATACTGAGTTTCCGTCTGTCTACAAGTATCAACACAGCGAAATTTCAGGGAAATAATGGAGTTCGCTCCCAAGCCATACCACAGATTAGGCCCGGGAGCCCCTCCACAAACTAAGGATCTAACGTCATGTCCAGCGTTTTTCAACCGCTTTTGACACTCTGATAGTACATGTTCCTCTGAATGCTTGCTCACAAACACTCAAAAGGACGATGTAGTGTTGTGAGGTATTGTTATTAAATCTTACCCCATCGGACTGGATCAGGTCATTCTGAAAAGTCATTCTAATGGACAATGATCTCGTCGCGCTTGAAGAATTAAATACTCGTTACTCTTTATATATTGATCGTCCCGATGATTGCCACAGCATGAGGGATAGCATAGCCATACGAACGAAACTAAGGAGATACGTCATGTACAGAGAATTTGAGTTACGGATTCTTTGGATCTTCAGGATCCGCTACGTGATCTACCGCCAAGCGAGCTGAGACCAGAGTATCAGAAACCCGCCTCAGATGGTTCCACAGGCCAACTGAGGCAAATCTTCAGGAATGAAGTTAATGCATTTAATTGTAACTTAAGATTAGAAAGTTATTTGCCATCGTTCACAGGTCACTACTTTTCCTCTTGTATCTCGTACCCGGCAACTATTATCGATATCCTATCCATCCGAACCTGCAATTTCTTGACCACCTCCAATCCCTTCTTCAACAGGATGTTTTCACTCACCAGGCTCGTCAGGATCTCCGAGTGGGCCTGCATCCGTTGTCGGAACTCCGATTGAATCTCCCGCACCTCCGCTGGGGCCATCACCGTAAGCTGCGGATCCGACACTGGTAGCAGTCCTCGATTTCTGCCTTGGAGTATAGCCAGCCTTTGTTCATAGTGATCCCACTGGCCGAGGCCGGCCACTGTGAGATTACACACTTCCAGAGATCCAAACATGACCTGTCAGCCACAACAACTGAAACCGTTAACCCCGACACCCACATACA
>NZ_JMIO01000230.1 GCF_000691865.1 Methanoculleus sp. MH98A | reverse complement strand
TGGATCCTGCAAGACCGATTCACGTGGACTATTACAACTATACCTCTTTCCGCGACAAATTTCGCCCCGAGATCGTCCCGCAGTTGATCGAAACACGGCACCCGTTCGGCAACGAGTCCCTCTTCCTCCCAAAGCAGAACCTCACGCTGACAGCAAGTTCCTCCGGAACGCCCAACGAGCGCGGTTATTACGACCCCGATGGCTACCGGTACTCCTACACCATCCCTATCTACGCTCAGTATGAAAACGGGACAAAAGTCACAATCTATTCACATATTTGGGGACTTATTGAATGGAGCGACGGATTTGATAATACTCCGGTGAATGAATACAGTGACACCTACCGTCTTGTCGTCAAGGGCGAACCACAGGGCTGGATGCCCGCTGGCGGGGAAATGACGGCGGGAAAAGGGATCTACCGGGAGTGGCAACTCAACGCCTCCCCGACTTCCGGTGCAGGGAAGTAGAACAAATTTTTCGAGCTGAAGAGACAAAATATCGCAGGAAATGAACAGAGAACCATCCAAGGGGCATCTCCGGGGAAATGAATGTATATTAGGAAGGAACAGATTCCTGCATGCATCGCCGGCTCCCCATTGTCCTCCTCGCCCTCGTCGTTGCCCAGGTCTTCCTCTGCGGCTGTATCTCGGGGGAACCTCAAGATCCTTATGCATATTTCAGATACGAACTCTCCATCAGGACAGCCACGCCCATCGAGAACGTGACCCTCCTTGTACCATCCGACCCGC
>NZ_JMIO01000229.1 GCF_000691865.1 Methanoculleus sp. MH98A | reverse complement strand
GCCAAGAGTATACGAGGCGTACTTACCATGGATACTGGATTTCTCCGGGTGTTGCTCGATCCCGGGCGGTTTTTCGAGGCGCGGATGCAGGACAGGCCGAGCCTGAAGATACCGGCGCTGATCGCGCTCGCCGTCGGGCTGATCGGTGCGGTCTCGGTCATACCGATGATGGATCTAACCATGGCCATGCTTCCCGCGGAGATGCAGGGTCTCGGGGTGTTCATGACGATCATCTTCGCAGCCATTGCCTTCGCCGGCGGGTTCCTGGGCTGGATCATCTACGGTTTCGTCTTCCACCTCGTCTCGATGATCTTCAAGGGCCAGGGCCCCCTCGAGCGGACGATGGAGTTCACCGGCTACGGGCTTCTGCCCCAGGTATTCGGGGGTATCATCGGGACCTACTTCTCCTACCAGCTCCTCTCGGGCCTGAACGTCCCGCCCATGACAAACCCCGAACAGATCGCGGAGTTCTCCGAGGAACTGGTGAGCGTTCTCGCGACCGATCCTCTGGCGCAGATCGCCGGGATCGTGACCATCCTCTTCACGATCTGGAGTGCGAACATCTGGATCTTCGGTATGAAGTACGCGCGGAACCTCTCCACGCGGGACGCGGTTCTCACCGTCGGGATACCCGTGGGGCTTTATATCCTCTATCTGCTCATCACACTTGCCGGATGGCTGTAACATGAAACCACTCAACGTTTTGATTATATCACTCCTCTGT
>NZ_JMIO01000228.1 GCF_000691865.1 Methanoculleus sp. MH98A | reverse complement strand
TGAGAGAGAATATCACCGGATAACCGCAAATGCGGCATGAATTTTGGACAGGCGACCTGGAGAAAGGCATAGCGTAAAGAGAACGGTAGGAAACCGAGATTCGAACGCACGACCTCCCGGTGATCTGCCGGGTGCACTACCTGTTCAAACAACTCCTGAAAACGAGATAATATGAGAAACGATGGGCCCGATGCGATTCGAACGCATGACCTCCCGGTTATCAGCCGGGTGCACCACCAGCTATGCTACGGGCCCGAAACACCTGTATTAGTGCCTATAAATATTGTACAATCTTCAATTTAAAGGTTGTGCAAGGACTCTGCTCCTGAATCGTCGGAGAACGGCGCCGGCAAAGAACAGGCAGGGGCAACGGTTCGGGGCGAACTCCAGGGATCGGTACCCACCCGGAGCATGGCCGCATCGAGGACGCAACCGCCAATCCTCCCTGGTGAACGATGGTGCGCAAAGATACGGCCCGTCGTGACTATCCCGCAATACCCGGCGTTTCGGCACCGGAATGTTCCGGACAGGCATCCAAAGGGCTATGTTGAAAACCGATGATAGAAGTATAGTTGAGTGGAACAATGGCAATACGATACCTACTCGGAAACGAGGGCATCGCTCACGCATGCCTGGAGGCAAACATCGATTTTGCCAGCGGCTACCCGGGAACGCCGTCCTCCGAAGTGATCGATATCCTCCGGGTGCAG
>NZ_JMIO01000227.1 GCF_000691865.1 Methanoculleus sp. MH98A | reverse complement strand
AGCGGTCATCAGCACCATCGGGATACCCTTCCCGGTGAGCACCCGGATCCATCTCTTCGAGGACTATATCCTGGATCTCAACAGAAAGCCGGCGGCAAAGCCGATAGACGACGGGCTTGAAAAGACGTTTTAGAATAGAAACACGAAGGTGATTCGGGCAGGAAACCGTACCGTTTCCGCCGTCCCTTCACTGAATTGCTTGACGCCCTCCGGGCGTCGGAATTACTGATCGTTCTTGATTTTCCGTATGGAGACGCAGTTGACGACCGCTTCTCCGGTCATGATGTAGCGTTTGACGACGGTTCCGAGCACCTCGACCACATCGCCATTCTGCACGTCTTCTGCCGGCGAGGTGAACATCTTGACCGATATCTCACCGGTCCGGTCGGCGACGAGGTACTGCGGCCGGTTGAGGAACTGGAAGTAGACCCGCTCGACGACACCCTTTATGCGTATCGGTTCGCCGAGCTTGTTTAAATTGATCTCCCGTATCCGGACATTCTTTGCTTCCGCTTCATACATCGGCACCAGCGATGCATACTGCTTCTGGCTCATGTAGTTGAGTGCCATGGGTATGAGAAGCAGCATGGCTGCCGCCGGAACCGTCCAAAACAGCGAGTATATATCCCCGGTTGCGAAGACATACACAGCGATCAGGACAATAAAAAAGAGGAAGACGGCCAGTGTAACGGCCGTCACCCTCACTTTGACATCTCCGATTTGCATCGTCAATCAGGTTTACTTAAGGGCTGCAATTTCCTTTCTGAACGCGACCCAATAGAGAACACCGACGAAGAACAGACCGCCGACGATGTTGCCGAGTGTGACCGGGAT
>NZ_JMIO01000226.1 GCF_000691865.1 Methanoculleus sp. MH98A | reverse complement strand
GACGAACTCGCCGTTCTTCTTGATAAGGGGTTTCGTCAGCCGGTCGGGGCTGTGCACGAACTCCCAGCAGGTGGCACCCTTGGGGCAGAGTTTGCCTTCGTTTACCGGGGTCCTCTTGAGGGGCTCGACCCCCACGAGCTTACCGTCATTTACCACGAGATTGAGCCCGCACCCTACGCCGCAGTACGGGCAGGTTGTGGGAACGTAACGTAATTTACCATTAGTGTCAGCCATGTGAATTCTCCCGATAGTTGCATTCAACGTCGGTTTTGCCAGTCATGTCCGGCTAGAGCGGACATGTTAACAGTGGCTTTACTCTACTAAGGAGTATATAAATTTAAACTTACTCCTTTAACATTGGCTGAAGTTTCATGCTGTATAGTTGATGTCCCTTGAACCCAATCTCCGGCACCCGGGTTATGGCCTCCGATATCAATGATTATGCGATTAGGTGACACTTCCTCGGCGATATGCCGCAGTAACCCGTTTAGGGTAAAGTAAATTTGATTTACTGATCCAAAATGTTTACAACCAACCTTGACCAAACACCTCTCCGTGCAACCGAGACTGAATCACACATGGGAAGATATCGAGGCCCGGCTCGAGTCAAGAGGCTCCTCTCCTGAGTTGATCGAGGACTTCAAACGATGCATCGATTTTCACACCTTCGCGGCCCCCGGGCTCCTGGTCGGGGTCTTCATGGTGGACTATGCCATGGAACTCC
>NZ_JMIO01000225.1 GCF_000691865.1 Methanoculleus sp. MH98A | reverse complement strand
TGGGGGCCGGGGACAGGAGAGAGAGACCGTTCTCACGGCGAAGCAGATCATGCGGGGTACGCTATTCTCCGTCAACCAGGCACTCGTACGGCACCGCTGACCCGCCATTGGCGGCGATGTGACCGTGAGTGCCCCAATGGCTTTGATTCTGCGAAGAACCTGACCAGGATCGTCGTAAGCACGGCGAACCAGAGGTAGTTTGATCAGATCCGGCGGATTCAATCAATGCCGCGGAATGTCGTACGGTATTACAATTAAGTATACGCCTGCTGGATAGGTTAAGATATGAGACTGCGTGTAGTGCTCGAACCCAGTGAGGAAGGGGGATATACGGTCTATGTACCAAGCCTGCCCGGCTGTATCAGCGAAGGCGATACGAGGGACGAAGCATTGGAAAACATCAGGGAAGCCATTGAGCTGTACCTTGAAACCGTTGAGGATGATCTCGTTTGTAGCGAAACAGCCGAACAGGTTGAGATTGCCGTATGAGCAAGGTGCCTGTTCTTGATTACGACAGGATCGTCATCGCTCTTCAAAGAGACGGGTGGGTTGTCGTCCGCACGCGCGGCAGCCACATTCGACTGCATAAGCATCTGCCGGCTAAAACACTGAAACTGACAGTCCCTATGCACAAACCGCTTAAGCGCTCAACACTTTCGCACATTTTAAAACAGGCCGATATGACGGTAGAAGATCTAAACGATCTCCTCTGAGCCGGTGCATGTGAGCGACAACTCCGGCGGGCTACGTTGACCGACATTCGATCTCCATGAGACCAGGTCTCCCTCCTGGGG
>NZ_JMIO01000224.1 GCF_000691865.1 Methanoculleus sp. MH98A | reverse complement strand
GCCTCCCGTTTACTGCGCAGGATGACGTAAAGAGGATCGTCAGTGAAGTCGGTCAAGCAGCACCATTCCCTGCCCTTTCACGTCGAGACCGGGGATCCTCTTCGCCAGCCCCTTGATGAAGGTGGGGCTGACCCCGTATTTTCGGGATATATCGCCGATGGAGGTGGTCCCGGCCACGATCTCCTGCTGCACCGAGTCCACAATCGTGCGGAGACCCTCGTCGTTCGAGACGGCGATGTGCAGCAGATCCCCGATATCGCCCATGGAACACTGGAAACTTGCCCGGAACTTGCTGTATGTCGCCCGGTACTCCTTCGTCGGCTTCTCTCCGGGCTTCGGCATCCGCCACTGCTCTTCGATCAGGTTTCCCTTCTTGAGGATAGAGAGGCACTCGGTCACCGTCGAGGAGCCGGCGTACGTCGCCAGATCCTCCTCGGTCAGCCAGGCCTTGTTCAGGAGTTCGTAGATCTTTTTATAATCGGCATTATTGAACGTTATGAGAAGAGGAACCAGTTCAACCGGATCGTTAAGAATTTTAATATGTCCCGTCACTGCGATACCCTATTGTTATATGGTGGTATAACTCCATAAATTTTTGCTGAAATCTCAATGCGTACCAGTGGCACAATCATCATCCGGGGCATCGTTCAGGGAGTCGGGTTTCGTCCCTTTGTCTATGCAAAAGCGCGGGAATTCGGGATCGCGGGGACGGTCAAAAACCTCGGGAGCGAGGTCGAGATCCACGCATCCGGCGACCGCTTCGAGGAATTTCTGGAGGCCGTTTCCAGAGGGACACCATTATCTCAAATAGATTCCGTAGATGTCCAGAATCTGCGCGGCGGGAAGACCGAAGGGTTTACCATCCTCGAAAGTAATTCCGGGAG
>NZ_JMIO01000223.1 GCF_000691865.1 Methanoculleus sp. MH98A | reverse complement strand
GGAAGTCTCCCGGCTCACCGAGGGCAAGAACGGCGCCGACCTCCGGGCGATATGCATGGAGGCGGGGATGTTCGCCATCAGGATGGAGCGCGATGCGGTCAACACCGACGATTTCATGAAGGCGATCGACAAGCTCTCGGTGGACTTCGACCGCCACCACTTCCACACCACCTTCGGCGAGATGTTCGCCTGAAGGATATCTTTTTTTGTTGTTAAACCTCAGCCGAATGCTCTGCCGTGAACGTCTCCCCCAGTCCCGGCAGGCGTTCCGGGGCAAGATCGCTCTTTAGAAGGCCGAAGATCAGACGATCGTGATATTCGCTCCCGGCATGCCAGTACTGCCTCTGGATACCCTCCAGGACAAAGCCGCAGCTCTCCATCACCCGCCGTGATGCCGTATTGCCGGCAACGGTGTCGCCGTTCAGCCGGTAGCCCTCGAGCACGGTGAACGCGAAGTAGACCAGAAAGGTGCAGGCCCGGGTGCCGTAGCCTCTTTTCCAGCACGCGTCGTCGAGCTGGTAGCCGATCAGAAACGATCCGGGGCTGAAGTCAACCGGAAACAGTGCACACTGCCCGACGAAGTCCCCGGTATCCTCCAGTCTTACCGTGAAGACGTGGTGATCCGGCATTCTTCCTGCCCGGAACGCCGTCCGCATCTCCTCGATCAGGGGGAGGAAATAGGATCGCGTGGCCTCATCCGTATTCGGCCCGAAAAACAGCCACCTGCAGACCGACTCCTTCGAGAGCATCCGGGATATATCGGG
>NZ_JMIO01000222.1 GCF_000691865.1 Methanoculleus sp. MH98A | reverse complement strand
GTTCTGACCACCGGGTGCTCCTGGCTCGATGTACCGGCGAAATATGGCACCAAATCGACGGTTCATCGGTACCATCTCGAACTCTGCGAGAAAGGAGTGTACCAGGCGATCTTCCTCGACCTGCTCCGATCCGGGTATGCGATCAAGAAAATCGATCTATCACATTGTGCGACGGATACCAAGGATATCCCGGCTAAAAAAGGGGATCAGCGGGCTATGATGGCTATAAAAAGGTAAACGGGAATAAGCTGAGTGCTCTGGTCGATCGGAACGGCCTCCCGCTTGCCTGCACGGTTGCACCGGCAAATGTCCATGATTCACGGCTCTACGAGCCAACCCTCGAAGCGTTTGAGATTCCCGAAGTGCAGGAGCGTCCTGCAATCATCTCCGCAGATGCAGCCTACGATGCCCGGGAAATCCGTCAGTACAACCGTAAAAGAAGAATAAAGAGTAATATACCGGTCAACCGGAGATCCCGGAAACAGCCGAAACGAGGGAGGCCATTCTGGTTTGATCCAGAACTCTATAAAAAGCGCAATGCGGTAGAACGGTTCTTCAGCTGGATTGAGGCGTTCAAGAAGATCACTCCCCGATACGAGCGATATGAGCACTCATTCATGGGATTGATTCACTTGGCATGTAGTGTCATGATCGGGAGAATATTGGGATGACCTCCTTCTTTTTTGTCGTGGTTCTTTTTGATGTTGCTTTCTTCGTTTTTAGTTTGGGACTCGAAAAGTGCTTTTTTTTGAACGATTCGATGGACATCGTTCCCATCGATCTATTGCATGTCCTGCACAACGGTCGGCAATTCGCGACAGTCCATTCACCGCCCTTCGACGCGGCTTTATTATGCCCTACCTCAAAACTTGTGAACGTAATTTCCTTATCACAAACGTAACATTTCCCTTTCATCTTCTCCCCATTATATTTGCGCCAAACAGCCTCCTTGACAGCTTTTGGACAAGATGCTCGTGCTGTTGTCGTTTTGGTGTCAAATCCAAACAAATTACTGCTCGGGATCTTAAAATCAAAAGGGTCGCGCGCCATATCCTCTCATGTGGCTATTTGTAGAACTTAAATTTAAGATATTCGGTTATATTCGATTAGATAGGCATAATAATTAGAAAAATTAATTAATTATTAGGTGATTCTGATGGCGACAAATACAGGTCGTGGACACCGTAAGGGAGCGGTCAGAAGGAAAACCCAATTCGAGAATCCCAACACGGGGATTCATTACAAGCGTGATTCAGACAGCGGGCGTATAGTCAGTGGGAAAAAGAGCGGTGGAAAATATAAAGGCGTTACAAAAGAGTA
>NZ_JMIO01000221.1 GCF_000691865.1 Methanoculleus sp. MH98A | reverse complement strand
TGCCGCGGGAGATCTCATGTCGTACTCTAAGATGCTCTCCGGCTGCCAGACATTTATTGTGCCGATGAATTTTCACCTCTTCAATGAATCTTCACGGCTGTTCATACCGGGAGATACTGAACTGCAAGGGTGAGGAGGTAGAGGATGATGGCCAGCAGGATGAATTCTCCGTCGGTGAACAGTTCGAAGAAGAGTTTCTCTTTCCCGAACCGCCGGAAGCCCAGAAGATATCCCTGGGCGTAGATCGTGCCCGAAGCCAGCAGCAACGCTACACAGAGACCCGACAGGCTCCGCCGGTGAACACCAGTACGGTTCCGACGGTCAGGTTCAGCCCCGTGAGGAGAAAGAGCGTCTTCCGTGTGCCGAGGATCGTCGGAATCGTCCTGACTCCCGATGCGGCGTCCCCCTCCACGTCACGCAGATCGAAGACAACTGTGTTGATGAATACCTGGAAAAAAAAGAAGATCCCGACGATACCGGTGGCGGCGTCCACGGGAAGGCCGGCATGGCAGACTGGCAGGAGGACCGTGGGAATGGTCCAGGAGAACGCCACAGTCAGACTCTTCATGATTGGGATCTCTTTTAATCGCCGGAACCCGAACCCGGCAGGGAAAAGTGGCACGCTGTAGACGATCCCGGCGACCAGAGGAGCAGCTGTTACCAGCAAACTGTCGACCCCCTGGAGAGCGGAGTGGCAGATAGCGATGATGTAGGCGCCGATCGCAGAGCGAAACAGGATGGATTCGTATTTCTTCGTGAATGCATACCGTTCTGTGTGATTTATGACGTCCTCGTCTTCGTCGGTTTTGCGGTTGAGGTTGTAGACGGCGAATACGATAAGCATCAGTATTGCTGCGGCAACCAGGTCGAAGGGGAGGCCTTGCAGGAAACACGAG
>NZ_JMIO01000220.1 GCF_000691865.1 Methanoculleus sp. MH98A | reverse complement strand
GACGACGGCTCAAGCAGCATGTTTGTGATTGCGTATGAAGATTCTACAGGTGACACCGTTCTTCAAGCCGAGCTGGGAATCCGGGGGCGTGGCACGTGCGGCATATGAGATCTCACAGCGTCTCCGGAGAGCAGGCCACGACGTCACGGTATATACGACGAATCGGAGCACCTATCCGACCGGGCTTCCAACGAACAGACCCCTCAATGTCGATGGGATGAAGGTTTACTATTTTGAAAACTTACGGAAGTATTTTCCGGGCACAGCACTGCCCATAGTCCCGTACTATTTACCGTTCGTTGCACACCGGGATCTGCAGAATTATGATATAATTCACATCCATGAGCACAGGACACTCCTTGCGGCCATGGTAAGTCATTATGCCAGGGAGTACGGCGTTCCATACGTTCTGCAGCCGCATGGATCGCTCCCCAAAAATAAAACCCTGGGTAAGGCAAAGGTGAAAAATATCTTTGATTTTGTCTTCGGATCCGCCATTTTAGATGCCGCATCAAGACTGATCGTCATGAACAGCATGGAAAAGGAACAGAATGTAATGATGGGCATTCATGAGGACAAGATCGCTGTTATTCCCAACGGCATCAGTCGCGAGAGGTGCGCTACAACCAAGAGCAAAGGGGAATTCCGGAAGTTTTGCGGAATAGAGAACGGAAGCAGCCTCGTTCTATACCTGGGCAGAATCGATAGAATCAAGGGAATTGATTTTCTGATAGAAGCGTTTCACCGGCTGGTACAGGAGCAAACAGATGCCATCCTGGTCATTGTCGGGCCGGAATGGGGTTACAAGCGGGAACTCGAGGAGAGAGTGCGGGCTCTCGGAATTCAGGATCGGGTACGGTTTGTCGGTTATATCGATGACGTCGGCTTTGCCTACCAGGATGCCGATCTGCTCGTCTATCCGGGAAAGTATGAGATATTCGGGCTTGTTCCGTTCGAGGCAATCATAAGCGGAACCCCGGTGATTGTCACAGAAGACAATGGCAGCGGAGACCTCATCAGGGAAGGTGACTGCGGCCTGACTGTACGGTATGGAGATTGTGCGGATTTAACGAAGAAAATGGCATTTTGCCTTGAAAACCCCGGGGAAGGGAGAAAAATGGTTCAGCGAGGACAGGAATTCGTTCGAAAGAATCTGACATGGGACCGGATCGTGGAAAAACTCGAACAGGAATACCGGAAGTGCCTATGAACATACTGGCGATCCCGACAACCGTCGGGTTGTCAAAACCCCAGAGCGGGGGCCAGAACAGGTTTTGCAACCTCGTCAATTGTCAGGCCGCAAATAACCGGATCGTTGTACTCGAACCGGATCACCTTTATGATGAGGGTGACGCTGATGTCGCGCAGGTATACACCTATCACGATATCGAGGCGCTTCGTAGGAGACTATCCATATTCAGAGATATTAATCCCGATTTCATCCGCAAGGCGGCACGGATCATCAGGGACGAAGAGATCGATCTCATCCAGATCACCCATCCCAGTGGAGCATTGGCGGCCAGGATGCTCGGTTTCCTTACGCGCAGGAAGATAAAAATAGTGTACGACGCTCACAATGTTGAATCCGATTTCATTCAGCAGACCTTTGCGAACCATAATCACTACTCCCTGGTGGAGCGAAAACTCATACCCACTTATACCAATTTACTGGAGAGGGTCTCCTGCAAGTACCTCTTCGACCACATCACCGCCGTGAGCGACAATGATGCAGATACGTTCAGGAGGAGGTATCATCTCAAAGAGGG
>NZ_JMIO01000219.1 GCF_000691865.1 Methanoculleus sp. MH98A | reverse complement strand
GGCAAGTGGAAGTACCAGTATGCGATCGAGCCCGGTCTAAAGAATAAGCCAACGATCCAACCAGCAGGCGGGGAGATCAATATCGAGGAGCTCATGAAGATCAACCCCGACGTTGTGTTTACCATGGAGAGGGGGCAAGTAGAAACACTCGAGAAGAACGATATCCCTGTCATTTACCTCTCCTGGACGGATGCCGAGGACGTGAAGGGCCTGATGAGAGTGCTCGGAGGGATCTTCGACGAGCAGGAGAGGGCTGAGAGATACGTCAGGTACTTCGACGAGGCCACCGCCCGCCCGGGTAAGGTCGTCGCATCCCTGCCGGACGACCAGCGGCCGAAGGTGCTGTTCTGCAACTACAACAGCATGTCGGCAGGCCTCAAGATAAGTGATTGGTGGATCGAGAAAGCCGGAGGCATAGCTGTCGCCAAGAACAAACGCGTTGCGGAGAGCATGACGTTCGATCTGGAGCAGTTACTCGCATGGGACCCCGACGTGATCATCCTCTTCAATCCCGAACAGACTGCCCCTGTTCGAAATGATACAAGGCTCAGCGGGGTAAGCGCGATAAAGAACGGGAACGTGTATGCGGCGCCCATGGGAGCACACTACTGGTGCCAGCGTACGAGCGAGACGCCGCTGATGGTGCTCTGGACGGCGAAGACGATCTACCCGGAGCAGTTCAAGGACCTCGATATGGAGGCTGAGGTCATAGCCTTCTACAAAGAGTTCTACAACTGCGACATAACGCGAGATCAGGCGGCAGAGATACTCAGCGGAACGGCATAAGCACCGCCGAATGTTCCGTGCCTCTAAATTCGCATAGAGGGAGTTGTTGCGGGTGAAAGAAAAACTACGGTCTGAAAAGCGCTCATAACGATATCACTCATAATACCGTGTTGCACAATCTCCAAGGATTTCCTCGCGGGTCTTCCTGCGGTGGCTTCGCTCGGGGTAAGGCCGTTCCCAACGTTCTTTCTTGGGCATGAAGGCCCGGAATGGACGACCGTC
>NZ_JMIO01000218.1 GCF_000691865.1 Methanoculleus sp. MH98A | reverse complement strand
ATGGAAATCACTGAGGTGCGCACGTGGGTGATATTTTATCTGATTTCGTTCGTGGTGCTCCTTGCGGCGACCTTCATCACAACCCAGAGCGGTAGCCAGCTCTGGATCAGCCTGATGCTCATCATTGTCGTCGTCGGCGTAAACTTCTACCTGCTCTTCTCCGAGTTGAAGCGTCACAAGGCCAGGAAAGTCTTCATGCACCGGATGTCGCAGTTCGAGGAGACCGAGACGGACGTGGAATCCGGCTACCTCTGGTGACGTTCAGGCGGCGGCCCTGCGCAGTATCTTCTGCATGCTGTTGTACGGCACAAAGAGGTGCTCCACCTCTCTTGCCAGGTACTCGGTCTTGCCCATGATATAGTAGCCGTCGACGGCAAGCGCAGAGTAAAAAAGATGGGTAAGGTCGTTCTTCTGCTTCTCGGTAAAGTAGATGGTGACGTTGCGGCAGGTGACGGCGTCGAGGTACCGGGCGATGGGGACGCCCGACATCAGGTCGTGCTCCCGGAATTTAACCAGGCTTTTGATATGAGGGCGAATCTCGAACGTGCCGTCATCGTGGCTGATGAAGTGCTTGCGGAGTCTCTTCTCGTCGACGTTCTCAAGCGCCTTTCTGTCGTAAACTCCGGCGATGGCTTTCTGCAGCACCACGGTATCGATATCGGTCGCGTATATCGTTACGGTGACGTTTTTATGGAGAGTCATCAATTCGTGCGCGAGGATGGCGAGTGAGTAGGGTTCTTCACCCGTGGCGCAGCCGGCGCACCAGATCCGGATTGATTCTCTGCGGCGGGCGAGATCAGGCAGTATCTCCCGGCGTATCACTTCGAAGACCTCCGGGTCGCGGAAAAATTTTGTGACGTTGATGGTGAGGGCGTTCCTGAGCAGATCGAGTTCCTGCGGATTCGCGAGGAGGTACCTGTGATACGCCTCAAAATCTGTGGTGTTTGTCAGGCGCATCCGGGAGAGGATACGCCGCTTGATGTAATCTTCCTTGTAGTTCGAGCACTTGATCCGAACCAGTCTCTCGATGCTTCTCTGGAGCGATGCGAATTCATCCATGGAACAGTTTACTCATGCCGGGTGCTGGTTTACGGAAGCGATCTAGTGGTTTCCGAGATCGCTGCCGAGATCGCCGATTACTTTCTGGACGTCGAGCCAGATGATGAGGGTCTTTGCCTTCTCGTCCTCTTCGTCTCCTATTTTGATGATTGCCTTGACATAACTGCTGATAGACGATGTGATACCGTCACTGATGCGTTCGATCTGGTCGTTCCGGACCGATACGACGCTGTGAACGTCGTCGACGATGATCCCTACGTT
>NZ_JMIO01000217.1 GCF_000691865.1 Methanoculleus sp. MH98A | reverse complement strand
ATCTTTTCGTCTTCAGCTGATTCCGCAAGGAGTTCCCGATCTTCAGGCCGAGCGGGAATTGCGATTCACTGATCTAACTTTATACACTTTTGAGTGAAATAGATACCTGTGCTCACCACAAAGACCGTCATCCTCAAGATGGACTGTTCCGACCCCGATCTTCTCGACCGGACGGTACGGACCTACACCGAGGGGATGAACTACGTCTCTGCGATCGTGTACAACTTCGGGAAACCCAAGGGTTCTGCTGCCCTCCAGAAGATTGTCTATCCCGCTCTTCGGGGACAGATCGGTCTCAAGTCCCAGATGTCCTGCAATGTCGTCCGGCAGGTCACGGGAACCTACCGGACACTCCAGGCACAGGTTCGGGCGAAAAAGACCGGGTGGCAGCAGATCACCTACGCCCCCACCTCCATGACCTTCTCCTTTGGGCGAGACTTCTCCCTTGATGGAGACAAGATCGGTCTTACGACCCTCGAAGGGAGAAAGAAGTACCGGTTCTTCCGGTACCCCCACATGGAGCGGTATCTCGACGGAACCTGGAAGTTTGGCGCGTCGAAACTGGTGAAACACAAGGACGGGACATACTACTTCCACCTCTGTTGCGAGAGGGAGACAGAGACCCGTGAGGTCGCGGAGTCTTCGACCTTTATGGGAGTGGATGTGGGGCAGAACTTCCTTGCGGTTGCCTCGACGACCGACAAAAAGTGTCGGTTCTTCTGTGGCGGGAAAGCCAAGGATCTCCGCAACATCTATTCTACTATGCGGAAACGGTTGCAGTCAAAGGGCACCCGGTCGGCAAAGAAAATGCTGAAGCACCTCTCCGGCCGGGAGAGACGGTTGATGACTGATATGAACCACCGCGTCTCGAAGGAGATCGTTTCTTTTGCTGTTCAGAACAGGGTCGATGTGATCGGGTTGGAGGATCTGTCCGGGATCAGGGATCGGCCAGATACCCCCAGGAAGCGGCGATACACCCATCATTCCTGGGCGTTCTTTGAACTTCAGTCCTTCATCGAGTATAAGGCGCGGGAGAAGGGTATATCGACGGTCTATGTCGATCCTGCCTATACCTCCCAGACCTGCCCTCGATGCAACCATATCAGCAAGAATAATCGGAATGGAAGGTCGTTTGTCTGCGAATGCTGCGGGCACTCCCTCCATGCCGATCTTATCGGTGCTCGGAACATCGAGTCCAGAGCACGCACCTACAGGTATACCTTGGAGGTGCAGGGGTGCAGTCAACCACCCGGACGAGAACTATCGACAAGATAGAGTCTCAAGCCCCGCCCTTCAGGGCGGGGTGGTTGACCCCTCTAAAAAGGATCACCGGAACGGATGACGATCCTTTTACGATGGACGAG
>NZ_JMIO01000216.1 GCF_000691865.1 Methanoculleus sp. MH98A | reverse complement strand
CTGATGGGATGGACGGTGGAGACCAGTGCTCTCGTTAAGGGTCTCTTAGATATCAAAAGTCTTAGTGCGAGGAAGGCGACTCATTCGTATAATCTTCTGCGCAGATCAGTTCTGCACACATGACGAAATCCATTGCCTTAGTGATGATCGACACCACCTCTTCTCGCATAATCTCCCGGCAGATCGTGTAGTCCACTTCTTCCCGAAGTTCTTCAATCAGGTTCAACGCTCGTCCGTGTTCAGGGGGAAGTTCCCCCGTCTTAACATAGAGAGAACCGATAGCCGAGATCAACCCTGCATGAGATTTTATCTCTACACCTTTTCGGTGCAAAAGAGCAAGAGCCGCAAGGTACATTGCGTAGTAAGCCCGGTTGATCGCGTCTTCATGGTGGCCTTCGGTGCAGAGGATGCGCGCCGCATCGAGGCGTTGATGCGATTTCCTGAGAAGCGCTGTTATAACAGACTGATCACCCATCCTTTATACCGCCACCCCGTCCTGGAGAACATGTCTGACAAAGGGATACTGCCGGTGCGCCGCAACATCGGCACGGGAGAGTACCTTGACCGAGATTCGCTCGCCCGTCTGCATCAGCAGATCAAAAGCAAGTCCGGTGAGAAATTCGCGAAGTCGAAAGTCCTCTTCAGGCGTAATTACGAGGATATCGATATCTGAGTCCGGCCGGTCATCTCCCCGGGCTACAGAGCCAAAGAGTATGATCTCTTCTATCGCGTCTCCGCACGCCTCTCGTGCCTTTGCCGCGAACTCATGGGCGATCGGCCGCTTGACCAACGGCATACAACGGAGTAGTTGTGGATATACAACTATAATGATTACTGCTCCGGGAATGTAGGGAGAGGTCGCGTTTCCTGAGGGAGCCGTATGGAATTGGAGCCTGATTGCGAGGAGAACCGACAGGGGAGGCGGATCACTCTCTCCAGGGCGGCCGGGCTCCAGATGAGGCCTCGATATGCCAAAAGGCTAATATTATCGATGCATCCTCTAGAACGCCAACAATTCCTGCGCCCGATACCTTGAGATGTACAGAGCCTCTGCAGGCTGG
>NZ_JMIO01000215.1 GCF_000691865.1 Methanoculleus sp. MH98A | reverse complement strand
GTTTCAAGGAAATCCCGCTTTTCAAGATCATAGAGATAAGAGTAGATCCGGGCCATCGGGACGAGCACATGAAAATGTTCGTTGATCTCGCGCAGAATATCATATCCGGAGACCGGTCGGGCGAGACAGGACAGGATGAGCGGTTCCAGCAATCTCTTTACCATATCTTCAACGATCGTGCGATCTGCGAGATTGATGTCCAGCAAGTCAAGTGAATTCGACCGAAAAGAGACTATCGTCTCGTTGACTGTCATGATAGTAGCATTCGGCATCCCCTGGATAATCTCCGATACTTCGGCATCCGTCATCGCGCTGATGTCGAATGCAAGCAGAGCGGATATGGGAAGACTCGCATCCTGCATCTGCAGGATCTGGTGCTTCACCGCCATGATCTTTTGCATGTCGTCGATCCTGGAGAAGTCCAGCAAGCACCTGATCCCTTGACTCTCGTCTCCATCTTCGGAGATTCGGCAGATACTCTGCGGCACTTTGTCGATGGAGTTTTGCAGTTCCAGGACAGAAATTTTCCCGGCACGAATGTCCG
>NZ_JMIO01000214.1 GCF_000691865.1 Methanoculleus sp. MH98A | reverse complement strand
TGCCTTGTTATTCATGGCCCTCGTCGCGATAAACCAATCAAGCAAAACACAATTCTTTGGAAACGGGACACATTTCCGTAATATTTCAGAGCGATAAGCAGTATTTGAAAGACCAAAAATGTTATTTCGAAGCAAGATATCTTGGAAGGACTTTTTTTGGGGGCGATTAAACTCTATTGCAAGATCACGTCCATCCTCACTGATAATACTCATCGAACACCCGTACCCATCACAATGTTGGAGAGCAGCTTGAGCGGCGCTCACACGGGAGGGTTCAAGAATATCATCGCTATCAACAAACACGACTTCGGAATATTGCTCGATCATCTCCCGAATCGCTCTCTCCCTAAATTGAATGGGTGATTCATTCCCAGATCTAATAACCCATGTCGCTTTAATACGACCTCCCATCGCCTTTTGTGCCTCCTCAACAGATAGGCGATCGCACCCGATCCAGATATCAAAATCTGAAGTGTCCTGATAATTTACAGAAGAGAACCAATCCTTCAGATAATTCACTCCTTCAGGATATACAGTTGTAAAGAGTGCTAAACTATTGACCCTCATTTTGTTCTCCCATAAGGCATTGCGTTTCACTGAAATGAAAAGGGGCATTCACTATTCATAATCACCAATATGGTTCATTTTTACTAACTCATTTTTGCATACATCTTTTAAAAGAGCTCTCCCCATTATTTTATGTATATCTTTCTGTTCAAAATCACTCTTTACGGGATGTACTTTGAATGATATGCAAGTATCAGTTATTATGGTTCCTTTAACAAGATCTTTGGAATAGACCATTTT
>NZ_JMIO01000213.1 GCF_000691865.1 Methanoculleus sp. MH98A | reverse complement strand
TAAATAATTGAGTATTGCTTTTGTTTTTCGACTAGATTTTGAGACCAAAACATGATCTTTAAGCTCTTTGGTGGATGCTAAACCAGCACATTTACTGCAGCCGGCACCGATAAGGAACGTCACCTTCGATTGGGATATGAGATCCTTAAGAGTCTCCACTTCTCCATGGAATTCTTTTGGTATAATCATTTTTCACCGTTCGTTATTCTAAATTCTCTGGGATTTTCTGTGATATCCAAATTTGATGACAATACTCTGCGTTTTGGATGGAGTATCTATAGACGAAACTCGGTTTAATATATCCCAATATTATTTTGTTGTATATCAATAGTGCGATTATAGTGCGATTTTGTCCCTTACCATTTACCGCACTGAAACTCATTCGAGCATGCAATTTGGGATGCGGCATTAGGAGTGCACTTGTTTTGATCCATTAAAGAGGGAAATAGAAAGGTGCACACACTGATTCCACGTTAGTAAATTCCATATGGCTCCGTTAAATGTCTTGAATCCCTTAATCATTCGCTCTACTGAGATCTTTTTTCGAAAAGTTTATTGTGCTGGCCGCGATGATCCATGCTATGGATATAGTCAAACGTATACAAACAGGAAGGAGTTTCGACGAACTCTGCCAGAAGATTGGGCGATACGTGAATGAGCAGAGAAAGATTGCGTCAAAATTTAAGATCGGGATTACAAGCGACTATAATTACCGAGCAGAAGGTGACGATTACTTGCTGAATGGTTACAACCGCATGGTCGTCCTGTATCGGACACAATCTAAAGAGAGAGTTCGCTCGA
>NZ_JMIO01000212.1 GCF_000691865.1 Methanoculleus sp. MH98A | reverse complement strand
CGAAGGGTGCGACGTCCCGGAGAGCCCGATCGCGTTGGGGCTCTTCATATTTCAATCCACGCACCCGCGAAGGGTGCGACGGCGCGGAAGGGTGGCACCCCCTCACCCCGCACTTATTTCAATCCACGCACCCGCGAAGGTGCGACCGCGATCCGCTGCAGGCGCTCGTCGGTTGAGTCCGATTTCAATCCACGCACCCGCGAAGGGTGCGACGCTGGATCGGGTCGAGCGGGAGCGCCTCGCCAACGGATTTCAATCCACGCACCCGCGAAGGGTGCGACTGAGCGCGTCGGTGATCGTGACCCATTTTTCGAGATTTCAATCCACGCACCCGCGAAGGGTGCGACCCGGGTGCTCTGTGTCGAGCATTTCGGCGAGTGGTGATTTCAATCCACGCACCCGCGAAGGGTGCGACTGCAAATCAACCCGGATCATCCTCACATCCATTCGGGAGAGACTGGACAATTCGGATTTAGTCGATATTCAATCGGAAGATAGATAAATGTTATTTTCGACAGATGTAGCGAGTCGATTATAATACGCCATATGACATATTAATTCAAAGATATATTCAGCAACGCAGTCCCCCCTTCAGGGCGAAGACTCAGCACACTGACCGGGACAGCCGCACCACAAGAATGATATAGTGTTTGAAAATTTTCTCCGCGAACCTTCCGGGGAATCACTGTTCGCCTGGGGTTCGCAGAGTCATGCCACTAATAAACCCTCCGGATCATACCCCTCCTTTGTACCGAAGTGCTCCACCCGGTTTTTCCAGTTCTTACCCAGGTAGTAGAACCGGAGGCTATCCTTCTCCTCATCGATCATTTCACAGAGAGCATGTTTAAGCTTCGCAAACCGGGCAGGATCGACAAGGCACTCAAAGACGGAGTTCTGAACCCGCTGTCCATAGTTTACACACTCCTTCGCCACCCTGCGAAGCCGTTTCTTCCCTTCAGCAGTCTCCGTATTAACATCATATGTGACCAGAACCATCATCCAGAACACCTCAATTCATGAAGAACGGCGGATAACCGTCGATATCTCCCCGCAGGAAACGAGCCATCAGCATGGCCTGCACATACGGAAGCAGCCCGATAGGTATCTTCTCGTTCAGGTACGGATG
>NZ_JMIO01000211.1 GCF_000691865.1 Methanoculleus sp. MH98A | reverse complement strand
CCTTCTCGACGACATCTTCTATCAAGGATTCGATGAACTGTTTGAATGAAGAAAATCCAAGTTGCTTTTCAGAAAAAGACGGTTGCAGCCGGATGAGCTGTGGCTTGAGCTGGGACAGCAGTATGGGTTCCTCGGATGAGCGGTTCTTGATAAACCGGATGAGTAACTCCCGTCCCGAAAATTTGTTGATATCTTCATCTAGTGGCCGGTTTGCCGCCAATTCGGTATCCTCAGTAACATCTTCGTCGATGCCCAATAATTCCTCAAGCGATTTGTATCCCGTGCAGTTTTCTTTTATTACGGTTCCCACTGAATTATCGAATCCAATGACGTATACTCGCTTGCCGCGTGAAAGCACCCGACGGATAAGAGGGATGAAATCAGTATCACCGGAACCGAGTATGAAAACGTCGATTATTGGGAACATTTGCATATCCTCCAGCAGATCGATTGCAAGCTGCAGGTCAACTCCGTTTTTTCCCTGGAAGCTGGTCTGCGGGAGGTGTCTCATCTCGAAGCCATGTTTCACCAATTTCCTCTCGTATTGGCGAACTATTTCCTGTGACCAGTCCGC
>NZ_JMIO01000210.1 GCF_000691865.1 Methanoculleus sp. MH98A | reverse complement strand
TTATCCGCTTTGAGTAGTTTGCTTATTTATCATTGTGGTTATTAATACCAGAGGTCGTCCCGAAAAAATTTCTGAACCTTCGACATATCCTAATCAGAGCACTTACACCCCAGGATTCTTTCACCTGAAATATATAGTGACTATCTCCTTCAAGATTTCACGTAACGTCGTCTCACGCGAAGAACGCGAAGCCGCGAAGAAATTGATTGCTATCCCAATCCCCCTTCGCGACTTCGCGTGAGATAGAAGAACCCCATATATTAAAATTGAGTTCATCCCAAAAAGATCTCCAAACCTTCGGTATACCCTAATCGGAGCCCTTACCTCTCAGGTATCCGCCACCTGAGCCACATCGTGAGCCAGAAGGGTGAAACGGCTTTCCATAGAGTATCGCCATTCGGGGGAGGGTCCGGGAGGGGGTGTCCCCCTCCCGGTAATGGCGTTTTTGGACAAAATTTCACAGCATAGATCACATTTCATTTCTTGAGGTGATCCTAAAATTATAAGGCCCCTTAGATAAAACCGGGGGTCATGGCATTCCGGGAAATTGACGATGATCTCTGGGAGATTGTTCAGAAATACCTCCCCCCAACAAAGCCGCATATCGGTCGACCCCGATGTGATCCCCGCAGGCTGTTCAACGGTATCCTGTACGTTCTGACCACCGGGTGCTCCTGGCTCGATGTACCGGCGAAATATGGCACCAAATCGACGGTTCATCGGTACCATCTCGAACTCTGCGAGAAAGGAGTGTACCAGGCGATCTTCCTCGA
>NZ_JMIO01000209.1 GCF_000691865.1 Methanoculleus sp. MH98A | reverse complement strand
ATCTTCGGGGAGACCGGGCTACCTGACGGGTTGTGTTACCGGCTGGTCGGGGAGGAGACCACCTCCGCACCCTACTACATGGTCGGCTCCGAGGTATTCGGTGCTACTCGCACCATGCCATGTCCTCGGTTACAGAACGAAGAGATCATGGCATTTCTGCAGGAGAGCCTCAAATCCTGGATCGATCAGACAATCTTTAGAGCTTACCGGAGTTTAAGACGGTTTCCGAATGGCAATTAACAATATATATTATCTTTCATCCTGAGATTATGTGAAGAAGGGCGTTCTCGTTATTCCAGGGGCTCATCCATGAGGTGGCAACCAGAGTATAGCCAAATCGCGATTGGATTTGCATTTGAAGGTTATTCGGTAGAACGGCAGACACTCTGTTCAAATCGAGGTAAATCCTTGGCTTTCGAATAATTTTGAAATGATTTCAGCCAAGAGATTCTATATTTCAGAACCAGGGCATGGTTATAATGAACTATGAAGGCAACATACTGACAAAAACGAAAAGCGTCATTGCAAAATCTTGGAATGATTATACGGTGTTTATCGCCGTATGTATCGCCTTATACTTACTTCGTCTTCTCATTGCCATCGTATCAGGGCATCACGGCAGCGACATTACCGACCACCTGGTTGGTGCTCACGGCCTTATCGAAGGAAAATTGTTGTATGTAGATGCGGACTTTTTTTATCCGCCATTACACGCCTATTTTCAGGCATTTCTCCTGAAGACCCTTGGAGACACAATCCTTGTAGCAAAACTCCCTGCCATTATCG
>NZ_JMIO01000208.1 GCF_000691865.1 Methanoculleus sp. MH98A | reverse complement strand
CGTTGCTGGAATTTACACCTTTACAAAGGCTATCGTGGGAAAGGATCGGGACGCATTTAGGGACATTTCAGTTGCCGGGATTAAGTCAGTAGCACAAGAATATCGTTCATTCCCGATGTACTCGGCCCCGGCGACCCTTCTCTTTGCCGTTTCCTTGCAGATCCCTGTGTTCATGCTTTCGTTCATGTATGGCCTCGATGTTGTTGGTTGGTACACGCTTGCTTACCAGATGTTGGCTCTGCCTGTGGCCCTTATTTCAGGGTCGATGGCTCAGGTGTTCTATGGCGAAGCAGCGAAGGGTGCTCGTGAGAGCCCAGAGACTTTAAGGCGTTTATATCTGGATACAACAAAAAAATTAGCGTTAATTGGAATCCCGTTACTGGGTATAATCGCAATTATTGCTCCGTGGATTTTCCCAATAGTTTTTGGTGGTGCCTGGGAAGAAGCTGGGTTGTTCTGTCTTCCGTTGGCCTTGGTTGCCGTGTCACAGTTTATTGTGACACCAACATCTAAACTGGCTGTGTATGGTTTCAACCATTGGGATTTATACTTCAACTGTGCTAGGATGGTTATGATCTTTGGAGGATTCTATTTCGCTAACATGTTTGGTTTCGAGCCATTAATCACGCTGACAATTTACGGCACCATTATGGTGATTATGTATCTTGTGCTCTGTTTGTTGAACCTACGTGCAATAGATCGCTTAAATTTGGCGGGGGG
>NZ_JMIO01000207.1 GCF_000691865.1 Methanoculleus sp. MH98A | reverse complement strand
CGCAAGCCCGGAGGCAAAGGGAACGTAAGCGTTCTGCGTGCTTAAATATGTGCCTTTTCTGCCTCCGGAAAACTACAGGAGGAAAGTAAATGAACGGAAAAACCGGATTGCAGGCATTTCCCATGCTCCTGGCGCTGCTGCTGGTGAGCGTGGTTATGGTGCCCGCAAGCGCATACTATTATTGTTGTGCAGAATGGGTGAACAACTATCCCCCACCATCCGACTTGGAGCACAATGATGAAAACGCACAGGGGTTTTACTACCAGCTCGGTGGTGACTCATCCTGGTGGGGAGACTTTATCTATGGCGATGGTCAGGCCCTGGAAAGACACTGGAAAGATCCCAGTAAGTCCGGAAACGGTATAGACTATATTTACACAGATGATACACATTTTGCGTTCTTTTCGGGCCATGGTGCCCCAGAAGGATTTGCATTTTCCTCCTCCCAAGACGATACCTTCCTGAGTTACAGTGATGCTCTCTGGGGAAACACGCAGATGGACTGGATTACCATTGATGCCTGCACTGTTCTGCGCGAGAATAGCCATACAAATTGGTACAATGCATTTGGCGGCCTACACTCGATGACCGGGTTCCATACTGAATGTCACGATGTCTCGGACAGAGGCTCTAACTTCGTACACCGGATGGTC
>NZ_JMIO01000206.1 GCF_000691865.1 Methanoculleus sp. MH98A | reverse complement strand
GCCGTTGATCAGTCTGCGGGGGTCACACCGGGGTCGACCGATGTGCGGCTTTGTTGGGGGGAGGTATTTCTGAACAATCTCCCAGAGATCATCGTCAATTTCCCGGAATGCCATGATCCCCAGTTTTATCCGAGGGGACTTATAATTATAGGATCACCTCGAAACAATGCGCAAAATCTTTCGCACAGACCAACCTTTCACAGAGATCCGGATACGAATTTTATTTTGCAGAGCCCCTGATCGAGTTCGGCTCCGCAAAAAAGGGAAATCACACTTTCGATCTCTTCCTCTACAACGAAGGCGAAAACCGTGCGATCTTCGTCGAGTGCAAATCCTCGATCACCGATGTAAGAAAGACGTTAAAAGAGGTCGGATTATCCCGTGATCTGGTCCTTGAAAAGACGGACTACCTTTCGGATACCATAGACATCGAGCTGGATCCCAACCGGTTCGAGTACGTGCTCTGCATCAACGAGAAGGACAAGATGAAGATCATCGAGTCCATGAAGGCACAGGGTCAGAAGCCGCATCCCAAATACGATATCAACCTGATAAAAGTCTGGGTTTATGCCCCGCGGTCTCAACTGATACAACTTCTCCTCGAATGCTCGCATGAGAATTCGGCATTAAATGAGATGCTGCAGGCGGGTTTCGGCGATCAGGACCTCCACCAGCAGTATGAACTCCCTTACTGTTACTCGACGAACCCTTACCGGCTCATCCAGCTGGCAATTATCGGGGAATGCTACCGAAAGAACCTGTTCGAAGATGGTATCGAAGATCCGAAGATCATCCAGAAAAGCGCAGTGCTCTCGACCTTGATGAATAA
>NZ_JMIO01000205.1 GCF_000691865.1 Methanoculleus sp. MH98A | reverse complement strand
TCAACCCTCAAGAGTACCAGTGTCAGGTCATAATACCTGAAGCTGCATTACAGGCAGAATTTTCATCTTTAACAGTTGATACGTATGATGATTTCGAGCGAACAAGATATATAATGGATCACTTATCAGATAGATCTGGAATTTATTATGATGACGTACTAAAACTGCATCATCAGAAGAGTATCCCGCATTTTGAAATCAGCCAGGACATGATAGTGAAGTTACCAGATGGAAAAGTGTCAAGTTATGGTAATCTACGACGCCTGTTAAGAGAAAGAATTGAACGATCAGAAAAGATCATATTACCAGAGGGCTTCTATGCAGATAATAGACTTAATTAAAAGCAACCCACTAAGTAAGCGCTATTATATTTATGCGGAAACTGCTTTTATTCACGAAGGGGATAAGAATTACCTCCTAGAATTAATTAACAGTGCCAAAAAAGCGCAGTGCGATGGGATAAAGTTTCAGATGTTGCTGGATGTCGACGATGCCTATGTCGACAGTTTGGACAACTATTATAGTATTAATAAATGGTGTTTCACAGAAGTGGAATGGACTGAGATTTTATCATATGGAAGAGATCAAG
>NZ_JMIO01000204.1 GCF_000691865.1 Methanoculleus sp. MH98A | reverse complement strand
TGTCGAGGGCCGTGAAGGAGTAATGCTCCAGCCGGTAATCGAGGTATGTTGTTAACCTTAGATTATGGAGTTCAGACAGTTTTGATAAAACGTCCTCTCTGGCTACCGTTTCGAGTCTTCCGATGTATATCTGAATCTCCAGCGATTTTGAGTTAACTTTGACCTTATCACGGAGATAGAGGTATTTATTGCCCTTGATTGTCTTTACAGTCAATTTCGGCATGGCTTCATCTATCTAGGTTCCGATAGATGAAAAGGTTATTCCCGGGTTAACCGGATTGATCTTCATGAGGGTGGAGTAGGATTCCAGCCGGAAGTTCAGCAGAGTTCACGCATCAGGACTGCAATTGAGACGATGAAACCGGCGAGAGCGAGGGGATATCCCGGTACACTGGACCGTGGGGATATCGCCGTGGGGGAGGGGCTGACGGGAGTGCGATGGGCAAAACGCCCGGAGCATGAGAAACTCGAAGAGTTTCGAGGTGTGAGCGCAGCGAACACGAGAAGAACGAAGTTCTTCGAGGGGGGTGCAGCCCCCCTCCCCTGTCTCCACCACAAATTGCTACCTGTAACCCCCACCCCTCCCGGCCTTCGGCCTCCTCATTCGCACCTGCGGTGCTCAAACTCCTGCCGTTCCAGCAGTCGTTCCCCGCCCCAAGGGGCGGGGGCAGTGCGTGGCGACTGCGATGGTTCGGTACGCGACTGACCAGAGACCGGGAGCGTGAGCACCGTGAGGTGCGAAGAACCGGAGCAGGAGAAGGCCGAAGGTCTTGGACTGGCGACTGGCCGAAGGGCAGGAGCAGAAGAAGGCCGAAGGTCTTGGACTGGCGACTGGCCGAAGGGCAGGAGCAGGAGAAGACCGAAGGTCTTGGACTGGCGACTGGCCGAAGGGCAGGAGCAGAAGAAGGC
>NZ_JMIO01000203.1 GCF_000691865.1 Methanoculleus sp. MH98A | reverse complement strand
TAAAAGCAACCCACTAAGTAAGCGCTATTATATTTATGCGGAAACTGCTTTTATTCACGAAGGGGATAAGAATTACCTCCTAGAATTAATTAACAGTGCCAAAAAAGCGCAGTGCGATGGGATAAAGTTTCAGATGTTGCTGGATGTCGACGATGCCTATGTCGACAGTTTGGACAACTATTATAGTATTAATAAATGGTGTTTCACAGAAGTGGAATGGACTGAGATTTTATCATATGGAAGAGATCAAGGTCTTGAAATTGTTGTTCTACCTATTGATGAAAAGGCACTTATTTACTGTACTAACCATAGTGAGCTGATTAATGCCATAGAACTTCATTCAATTGCACTAAATGATTTTCAAATGCTTAAGAGAATTAAAGATTTGAAGGATTTTCCTATAATATTGGGGGTTGGGGGAAGAACAATAGATGAGATAGAATATGCGCTCAATTTTATTTTGCCAGAGAATATTCCTATAATTATGTATGGAATGCAAAATTTCCCTACGGATCCACATGATGTTAATTTATCTAAAATAGCGAAGTTAAAGGCTATTTACCCTAGTTTCGTTATTGGTTACGCTGATCACACGGTCTATGATGGAAATGGCGACTTAATGATTCAATTAGCATACGCTTTAGGTGCAAGAATATTCGAAAAACACATCACGTTAAAA
>NZ_JMIO01000202.1 GCF_000691865.1 Methanoculleus sp. MH98A | reverse complement strand
ACAGTGTTGAGCTTCCGGGAGGCACGTATGCGCTGTGGCCGTTCGTCTCCCCCTGCTGTATAGAATAAAAGGCACAAATACCGGTGTCGTTTTCCAGGACATTCTCTCCCGGAGCGATGTTCACACCACATTCGTTGCCTCCGGCAAAAACCGGCGGCACAATCAGGACCAGTGCCAGCACCAGTGCGAAGATGCGGTTGTATGTCATCATACCACGGGAGAACTTCTCTAACAACTTCTCTTAAGTTTTCTGTCGATCCTCTCTACACATTCTCCGGTTGAGGGCAGGCCGGCCGCCCGGGAATCGGTGTCGAGCAATGGTGGAGGGGGCCTGTTGCTCGGGGTGAGCGCAGGTGCCGGGCCCTCCCGCAAAATGGGTAGCTGTGACGGAGACACGATATCCGATATCGATTTTTCCTTTTCCGCGTGGGTTTACTATCGGTCGGCGCAGTGTGAGTTACCGGTCGACTGGGGGATGTTTTCGGAAGCAAAACGGATCGAACGGCCTCAACGTGTAGAGAGGTTCGACAGAAATCGTTTATAGAGGAACGTTGATTTCTCATCCGTGGGTACCGGGACTGGTATCCCGAAGCGCAGGGAGGTCCACCCGGCCAAGAGCGAATCGGATGGGTGAACGTCCCGCATGCCCGGAGGCATGGTAACACTCGTTACTCAAGCAGATAAACGTTGTGCCGTAGCTTCTGGAATTCAATTATTGAAGGAGGAAACAGATGAAACTGTTCAGATGGAATGTCATCCTGCTGGCAATGGTATTAGCAGGGATGGCAATGGTACCGTGCGTGAGTGCGGAAGAAAGCGGCGAGAAAATTGTTGATACGCAAACTGCAGTCATCAATCAATTAATAGGACAGAACATGACCGTCGGCGAATACTACGAAAAAACTTCGCCAGAATATTTGATGGAAATACCAGAAACCTTAAGGAAACATCTCT
>NZ_JMIO01000201.1 GCF_000691865.1 Methanoculleus sp. MH98A | reverse complement strand
AGCATCAAGATTCAGGAAGAACGGCTGAATCAGGTTCGCACCCAGTTTGACGAGCTCTTCGTGGCGCGCTGATCGTCCTCGCTCTCAAAATCAGGATTTTTGCGCCCCATCCGGTATCGTTTCGGGTCGCTGCTCCCGCCCCTAGCGGCTATCCACGCGTTCCTGCTTCCCGATATAGACGATCGCGATCGTCAGCACGAGGATCGCCACGAGTGTCATCCCGATATCGACGGGTTCGAGGGGTTCGACCCCGAAGGTCAGCACCCGCCGCACCATTGCGGTGATGCCTGCAATCAGGATCGGCGTCACGAGCACTCTGTTTGTCCTGAAATACGCCGTCACCGTCTCCAGGATCTCCACGATGATGAGGGTCAGGAGGAGCGCGTGCAGCACCCCGAGTATGCCCTGTGTCATGTCTTCGGCGTGAACGAGCGCTACTACCTGGAGAATGACGTCGTAGAACGAGAATATCGCGAGCAGGGAGAGCGAGACGGCGATGAGCATGTATATGCTCAGCGTTACCCATGATATTGCTGATATGGCCTTATCTGCATGGGATTTGGAAGGAATCATGGGGCACCCTGATCCGGGAAATACGTATATAGACGGGATGTCCGAGGAGCATTAAACATTCCGGTAAGTCTGCAGTGGGTTGATAATTGAAAGGTTTATATCGTTAGACTGCGAATGATATGATACGCCTGCAAGTAAGTTATTTATACTATTCTCGCAT
>NZ_JMIO01000200.1 GCF_000691865.1 Methanoculleus sp. MH98A | reverse complement strand
CGCTGGATCGCTTCTGATTCTCACCATGAAAAAAGCCTCGATTAGAATGTATCCGGACTTGGGTCCTGATTTCAGGGTCAGCCATCCATTTTTTGAGTATACCCGTGGGTTCTTTCTCACTGCTGAATACAAGGACTGTCAACTTCTGATTTGACTCACGAAGCGCTCGATCTATCTCGAAGTTAATATGAGAATCTCCAAAACTATAGCCGCAGATGATGAGAACTACCTCAGATCCGTCTCCACCCAAGGGATGGAGGGTATCTCGTAATATTGCTATCATCTGTGCGTAAGGATCGTTTTGAGTTTCACGATACTTTGTTGCTGCAGGCCAGATCATTACGTTTGTCAGTTGTCCGTTTCCCAGTAGGTTTGGGGGAGCTCGTCGTGGAATGCTTTCACCGTCTAAGAGACACCAATCAATAGAACCATGGATCTTAACGACTCTTGCAGCGATGTCTACTGGCTTATTGAAGCCATGATCTTGAGAGTGCAGATCCAGAAGACATGGATCCCACCATCCTGTGGTGCCACCTCTAAATCCATCGGTATATGGGATGCGTTCCAGTGCCAGGGCGTCTTCAACTAAGTTATCGTAGTTTAGAAGAAAATAGTCAATTGTTGGGGAACTTATCCCATCGCTCGCTTTAAGCTTGGTATGGAGAGCACGGACGAATTTTCGATGGGTTAGTATATCGATATCTTTGGGCTTGAGACATTGGACGATGGCCCGCTTAATCTCCTCTAATGCCTGCTTTAATTCATCTTTCGAGTAATGGACACG
>NZ_JMIO01000199.1 GCF_000691865.1 Methanoculleus sp. MH98A | reverse complement strand
TTCGGCAAATCTGTAGTTCTCAGTATTGTCAGCAAGAACGGCAATGAGTTACACGAATCAAATATGAGAATTGTATATAATAAGAAAATATTTCCCGCAGAACTTGATATGCTCAATTACTGGCCGTTTGACGATGCAAACTGGCTTTTCGCTGTCTTATCGAAACTGTTGAAACTTCGGGATCCAACTCCTTATTTGAGGCACTTAACTGCTATAGTGGATTCAGAGGTTTTGGTGTCGGCTGAAAAGGAGGGGATGCTATCTGAGTGCCATTTCAACGTGGGCGCATACAATCCCGATGCACTGCTCGGTGAGCTAATTGATCGGTGTGTTGTTCGTCATCACAGAAGGATTGAATGTATTGATACTCTGCTTGATACCGATGCTTTTGGAATCATTGTCAATTCGTTATTACTTACAAATAAGTTAGTAATCTGGTCGGTGTCACACAGGAGGAAAGACTACAACGAGTTGAAAATAGTGATGAGAAATCTGGCTAACTTTTTTGAAGACAAAGGGGTTGCCCAGACTTACACGTCAGAGAGCGTCTATAAATCCTGTGCAACTCAAATTTATCTGAC
>NZ_JMIO01000198.1 GCF_000691865.1 Methanoculleus sp. MH98A | reverse complement strand
TTGCTGCTTGGGACCCGTTTCGATAAGGTATTACTTTGACACCCTCGAAAGGAGGGTTTTTTTCATACTCTCTGAATCGAGTGAGTATTCTTTAATCATGGATTGTATCCCCTCTGGGGATATGGTAGTGAATGGAACACCTGAAATGGACTTATAGAAATCCCTGATGTTATTTTTTAACAGTTCAAGTTTTTCTGGTTGGAGGGAGTAAAGTTGTTTGGTAGAAAATGCATCCTCCTTGAATTTATTTGATGGATGAATTATAATGGGAATATTCTCGAAATTTTCGTATTTCCCTTCAAACCATCCAATACTGGTATTCATTTGACCCGCTTCTGATTTTGAAATGCCCCTCTGTGCGGTAACTCCATTTTTGCATTCGATAATCCAGTAGTGAGTGTCATCAATTTGCCACAAATTATCAGGGCCGCATCCATCGTTCTTTTCTGGCCTATCTGTGTTGAACCCGAGAATATGCCCTAATTCATCTATCCCCTCTTCGAATGTGTCTGAGGGTACTTTGAATGAGATTTTCTCTAAAATGTTCTCTATTTCAAGAATAAGGTGTGTATAACCCTCTTTTGATCTTATGTAATTAGATATTCTTTGGGCACGGCTAATTCCATCACGAGTCATTTTGGTATATTGAATCCCTTCTGGAGGTCTGAAAAGACGGGGGTTTGTTTTAAAAGCACTGAGTTGGGTGTCAAGTGATCTCTGCCTATCAACAGAATATTCATAAATAGCTTTTAACTGTAAGTACCATCCCAATTCTTTCTCATGATCTTTTACCTCATCAATAATCTTTTGTATAATTGATACTGCTTGACGAGGTTGCCTTTTTTGATAACAGAGTTCGGCATCACGTTCTAATATCATCCTGTTGATAAAAGCTTTGTTAATCGGTTTAATATCGACATCACTCATAGCATATTTATAATAGGCCTTCCACCCGGGATCTCGATCCAATACGTTCTGAATGAGATTCTCAATTGCTTTCAAAGCAGGCCCCTCCTTTTTTAATTCTTCTGCCAACTCCTCTCCTATTTTTATTTGACGTTGGGCTTCGTTAGAGAGATACCCACGCTTTGCGTTTTCCGAGAAAAATGCTGATATGTCTGTCCCAATGATTATTACAACACAATAGTCACTTACGCCACGAATTGCCCGGCCAATCCCCTGCTCAATACGCTGAGCGAGTTTAC
>NZ_JMIO01000197.1 GCF_000691865.1 Methanoculleus sp. MH98A | reverse complement strand
CTAGTTTTGGCGGGGCGAAATGCACTTGCCCTCCCCCCATCGCAATCGCGATGTGCACATTCTCCATCACCGCGGTAGTGTTCGCCGGGATTGTCGGCGGGGTGGTAGCAGTGGTGACGCGGGTAATCACTGAATGATAAGTCAGGTGACAACAGTAGTGAGTGAATCGTTTCCATTGTTGTAGTTATATGTGATATCTGCAACCTGATCTGGGTAGACAGAGGTGCCGTCAAAGATATAGTCGTAGTGTGGAGTCCCGTAGCACTGGAAGCGGAATACCCAAATGAAACGTGGGAAAGGTTTGCAGAGAGTTGTAACTTTATCCACGACTGTTTTATCTTTAAATGTGGTGCTGAAACTCATCCCTGATAGGAATTTTTTATATGCCTTAATGTCGGTTAGGAAAAGTTCAACTTTTGTTTCTTTAGCTAAGTTGCCGCTCTTAATTTGCACCTCAGACGTATGTTTGTACCTTAAATACAAATCATAAATTCTGCTGAAGCTTAAGCGGATTTTTGGATATATGGGGATCAAAAGTCTTTGCACCTGCACTTCCTCAAATCCTGAGTTTAGCCACTCATTGACCCAGCTGTGAAGTTTGCCTGTGGAGTTTGGTTTGACATAACAATAGGGACCAATGGTGTCATCATGAGCATAAAGTTCTGTGAGGATTCCATTTTTGTGCTTATAACCAGTGATCACCGCGGCATGATAGCCCACGGGGACACCACTGTTTATCAATTCAAGTCCGGCAATGATTGGTAGCCCCAAGTGGAGGTGTGCTCGGACAGCATCTGCAACAATATCATCATTGTCCGTATATTTTTCGTAATCAACAAGTTTTCTCGGGTCGATAAAATCTGTTTCAAGCCCGATAGAGTTGAAGTAGTTTTTCATCTGCATTATTGTCAAGCCATCGGATGGGAAGTTACGGCTATCTGACGGGAATGCGACCGATTTTTCGGTAACTTCACTTGGAGAGTATGCCGAGATTCCAAATAGATTTGTAAGAGGAAACAGTGATGTCCAGCATGCGATTGTAGCACACGCTCCGACGGCAACGTCCTGAACTTGGAACGGTGTTGATTTGATTTTTAGATTAACTCCAAATAGCGACACATTGACACTACTTTTCAAATAGACTCGCTCTTCCTCGCCATCTTTGATTGGATAGGGTGTCAAAAGAGTTTTTCCTATCAGATTGTGGCCGTTTATGTCTTTTATTGGTTTTAGTACAA
>NZ_JMIO01000196.1 GCF_000691865.1 Methanoculleus sp. MH98A | reverse complement strand
TATAACTCTAAAAGCCGAATTTCGTAGAATGCTAGAGCAAACGCTGTCAAATTGGCAGGAGGGCGTGGAAGTAGCAAGGGAATATGATCCTGCGGAAGTCTATCCGTCAAGAGCTCAATTAGAGTTACCATCTGACAGTCCCTTACTTGGAAACCTGTCTGAACTATATAATGCGGAAAATATTCCCATTGAATCCAGTAGAATCCGAGAAATTCCAAAATTATTTGCTTACTTCTGTATATTTAGAACCGGAAATGCACAAAATGGGGAAAAGGTTCTCGCAATTCGGAAAGCCGTCCAATTCAAAGGACTAGCAAAACAGCGTTTGGCTCACTGGGTCGACGACTCGTTACACTATGTTGAGGACAAATTCTTCAAACTGGATAAGGAATTCGATATCGTAATCACACCTACACGGGTAATGATACTTAATCCAAAGAGTTTCGAGAGCATTGCGAGACTAGATGACATAATCTTGGAAACAGCAGGTGAAAATTTAGTCCGCATGGGTACGCATGTACCTTTCATAGAACTATCCGGTCTTACCGAGTATGCTAAAACGCATAAACGTGCAGCTCGTTTGATAGCATCGATTGCTGCTCGGGGCGATCTTGCGGCCACCTCTGAAAGGTTATTTGAAGAGCAATGTACTAGATGTGGTGTAACGCTTGTGTGCAATGATGGGAGGTTTTGCCCGGCAGAAAAACACGAATTGGCTTTTTTAAATGTTCTCGACAGGCGCAGATACGTAGTATCACTCATAGAAGACGTTCATGAGAAATACGAGGCCGCCTCTCGTCATGGGGTGGAATAACTGCTTCACTCTTTGATCAAGGCTAAAGAATTTTCAACAATGATCTCATAAGGTGCCCTTAATCTCTT
>NZ_JMIO01000195.1 GCF_000691865.1 Methanoculleus sp. MH98A | reverse complement strand
CCCCCATCTTCGTGCGCTCTCCGATCAATGACTCCGGGTGCTGACGCGACCGCAACCGATCCGCTGACGGCAACGGGTCAGAGACAGCGTTACGCGATCTCGTAAAAGTTGCTCAGGTGGGAACACAGGGAGCGCAGGAACCGGTATCCCGATAAAATCTCGTCTGGTTCGGAATAGTTCCGTGGTTTCGCCCTATCCTCTTCCTTCGCAAGCAAGTAGCAGACCTCGGAATAGACTCTTTCGCGCACCAGCCTGAGACAGGTCTGTCGATAGCGTTCGATGTAAGAAGCGCCCTTAAACTCCGGAAATACCTCAAAGTGCGGTTCATTGTTCCTCACGCTCCTTCGAGACCCCTCGCAATCCTCAAGCAGCAGCATATACCCTAACCAGGGAGAGGGAGATGTCCTGAACGCTCCCTCGCGGTAGGCAGTCCAGAGATCGTATGCGCTCCCTAAAACCTCCTCGGTCCGGTTATTGATGTTGTTCCCGAACGAAGGCCCCTTCTGGGATTTCAGTTCAAGGACAGCAACAAGTTCCCTCTTCCCGTCGGATAGTGCTTGATGACGATAAGATCCCACTGTTTTTCAGCACGGAAGTATCCTGGAAGATCGAGCGATCTCTTCTGCGTGCAGATATCATCCTCGGGAACTCCGATAT
>NZ_JMIO01000194.1 GCF_000691865.1 Methanoculleus sp. MH98A | reverse complement strand
TAGAAGGGCAGCCTTACACGATGGATCTACAGGAGACGACGATTGATACAGAAGCTATTGCTAAAGGGATCCATTCCTTCACCGGCAGTCTCGCTGGTGTTGAAGATAGCCAAGTGCTTCTTACGGTTGGTAACAAAGTTCTGCTGGGCAGAATTGTTATTGATTACACCGAATATTTCATCGAAAGCACCTCGATGCAAGATTCGAAATCGTCAAGTGCGTTCTTACAATATGTGTACTCATCAAAGGATATTGTTCCCGAAGGCGACACGATCCCCATCGACTCCCATCTTCTTTCAACTCATGCAATCGACGAAAAAGCATATGCGCTGAAGAAAATGCTTGAAGAACAGGCTGATCCGCGTGCAACTGTCACTGTGAGAGTTCTTGTTGCTACCGATAGCAAATGGATGACAGACGAGCCTGATTGGCAGGATACAGCGGCAGCCATCATCCAGTATTGCAATTATGACTTTAACACCCTCGGAGTGAACATCGTGCCCATATATGATACTTCGAAGGCACAGCAGCTCTCCAGCGATCCGCAGATTATCAACTCTTCACTCTCAACATTCAAAAAATATTTCCCCGAATCATACCTAAATTCGAAATCCGCGGATCTCGGCTTGTATTTGGGCGGTTATGACTCCATCGAATTTGAAGGAGTTGGATCCTCAGGGGGCTACGACTTCCCCAGCCTTTGCAGATATGCATGGGCGCAGATGGCAGACGATCCCTCTACCTATGACGCTGTGCTCAAAGACAGAGCGGTTGTAACCATGCATGAATTGGGACATGCTTTTGATGCGGCCCATGAATATGCACCCAACCAAACAGAGACCTATAACAGAGCTTACCAATTTTACGAACATAACAGGTACTATCAGACCGTTATGTGGGGGTGTTTCATGAAAACGGCCTGGCTGCAATTTTCGGCAACCGATGGCTTTTATGGCGATGCCAACCATGATAACTCGCGGAGAATTACTGAAACGAAGGGTGTTGTCGCATCCTATTGTTAAGGTCGGGGATCAACTTCCCCTGCTGGTGGTGAGTACAGGT
>NZ_JMIO01000193.1 GCF_000691865.1 Methanoculleus sp. MH98A | reverse complement strand
TCCGAGAAGAGGCGATATAAAACTCTTCAAGAGCGAGATGCTTCTCGTTCCCAAATGGTCGGTTCACTTCAACGCATTCGGCACGGTTTACACGAAAGAAGTGTTTGCCCATTCAGGAACCGTCCTTGAAAATACCATACAGTACTGCCCGAAGCACTTCAAACTCGGTGCCATCAATTTCAAGAAGGAAACCGCTGCCGTCTGCGAGGTGTGCGGGAAGGCCTATTGTAGCGAGCACATTACACAATGCCCCGTCTGTGGAAAATGGGTCTGTAGCGATCATGCTTCGATCTGCAGTTCGTGTGGTAAGACATTCTGTGAAGAGCACGCGGACAGGGTCTGCTCAGCATGCGGTAAGCCGCTCTGCGCCGACTGTGAGGTCGAATGCCCGATCTGCAACAGAACGTACGGATTGGATCATACTCAGATATGCGATAAGTGCGGCGCGGCAGCCTGCCCGCAATGCATTACAACATCCGGATTGCTGAGGAAGACGAGAATCTGTAAGAATTGTCAATAATTTTGAATCTGCCCCTCATTTTCTATGATCTGTCCGGCCTGCCTCCGTGCTTGACCCTCGAGGAGGGTTCGGATCTACTCGTTTCGTCAATCAAAATTACCTTGTTTTATTCCTCCTGAGCGTCCTGCCCCGGCTCCCCTTCGTTACACCCCGGGGTCTACCCGCCACCGAAGCCTTCCTCGATGCCGCGATCCTCGGCCGCCCTACGCGCCTCCACCGTATTCCCGGCTCCGCAACACTCCCCGGTGTTGTCATCTCCGGTTCCCGCGCGTAACTCCCCCGGACTCCCGTATCCCTTCTCGTCCCCATGCCGGCAGCCGATCCCGCCTCTACCCCAACCCGCGACTCCCGAAGCCCCTGTCCCCCGGGAATGCAACGTCGTTCAGCACCCGAAATAGCCGGAGCCCCAAATAGAACATTGATAAAACCATAACGTCAATATCCCATACGGTGCCGCCCAATGAGAGAACGCAACCATCCTACGCCGGAGGGGCCTGACCCGGAAGAGAGAGGAGCTACCTTCCTTGGATGGTTAAAGAAACGCGGCGGCATGAGGAAGGTGCAGGACTGCCAGCGGAAGTGCAGAGAGAACGGCTTTGAGGCGAAATATTTTGTCGATTCAATGGGATCGGATTACATTCGCCTCTACCGTGCCGGCGGAGGGGACAAAGTCATCAAACTTGAAAAGCCCGTGTGGGCGGACCAATGGATGACCTACTACGATCTCGAAGT
>NZ_JMIO01000192.1 GCF_000691865.1 Methanoculleus sp. MH98A | reverse complement strand
TGATCTTACATCCCTGCCCCATAACGAGGCGTATTTTTGCATTGATATTGCTCCTATAATGATCTGGCACTTCGCCTTTGGGGACTGCCAAAATTTTGATATTATCGTAATCCTCTTGAATTACCTGGAACTTCTCTATTTCTCCTTTATTGCAAACAACGCCCAGTAGATGAATAAAATATTCTGCAGGCACTGTTGTACCATTATTCAGTATAAAGTGCTCTGTAATTCTCCCTGTAACCTCTCTAAATGTGGGTAGAGTCAGGCCACAGTTACATTTTCCTGAACCAAGTATAGCCATATCTCCAATTTCATATCGTATTATGGGCATAGAATAATTGAAGAGATTTGTTACGATTACTCTCCCTTCTTCGCCTTCTTTAACGGGTTGATTGTAGTTGTCTAAAACTTCCTGATAATTCCAGAACATAAATGGGTGCATTAAGCCTTCTTTACATTCGCCGGCCAGGTTACTGACTTCCCTCGATCCGTAGAAGTTATACACCTTCGTTCCGAAACTTGACTGGATTGTCTCCCTCATGCTGTCAGATAGTGACTCCGCTGCGCTTACAACGACTTTTGGGGTATATAGCGGTATCTTTTTCTTTTCCGCATACTGGCATAACGCGTACAGCAACCTGCGTACCCTCTAAAAATCTCTGGTTCGAAAGATTGATAGTACTAATGTATCGCTCGATATCCTGTTCGGTCATTCTGAAGCTGTTCAGGAATATGGTATTAGAGAGCCAGTTCTGTACCTTTGCTTTAAACCCCACACTGCCCTTGAAGATATCCCTTTCAGATCCCCAGAGTAATACTTTTTTTACTGTCGGTTCTTCGATATCGAGAATGTTCCTATAGTAGTAATAATTTGTTGCAGTTCGCCATCTCAAATAGACATCATCTTGCATTAACCGTACCGGCTCGCCTGTAGAGCCCCCAGAGGAATTGTAGAACCATTTTCGTGTGTGATAGTCGTCAGAGATTAACTCCGTGTGATTTTTTCGGATAATATCTTTGGTTAAAATTGGTATGTCTGGGATTCTGGAGGGATCTACCTCTCCATTCTGGATGAGGCCAATTTGCTTAAAAACCCGACGATAATACTTGTTGTGCTTATATGCATGCAGAAAAAGTTCGTTTCTTTTCTGCTCAATGAATCCGTTAAGCGCACTCTTGTCAGAAAGGCCTGCGATCTCGAGATACTCCTTTTCGAATTTACGCCTTACCTTTCTGAAAGAAGCTTCTCGTATCCTGCCTTTAATCAGTTCCATGCGCACACGCCTATTATCAGTAATTAGTATCTTTAAAATTTAGAGTTTCTGGTTTAAGCCACAGATCTAACGTAATTGTTGATAGGATGTTATACTTTTTGTCTTTGGAGCGGATCAGACCTAGGTCCATTTCAGAACGATGAAATATATTGGGATCATTTTATTTAACACTTAATGACGGTTGAGGGTATTTCCAATATAATC
>NZ_JMIO01000191.1 GCF_000691865.1 Methanoculleus sp. MH98A | reverse complement strand
AATGGAGTGAGTGCTCTTAACGGTCTGAATTGGTGAAATAATTTGTTAGTTTTGGAAACAAGGAAGAATTTTTAGGGGTCTGCGCGTACCCGCTGGTGGCAGTCAATTCAGAAGGGACTTCAACAGTTCATCCTCAATATCCGAGTACTTTCTTTCTATGACCTCGATGACTCTATCCAGATATATTTTCTTAATCTCATCTGGTGCCTGGATCGAATCGTTCAGTACCTGCGGCCTGCTAAGCAGAGGTCCCGAGTAATCCCGATCTGCATAGTGGAATGCCCGACCCTGTCCGAGAGCAAAGACAAATTTACGTATCGTGATTTTTGGGATGGTACCGTTCGTTTTTTCAAAGATGTGATCTGCCATATCGTGCATGGAAATGGGCTGTTTTGGTGAGAGTAATGTATAGAGTTGCTTAGACAGTTCGCCTCTCACCGCAGGGTCTTTCGGGTACCGGAGGTTTTTGTATAGAAAATCACTAATCTGAAGAGATTTGTCGATACCGACACTTTTGATTTCTGCGATGTCCTTCAAATATACCTGTGGATGCCCGGTTTCTGGGTCTGCTTCAACCTTCTCGACGACATCTTCTATCAAGGATTCGATGAACTGTTTGAATGAAGAAAATCCAAGTTGCTTTTCAGAAAAAGACGGTTGCAGCCGGATGAGCTGTGGCTTGAGCTGGGACAGCAGTATGGGTTCCTCGGATGAGCGGTTCTTGATAAACCGGATGAGTAACTCCCGTCCCGAAAATTTGTTGATATCTTCAT
>NZ_JMIO01000190.1 GCF_000691865.1 Methanoculleus sp. MH98A | reverse complement strand
AATTGTTCAAGATATATTCGAGCTGATTTTCACATCGGCCATAGTAATTGCAGATTTTTCTCAAAGAAATCCAAACGTTTTCTACGAGGTCGGGATAGCACATACATTAGGGAAAGAGGTAATTCCAATTGCTCAAAATGAAGGTGATATCCCATTCGATCTACATCATCACCGGGTCTTGTTATATCATAACAATAACGAAGGGAGAGAGGCTTTGAAGGAAGGTTTGTTGACGAGGTTAGAAGTATTAAAAGGACGATAAGATAGAGCCCCAACTAATATGTTACTCCAATTGTAACGCGAATGTTCCTGACTATAGGAATTTCTCTATACGCTTCATTGTAGCAGCGCTATAACATCATCATTCCTCTCACCAGAAATCGACACCGTCTTCATCTCAAAACCTATACAACCTATTAGGGGATTAAATTGGACTTTAATAAGTTACTCGGAAAATCGCAACAGGCAAAAATTATTGACCCAATTGAAATTTTCAATAATCTGGATAAAGATGGTGATAAAGCCTACTTGTGGCCAGGACAAAAATCGGTTCTAGAGTCATGGGATCAAGATCATCGTTCTGAAAAAGACACAATTGTTAAACTGCACACAGGGCAAGGGAAAACGTTAATCGGATTGTTGATGCTTCAATCTTTATTGAATGAGGGGAAAGGGCCAGCCCTTTACCTTTGTCCAGACAATACCCTTGTTACACAGACTGTCAAGCAAGCAGAGGCATTTGGGATTAGAATCGTTGAGGGTTCTAAAGAATCAACCGCCTTGCCCCGTGAATTTTTAAACAGTGAGGCGATTTTCATAACAAGTTGCCAAAAATTATTCAATGGCAAGTCCGTCTTTGGTGTTGAAGGAACAGGTAGAGAGATTAAAGAAACTGGTGCTATTGTCATCGATGATGCTCACAGATGCTTAGAGATAATCCGTGACGCTTTTTCAATTCGTAGTTCCAAATACATTGATCCTTCAGATCCCAAATCTGGTGAAAACCCAGTC
>NZ_JMIO01000189.1 GCF_000691865.1 Methanoculleus sp. MH98A | reverse complement strand
TCATTAATCTTTGGATTATTTGGGGTGCTTACGTCATTCTTATTAGCAGGTGGATTCAGTGATCGTCTCTCTTTCCGATACCTTGTGGCTCTTCTATTTTCCTTGGCTCCATTAACTATTGTGTTTACGTTATGGACGGTTTCTGCACGAGGCATATTTTTCATGTTGATGCCACTATTCGTTTGGGGTTTGCTTAGGTGGCACGAACGTCTATCATATCGTTACTGTTTGATATTGGTAATACTTTGTCTGACATTGGCTGCACTACACAAAATGTTTATATTGTTAGTGTTAGTGGTTCTAGGATATATTTTAGCAAGATTCGTAAGCAATAATCATCACAAAATTTATCTGAAGTATCTACCATACCTTCTCGTTATCGTAGTTATTTTATTATTTACACTGCAATTTTTCTTTATACAGAATGCATGGGCTCAGGAGTACAATCATTTCACAATGCTCAAGGGTGATGCATGGTATCATTATCTCATAGGCACGTGCATATGTATGACCGCGAGGTTGGGCGCCTTGCTGCCGCTCTCTGTGATTGGCCTGATAGCGGTCATTTTTAAGCAATCAAAATTATTCACAGATTGGTTTTTGCTATGTACTTCTGTTTTATTTATCCCACTTTTAGGTGTTTCATTTTATGTGTATCAAACGTTACAGCCATTTTTTGTCATACTTGCAGCGATCGGCATATTTTCGCTGTTTAAAGTTTTTAAATCCGTGCCAAGACAGTATTTAGGTGTAGTGGTTCTCGTGCTGGTTATTGTGTTCGCGTCTTGGATTATACACACGTCATAT
>NZ_JMIO01000188.1 GCF_000691865.1 Methanoculleus sp. MH98A | reverse complement strand
AAAATTGAGAACATCGTTGCCTCCGGGGTGATTGCCGACGCGATCGACCTCGAAAACGTATCTGATAAAATAAAAAACTGCGAACTGAATACGAAGCGGTTCCCCGGGGCGGTCTACCGCATCGAGAAACCCAAGATCGCATCCCTGATATTTTCCTCGGGAAAAGTGGTGCTCACCGGTATCAGGAACAACCAGGACCTGCATGACGGCCTTGGTATCATCATGCAGTCGCTCCGCGATGCCGGGGTCGATACCTACGACGAGCCGCAGGTCGCGGTCACGAACATCGTCTGTTCGTACGACATGGGCAAGTACATCAACTTAAACAAGGTGGTCATCACCCTCAACCTCGAGAACATCGAGTATGAACCCGAGCAGTTCCCGGGACTCGTCTACCGGATCGACGATCCGAAGATCGTCGCCCTTCTCTTCAGTTCCGGCAAGATCATCCTGACCGGCGGGAAGACCGTCGAGGACATCAAGAGAGGGCTTGATTTCCTGGAGCAGCGGCTCGAAACCATAATGTAATCCCGTTTTTCCGTTACGTTCTTTTTATAGGGGCCGGAGGGCCCCTGATTTTTAGTCGGAGTCTGATTCGTCTATTGGGACATCCTGCCGGTATGTGCCAGCGGAGTGTCCGGGCCTGAAGCGGGTCTTTTTGATGCTCGCATCTGATGGAGCTCGTGCCTCGGGCATGCCGCCGGCTTCGATCAAGAGCGCTATTCTTCGAAGCGTCGCAACTCCCATGCACGGCTTTCCAGTGGACTGCGCACCTAGCGGTGCTCGAGCTCCTGCCCTTCGGCCAGTCGCTTATCGCCATTGGGGAGGGGCTGACGGGGAGTGTGATGGGCGGAACGCCCGGAGCTCGACCACCGTCAGGTGGGAAGGGGGCATGCCCCCTCCCCTGTCTCCTCGAAAAACCTTGTTCTTCTCGAACTCCTGCACTAAGGCCAGTTGCGTCCCACCCGACGCACCCCCCGGCCCGTCGCCATCGCACCTGCGGCCCTCAAACTCCGTTCCTGGCGGAACGTCGTCATCGCACCTGCGGCCCGCAAACTCCGTTCCTGGCCGGAACGTCGCCATCGCACCTGCGGCCCTCAAACTCCGTTCCTGGCGGAACGTCGTCATCGCACCTGCGGCGCTCCAG
>NZ_JMIO01000187.1 GCF_000691865.1 Methanoculleus sp. MH98A | reverse complement strand
AACAGTTCAAGTGCAACTCTCTGCTTTGCACAGGAATATCCGGGCGTGATACTTGTGCAGCAACCTGCTGCATAAATTGCGCGGACCGCATGCATTGATCCCACGGTTTGTTTTCCTGAACGCTGCTCGTCGAAAATTCATATAAATGTCCTTGCCGACCAGTGCCGACATCAACAATCTGAGCGCAAATCCACTAAAAATTGTGCTTTGAAAAGAGAGTCGTCGTTTTACAGCAGATATTTCAGGTATAAAACGACCCCAAAAGCAGCAGATAGCGCCACCAGGACATTATAAGCCAGTGTATATTCACCCAGCCGATCACGGTATTTCAGTGATATCAGTGCCGGGATCAAAAGTCCCGAGATAAAGCCTGCAAAGTGAGCAATGCCGTTACTGAACGTTGTCCCGGACACGATGAACTGTCCCCACTGTAAGCTGCTCTGGATAACAACAACCAGAGCAACGCCAAACAGTGCTATCAGAACGCCAAAAACAATCTTCTGAGGGGTATTCATCATTCCAATCGGGGGTATGTTCAAAAGGTTAAGCTCCTCGAACATGTATCGGATCAAGCTGTACAAGCCGTACGCATAGAACGCGGCAACGACAGCAGAAAACCCCTGAGAAGTAATCCCTGAAACACCCTTCATCTCAAAGAGGACCAGGGATAGACCCGCCGAGAGCAAGATCACAAGGGTAAAGAAAAGAACTGAGGCGTAAGTCAATATTTTCTTATTATCCTCAAATGCAAACACGAACGTGATTCCAACAAGGTACATAGCCACGTTGCCCAGAATATGGTTCTGTCCTGAGTGTGTATAGCCATGTAAAAGGAGAGACTGAAGGTTTGTAAGAGGAATATGCATGATGAATATGGCATCCTTCATGTCCTGCGGGACGAGGTAGAATATTGCAAGAAGAAAAAGGGGGACTCCTAAGTAGAAAAACAGCCAGTAGGGCGCCCCCTTGGTCGTTATATTATCGATGATCTGACCGATCTTCCTTTTAGCGAACTCCCTCTGAGGATTGATTGAGGGGTGTTCTAGCGTCTCGCCCATATCTTCAACTGTCTATAACAGTTAAATAAATTTATCTATGGCGTTGTAAGCAAATCTTAGGAGATATTGAGTAGTTTTTAGGTTTATGATTGGGTGATCTGGATCCGGGCTCAAAATAAAGTTATTCAGTAGGTGGCTTGATGTGGTGGATCATGGAATATGGGGTTAGTGATGTAGGGCATCGGGGACGGGTTGCTGAAGAGAAAGGGCGGATATCTCGCGGATCTTTCGTATGACATACTCAATTTTAGTTACCGAAGAAAAAGGAAGATTGAATATGCCCATTAGAGAATATCATTTTGATCCCAATGTCCTCTCGCTTTGTTAATCCAGAAAAAGGGTTGAGTGCCTTTAATTGCCCTCACTGTGGTGCATATGCACAACAAGGATGGGGAGTTTTACATTCGATGATTGATTTCCAAAACTTGTCATTTGGAGAATCAGGACC
>NZ_JMIO01000186.1 GCF_000691865.1 Methanoculleus sp. MH98A | reverse complement strand
TGTCGAATGCAAGCAGAGCGGATATGGGAAGACTCGCATCCTGCATCTGCAGGATCTGGTGCTTCACCGCCATGATCTTTTGCATGTCGTCGATCCTGGAGAAGTCCAGCAAGCACCTGATCCCTTGACTCTCGTCTCCATCTTCGGAGATTCGGCAGATACTCTGCGGCACTTTGTCGATGGAGTTTTGCAGTTCCAGGACAGAAATTTTCCCGGCACGAATGTCCGATTGCAGAGTCGTACGTAGTCTTGTATGGTAGTATGCGTACAGGCAGTGTTCGGATCGTTGCAGCCCCTGATACAGGTATTGAACAAAGTAGTGGTACTTGTTTACACCCTTCGAGTAGAGCAACAGGCTTGTTGGCGGGAGCAGGTGCGACAACAGCACCGCGTTCTCAATATTGTTTGTTTCCGATAGAGTACACACCATAGAGAGCCACCGATTGGTATTACAGGGACAGACGCAGATAATGAATGATGGGCGATCTGATCAAACATTCAGTTCCGTTCACTCAAATAAAAAGGTTCCGGTTAGATACACTACAGCAATGATTATTTCAGGAAATTTCATTCAGCTGACATTAAAAAGGAGCCTTCGAGGACACGCAACACAGTCGTGAATGCTTTTCGCGACCTGTGCCAGATTCTCACCGTTCCCTGCTATGGATACGGTTATGGCGCTCATGTTAACCGGGCGCAGGATGGTGGGGGTTCCGCTTGCCCTACGGCACCATGCGCAGGTTCTTGGTTCTGCTGAGAAGGGCAAGCTGAATTATCAGACGGGTATATCGGGCAGTTGGTGTCCGCTTGATGTCGCTCGGTGTCAGGTTCTTCTTGTAGTTCATTGGAAGAACCGTAACTTGGGAGCGAACCTGATCAGGATCTTCCGGTACTGCCACTTAACTGCCGGGATCATCGGGGGGGCATTCCCTGCTATCGACACCACTGCCGTAACACCATGGTAACAGAAGGTATAGAGCAGCTTTCCTCCTTTGCCGTTCCAATGTTTAAGTGCTGAGAGAGCGTTATGATGCCAAACAGATATGAGGATGGCGTTTCAGGCTCGGACCGCCTGCATCGTATGGTGTGTAAGGCTTATACTGCACTGATGTCTCCATCATATCTGTTACGCCTCATAGAACCGGGAAGATACAGTTCTTAGATTCATCATCCTGGGGATCTATTCGGGGCATGCGGGGACCGCCCACGAATTCTCATTTAGCCACGATATGGAAAAAACATGTGCATGCTTTCATCGTTTGTTTCAAAAAACGAAATGTCGCGGAGGATCATCGTCGGGTGCGGTGGCCTGTCAAAGATCATGCTCACTGCTGGGCATATACCGTGAACCAGATCTTCACCGAATGATACAAGAGCCTCCGTTTCAAGACTATGCCTTGATATTCCACATCATGTATCAAAAAATGATAAGTTGGGTCTGTTTAATATAATCGTTCACATAATTTCCCCTATAGGGTTTCTCTCTGTGATCGGGAAGAAGTGCCACTGGCTCAGCGGAATATGGGTTGAGACTATCCATACCCGGGCGCATCCCTTGAATGCGCTGCTCCTTCGAAAGAAAAGTAGTTGAAACGAACACTTACAGGTACTCCCAAGCGCATGCCATACGACGATCAAGTAAAGAAGCCCGGTGTAACAACTGATGTCCCCGAGGAGAGATCCGCAGCAACTGTCCTGGAGAGCGAAGTTGAACTGAGAACCAATTTCCTCTCGGTCGCAGCACACGAA
>NZ_JMIO01000185.1 GCF_000691865.1 Methanoculleus sp. MH98A | reverse complement strand
ATCTGTCTTTTAAGGCCCCTTCTGCCTGAAAACCCCCGGAGCAAAGTCCGTGGAAAAAATTTCCGGTCAGGGGATATTCATACTTGGTATGAATCTTGTATTGGTTTTTGACTACTAAATGACGAATTGGTCGAGTAAAGCCACCGATTTAAAAATCTGTCAATAATGTGCCTTAGAATTTAGGATACCCCGGAATTGCTCACGCCTAACCGGGAAATAAGGGCTATTTTTCATTAGCAGCATGGATAAGTTTAAAATCAGAACTATCAAAATCTACAGAGATCATTCGATCAGAGTTTGTCTCGAAGGTGAGATCATGGCTAGTAAAGTAATGGCAAACAACGCTGCTGCAAGCAACGTTATGGCAGAGACCGTAAGCGACGTAGAGATCGTTGCACAGTTCAAACAACGCGGGTGCTGGGGGCTGTACACGAGCGTGGACCTGAAGGGGTGCGATCCGGCAACGATCAGGGACGCAGAGAAGATCCACCGGTTCATCGTCGAACTGTGCGACCTCATCGACATGAAGAGGTTTGGCGAACCGCAGATCATCCACTTCGGCCCGAACGAGAGGGTCGCAGGGTTTTCCATGACCCAGCTCATCGAGACATCGCTCGTCTCCGGTCACTTCGCGAACGAGACCAACGCGGCCTACCTCGACATCTTCAGCTGCAAGGAATACGAGCCCGCGAAAGCAGCGGAGTTTTGCAGGGACTTTTTTGGAGCAGAATCGGTAACGTATCAGGTACTGTTCAGGGACTGAATACGAACATACTACCCGGAAGAACACTTCAGCGTAACGTATGACGGCAGAGAGCACCTGCCATCTCTCGCCGGTCTGACCGGATAACCGCGGCGGGGGGCGATCCCCCCATCGTTTTTTTCAAAGATGACGGCCCGGACGTCCGGTTACAGATGCCCTGCCTCTACGTGAGGGCCTGATTTGTCCCCGGGATCGGCCTTTTTCTTTAGGCAGCTTGACCGAGGTTGGGCGACTGATTTCACATAAACCCGGTAAAACTCAGCCGTCGGAGATATCCGATTGAGGGGAGGCCGAACCGACCGAAAAAAAGAGTGTTTCAGGGAGT
>NZ_JMIO01000184.1 GCF_000691865.1 Methanoculleus sp. MH98A | reverse complement strand
TAAATTCAATTATTGATGTTGACTTCCCTAGAACTCAGTATGAAATAATTATTGTGGACGACGGGAGTACTGATAGAACTTCTGACATTGCCACTTTATATCAGACAAAGTACGAAAATGTTATTGCATTGTCCAAACCCAATGGAGGCAAGGCGAGTGCCCAGAACCATGGATTAAGATCTGCAAGGGGCAAATACGTCCTAGTTACAGATGCAGATGCTGTAGTTAACAGAGACTGGGTTTCAAGAATGGTGAGACATTTGCAATATTACGACATGGTTATTGGTGCATGTTATGCCAAAAACCCCAAAAGTTGGTTGGAAAAAGTCCAAAACGCTCGCTATTTAATTAAATATAAATATGGGGGGGTAATGGGAATCCCTTCGACAGGGGTCAACAATGCATTCAAAAAAGAGATTATTGATATAGTGGGTGGATTTAACGAAGGTAAAACCTCAGTAACATCTGACTTTATAAAACGCGGAGAGAAAAAAGGGTTGAAAGTACATTATGATCCAAATATATATGTGTACACAAAATGCGCAAGTAGTATTCGCGGTTTTCTAGGACAAAAGTTAAGGTGGCGGGAGGCGGGTACATCTAATTTGCTATCTTTTGGTTATACCTATGGACTGTCTCTCTTTCTATTTACAGCTCTTTTATTGTCCTTGTACCAAAAGGAGGTTGGTTATATTCTCTTTGCATTGGTAATTACATATATGCTTAGTTTTTCAGCGTACTTAGCTCCTTTTTACAAGATGTTAATTAAAAGGGAAGATCGGTATTTTGCTGCATACTTTCTTTTGTATGAGTTTGTGGAACTAGGGGTACGTTTGC
>NZ_JMIO01000183.1 GCF_000691865.1 Methanoculleus sp. MH98A | reverse complement strand
TCACTCGCCGGATCACTTCAGCATTGGAATAGGCTGTGAGATATAGACGACAGGAATCTGGAAGAGATCGAGGATCTGCTCCGCGGTCTCGATGCCGTCTATGCGTCCATCAAGAACGATGTCCATCAGGACGAGATCGGGATTATGACGCGGCAGTTCCCGGAGTACGTCCTCCCCACTTCTAAAGACTGCTGGAACGGTAAATCCATTATGCCGCAACGAATCCTCTAGTAGCCTGGCGACGTGATCATCATCTTCGACAATGACAATCCTCTTCTTTGGAGAGAGATCCGAGTCCATACTCATTTTATCCAGACATTAAGACATCTCGCTGCCTCATGAGGGGCAGCGTGTTCGCGCCGTAAACGGTACAGGGGCATACAGAACGTTGAACGTTCACAGAGGTTAGATCTCCGCAGACCAGTTCGAGCGGGTCTCGCGCCGTTGCTCCACGGGGACTCTTCACGGCACCCGTGCCGGTTGCAGACGGCCGTACCGGCAGGTCGTGCCAACGGGCACCTGCCCACACAGAGTTGAGGATGGCAAGAGTGCTTGTGATTCCGTGGCCTCCCGTATGGTGAGGCCAAAATCCGGCAGAAGGCATACAGATGGGTCGATCGGCCGGGCAGGTATGCATGCCATCTATCATCGTCCCACTACCCGTCTTCAATGATAAACTTGAGGATAGCAAAGATATCCTGTTTCTTTCGACGAATGTAATCTTCACCGGCCGGGGTCGCCACATACACCTTTGAACGCCCCTCCGTTCTTGTTTCAAGGAAATCCCGCTTTTCAAGATCATAGAGATAAGAGTAGATCCGGGCCATCGGGACGAGCACATGAAAATGTTCGTTGATCTCGCGCAGAATATCATATCCGGAGACCGGTCGGGCGAGACAGGACAGGATG
>NZ_JMIO01000182.1 GCF_000691865.1 Methanoculleus sp. MH98A | reverse complement strand
ATGTTTCATCAAGATATGCTAATGTTGGCAATGTGTCAGTTAGCTTCTTAGAACCTACAGATCGGATTAAAGTAAAACCAATCGGGGCAAATCGGTACTCCTTTGAGGATAACATAGAAGGGTTCCAATACGTATTTGATATCGGCTATAAGGACTATTCAATAACGGCTGAGAAAGACGTCATACCATATTTGTTGGTAAAGCAAGACACCAAAAATTTCACTGTGGTTGAAAACACTACAATTCGAGTGGAACTGAGCCCGAAAACTCTAAAACCAACATTAATCTCACAATTATTTTTCTTGATAGTAGTGTTTGGAGGGATCGGATGTTTGATAGCAATTTGGCTTCAAAAATACGCTTGGGGTAATCAAAAGTAATTCACACAATCATTCCGTGTCTGTTAAGCGTTTACTTCAGTAGACTCGGCCATGGTCAACCCCTCTGGAATTTGAAGTTTTTCTGTGATGTCATTTTCCACGATGCCCTCTACTGTGCGGCATGCTTGATGGCGCTCGTCGAGGAGGCCACAAGGAAAGTGGACGAGTCGACGGAGGAGGCGAAGCGGAGTGAAGATTATCTGGAACTGTTGAAACAGTTAAGAAAAGACTTGGGGCTGATCAAATAATGGCTATCTAAATTCTACCAATGGATATTTTTTTGAT
>NZ_JMIO01000181.1 GCF_000691865.1 Methanoculleus sp. MH98A | reverse complement strand
ACTGAATAATGGTACAACAGTGCCTGCAGAATATTTTATTCATCTACTGGGCGTTGTTTGCAATAAAGGAGAAATAGAGAAGTTCCAGGTAATTCAAGAGGATTACGATAATATCAAAATTTTGGCAGTCCCCAAAGGCGAAGTGCCAGATCATTATAGGAGCAATATCAATGCAAAAATACGCCTCGTTATGGGGCAGGGATGTAAGATCAAATGGGATTTCGTCGACGATATCCCCAAAATGCCAAGTGGAAAGTATCTGTATACAAAATCCCTTGTCTGGAAATGAAAAATGGACATCAACTCAAAGACGGAGGTGCCCATTGGTGCAGAATCTAGTTTTTCAACGCCTGTACCTCAAGTGACAACTTCAAGCCGCAGAATCTTTACTAAGAGGGCCTCATAATGAAAATAGCAATTCTAGTTAATCTCTTCCCCCCAAAATGGCTCGCCGGGACAGAGATTGCAACGTACTACATAGCAGAGCACCTAGCACAACACGGGCATGAGGTACATGTGATCACATCCCTGGATGAGGGCCTGCCTGAGAAGAGTTGTGAGAAGGGGTTTCACATCCATCGTTTGCCCAGGGTCAGAATCCGCTTTGTCGGTGTGCTTGCTTTTTGGGTCGATATCGTCAGGACATTACAAAAAATTAAGCCAGATATTGTCCATGCACAGAGCTTCGGAAGCGGGATGCCAGCTCTCCTCTCGAACAGACTGTTGAAGATCCCTTATGTGATATATGGGAGAGGGTCTGACGTCTATCTCCCGGATTGGTTCACCAAATTAACTGCTAAGGTGATCCTGAGAAATGCCAGCGCGGTGATCGCCCTCACAAAACACATGAAAGAGGCTATGCAGGCAA
>NZ_JMIO01000180.1 GCF_000691865.1 Methanoculleus sp. MH98A | reverse complement strand
GAGATCAATCCGAAGTTCTGGGGGTCTCTCGATCTATCTATCGCCTCCGGCGTTAATTTCCCGGTTCTGCTGGTCAATATGGCATTAAATGGCGATATCGATCCGGTTTTCCGATACGATACAGGGATGACGTTCCGGTGGCCGTTTCCCGAAGACATGGTCCACCTGTGTGCTCACCCGGCATCCGGCATCAATATGATACGGGAGTGCTTTGACGCGCGATCACGGACCAACCTCTGTCTGGACGACCCTCTTCCAAACATGGTACAGATCCCGAGAACGTGCAGTCGTCTGGCGAGGCTGGTCGGCAGCGGCGGGCTGCGCTATCCTCATGGCAGACCGCGGATGAAACGATGATCGGGCGATAGGATTCAGTATGGGCTGTCGCCTCATCATCGGCGATCGCAGCCGGCCGGTATGAGCATTACTCTGAGTAAGCCCACGGTTCAGGGGTGGCGATCCCGCCCGTTGCGCAGCCTTCGATCATCATCGTTCTCCTGCACCGTGTGTCCATGCACATCGGCCGACGGGTACCTTTTAGCCGTGAACGGCATCAGTGCTGCTGTCTCCTCCTGAACACCGGGATGCCACGATGTCGCACAAAAAAGTCGCGCGGGATATCGGTCTCATAGCGGTAACCCAGATGCTCATCAGTCTCGGGGGTTTTTTCCTTCTCCCGATCGTCACCAAGATGCTGGGGCCCGACAGCTACGGGATCTGGGCACAGATCAACGTCACGATCTCTCTCCTCTCCCCTCTTGCCCTGGTCGGACTTCATATGGCGTTTCTCCGGTTTCTGGCCGCAGAGACAGACGAGGGTGTTATCAGGGAGGGTTTTTACTCGATCATCTTCTTTGTCGGCTTTACCGGGTTTGCGATATCGCTCGCGGTCTATCTCCTCTCGGATCTCCTGGCCGTGACGCTGT
>NZ_JMIO01000179.1 GCF_000691865.1 Methanoculleus sp. MH98A | reverse complement strand
CCCGGAAGTTCCGATAGTGTAGAATATTCCCCGGGTTTTACTTTAAGACTATGATTCTTCCTGCTAACATAGGATGGCACGAAGTGGAAACTACGGTTCGGAACACCTTACTTTGAGAAGCCGGCCGCATTCTGAAGTATTTTCCAGGGTGGGCCGTACGACTGGGTGACGACCGTCCTAACAGGCGCGCACGGTGAGGAGAAGATGAAGCGTATCCAGTCGCTTCATGGCAATTCTGTGTAACCATCAGCTAAATCGAGGAGATCTATCAATCAAAGTCTTACACCTGCTCCCGGAACCACACCACCGCCTGCAGGAGCCCTTCTTCAACCGTGTACTGCGGGTCGTACCCGAACGTCTCCCGCGCCAGGGTGATGTCGGCGAGCGAGTCCCGGATATCGCCCACACGGGGTGCCTCGAAGATCGGGTCGCACCGCGTGCCGGTAATCTCCCTCAGGAGGGATACGAGATCGTTAAGGCTGATCCGAAGGCCCCCGGCGACGTTGAAGACCCCCCGGGCGTCGCTCTCCATCGCTTTAATATTCGCCTGCACCACATCGGCGACGAAGGTGAAGTCGCGGGTCTGCTCTCCGTCGCCGTAGATGACCGGCGGCTCACCGGCAAGCAGCCGGGTGATAAACTTCGGAATCACCGCCGCATACTCGGAGTTCGGGTCCTGCCGGGGGCCGAATACATTGAAGTAGCGCAGGAAGACCGTCCGGATGCCGTAGAGGTCGGCAGAGACCTTTCCGTAGCACTCATCCGCGAACTTCGTGACTGCGTAGGGGGAGAGCGGATTTGGAACCATGCCCTCGTGCTTGGGGAGAACTGGGGTGTCGCCGTAGACCGAAGAGGAGGAAGCAGCGACGACGGCAGGCACCCTGCAGTCCTTCGCCGCCACGAGCACATTGAGCGTGCCGGTCACGTTCGCCTCGTTCGAGGCGAGCGGATCCTTCACCGACCGAGGCACGGAAGGGATGGCCGCCTGGTGGAAGATGCCGTCTGCGTCCGGGAAGGTCTTCATGAGCAGGTCGAGGTCGGTGACGCTCCCCTCGACGAACGTCACCCGGGGGTGGTTGAGAAGGTGCTCGATGTTTTCCCGCCGCCCGGTGGCGAGGTTATCGATGATGACGACGTCGTGGTGCTGTGCCAGCGTATCCGCAAGATTGGAGCCGATGAAGCCGGCACCACCGGTGACGATGTAACGCATAAAGAATCTATGCCGGTGCCTAGGTTTAGTGCTTTCTCGATTATGCTGTGCCGCGGTCGTGAGCGCTTCATAAAAGGGTTTCAGTAGAATCAGGAGAGCTAGTCGATCTCTAGGTGGGCAACAATTACCAAGATATTTAGGGTTAAGATACAGTGAAAATTAGGAACGTTCTTGACTAACGTCACTGTAAGTAGATATTTACAATAAAATTTGCGAACGCCTTTATCCCCCCTGCATAGCACTCGCAGGCTTAGCCCTCGAATGGGCACTTCCGGGATACTTTTTTGTTCTAACATTGCTTAGGTAAATACAGGTATATGATAGAGTACTTATTTCCCTCTGTCAGATCACCCCTTGAAAACCGTTAATCATGGTGAAAATGGTGTCCGAATTACCAGATTCCCTTAAAAGGCTGTTGACGATAGAGGAAGATGCCAATCTGTGGGAATATAATGCGAATGGTGTCTTTTTGTGGCCCCTTGTAAGGACATCTGTGTATGGATCAATTATTAACCACATTCACGGATATTCACAGCCTCACGCAAGAGGGGATTACATTAACATGCTAAAGCCTTCTTTTTTACGGGAGTTCTTGAGATCTGGCTATTTCTGGAACTCTA
>NZ_JMIO01000178.1 GCF_000691865.1 Methanoculleus sp. MH98A | reverse complement strand
ATGTGTGAAGCAATAGCGAGATGGAAACAGATAAAATCGCCAGAGGGTACAGCACTTCCGGGATCACCCGGTTTAATCCAACCAGTACGGGTATAACCGCGATGAACGCGATCACCAGCATGAGAATTCCGTTGCTGTGATATTGGTTTACAAAATAAGTCCCGATAATTGTCAGTAACGGCACCAGATACAGGAGAAGTGCAGGTCTTGAGAGAAACGCCCCCGTATCGATATAGCCCGGTTCGGGGGACTTTTGATCCCTGGCGAGGCTGAGCAAGAGCAGAATCGATGTCGTGATGTTGACGGTCAGCAGGGTTGAACCGGGTGAGAGCGGCCGGGAGATCCCAACCAGGGGATAAAGCACACTCATGAGCAATCCGGTGAACATGAGGATTGCTATACTCAATCCAACTGCGTAGAGAAGCGTCTCAAGGGTGCTTAGACGGTGTATCCTCATGATTCTGAGGACGATTATACCCGGAATGAATGAGAAAAAGGCAAATCCCAGGATCGCCTGCAGAAACAGGGCAGACGAGTTCGTAGTCCCCAGGAGTTGTATAAACAGCAGCCCCAGCTGGAGCCCCAGAACCACAATGAAATAACTCGGGATCCTCCAGTCGTTTAGCGTAACGGGGTTTCGGATCTGCATGGCACCATCTATACGACGCCGGTATGACGGGCACCTGACTCCAAAACCAGCGTCCGATACAGGTCTTCCAGTTTCCCTCCGATTATTCGCCAGTCATATTTCGCTTCGGCCAGTGCTCGAGCGTTATCCCCAATTCTCTTCCGTTCGTCTTTATTTTCTATCAGATACCTGATCCCCGCTATGAACTCTTCGTCGATGTCGTCGACGATGATCGCATGCTCGTAATTTTCAGCATCGATCCCTTCGATTCCTTTCTTCGTGGTCACGATCGGGAGGCCGGCGCTCATATAATCAAATATCTTCAGTCTCGTTCCCCCTCCGCTTTTCAGAGGTACAATAGCGATATCCGCACCGGAAATACTCTGGATATCGGTAATGAATCCAAGCGATCTGACGTTTGCTTCTTCAAACTCCGGAACCTGCGTTCCACCGATGACAAAGGATACGTCCGGGTCAGTATCGGCAAAATGAGGGGCAATATACGATTGAATAAGATCGAACCCTTCCCGGTTCGGCGGATGCCCGTAGAGGCCGTGGAAGAATACGGCAACATCCGTGGGGTGCAGCCCCATCTCTTCACGAATCTTATCTCTTGCCCCATCAGACATCCTCGAACGGATGTTGCACCCCGAAGGAACGACACTGATCATCCCCTCTTTGAGATGATACCTCCTCCTGAACGTATCTGCATCATTGTCGCTCACGGCGGTGATGTGGTCGAAGAGGTAC
>NZ_JMIO01000177.1 GCF_000691865.1 Methanoculleus sp. MH98A | reverse complement strand
AGATGGGGTCAGGTGGATCTCGCGCTTCTTGAGGTCTGTCGTCTAAGTCTTCCGATATGCATGCATTGTGGTAACCATACTGCCTGACGGCATCCCTCAGCCTGATCAGGTCGTTCTTTCTCTCCAGGTAAAACGAGCCGTAAATGCCGATGGGGAACTCTCGCTTCAATCTCTCGAAGCGAATGCGAGGTGTATATTCTCTATTCGAGCGTCCCCCCGGGAGTGCCATTAAGAAAGTATTATCATTGCGATATTATAACCATTAGTTACAGAATGCTAACTTATATTGGCGGTAGGATTAATAACAGTTAGTCGGATGTAACCGATGTCCGTGTTGAGGTGTGGTATGGAGCAGGCAGTCGTTGAAGAATTCCTGAACGAAGTCCCCTACGAGGCCCGGGCTGCCGTGACGGAACTGAATAGCGATCTCCGGTGGGCCGTGTACATTGCCCTGGTGCTCGAGGGCAGGAAGTACTTCAATGAGATTAAAGAGGAGTTCAAAGCGAACCCTAACACCATCGGCCCGGTTCTGAAAGGTCTTGTCGACGGCGGGCTTGTGGCAAGGAAGATCGCCAAATTCGAGGATTTTGCCGATAAGCGGAAGGTGTTCTACGAGCCGACCGCTCTGGGTCTGAGGTTATTTCGGGTTCTGAACGATGTTGCCATTCCCGGGGGGCGGGCGCCCCGGGGATCGCGTGTCGCGGTGGACGCGGGATCGGCTGCCGGCACAGGGACGGGAAGGGATACGGAAGTCCGGGGAAGTTACCCAAGGGAACCGGAGATGACATCGCGAAGTGTTGCAGAACCGGGAATACGGTGGAGGCGCGTAGGGCGGCCAAGGATAACGACATCGAGGAAGGCTTCGGTGGCGGGTAGACCCCGGGAAGCAGTGAGGCGGGGCCGGGACAGGAGGCTTCTACGCGATCGAGTGTGAACCGCAATCAATCGGCAGCATGTGGGAACTCTATACGGGTCTGTCTTCTTGCTCCCGCTCAACTTCTGTTGAGGGTCGCCTCCTCAGACCCCCGGGGACGTACCTCTCCATGCCTTCCTCCGTATGCACCCTCTCAAGAATTCCACTGAGTGCTTCAGCGAGTTTCTGTGCGGCGGCGTGCGACATGTAGACGCGTGTTCCGTTTATTCGCGCTCTACCGTCCCGGCGGACGCCGGGCATCTCCAGAAAGTCGATGCAGACATCTCTGTGCGCTACCTGCACGTACGCAAGGTTTGAGTAGGAACTGTGCGCGATATCCAGCTGCAGTTCTCCCGGCTCGAACCGATAGAGTTTGCGGAGATCGACGGCTATTGCTCCATCTTTCTTCTCTTTCTGCTCCTCCTCCATGGTTACGCCCCCACAGAGAAGATCGAATATTCTGACTCTGCTTCCCGTGCAGAGCAATCTTCTCCGGTAGTCCATTCGCCGGCATAGTTCGTCGCGACTGCAAGCGGCTCCACTTTTGCTCTGAGCGATCTATTGTAGTAATCCAGGATTGCCGTGTTCATGCAGTCCGTCCCGTCCCGGTCGTCGAGCACGGCATAGGCCAGCAGAGAGAGCGCAATGAACTTCTTCGACTCGACGACAACTCGATAGACCGGATGCTGGACGTCACTTGATACGTTCTCGATCAGTCCGAGTTTGACGAGCGTCTTGAGCGCCTCTCTGATGCTGGGGGCCTTTTTGCCCGTCATCTCCTCAAGGTACCCGSGCCGATAATCCATCGTCGGATCGGCGACGATCTCTTCAACAACCTGAGCGAGAACGGTATTCCCGAATAAACCGCCATAGGGTTTGTCCAGGAATTCTTCGAGTTCTCCAGGAAGATCCGGCAGTTCTTGTCCTGACATAATCATTCCTCCGCGTAACTATGGTGTCTGCATTTCTACCACGATCGTGTCACTACTGGTACTCTAACCGGGAGTAAGTAGTAGCCCGTAGTGAGTAATGGTCAGCAATAGTAAAAAAATATTCTGATACAGGAGCTATTCTTTCAGTTTGGTCCAGTGCCGGTGGTGAGGCACTTCGAGATCGTAGTA
>NZ_JMIO01000176.1 GCF_000691865.1 Methanoculleus sp. MH98A | reverse complement strand
GATAATGATGTAACGCTCGTCGTTAGTATCAGCATTTGCCATTGCGATGATGTCCTTTATAAGATCTGCGTGTTTCTCTCTCGGATATTGAGATCCTTTGAAGTCTAAATTGAGACTTTCATCGTAATATTCGATTAGATCATCGATATTTGCCATTCCCTCAACCACACGTAACTCGCAAAAGTACTATTTTTGCAATGTTCATCTAACCTTAATCTATAATTCTCAGTTATTAAGTAAAATGGATATTCGACCGTTTAAACTTAGTTATCTCTGCCTGTAAGGGTTGTAACTAGATGAGACATAACTTTTGTTTGGACTTTAAAGTTTGAGAGATCCCTGAAGTTCCCATCGGGAAGTTACCCTTCGCGGCTATAGGCCTGCGAAATTAAACCTCATCAGCACTCTGAAAGCCGGAAAACATATCTAATACTCTACAGCACACCTGATCATGGCGCCTTCTCCCAGTCAGACCGTATCAAAAAGCCTTCGCGCTTATCGGAAGTTTATTGAGGAGACAACGTTTCATCCACAGTTCCTCAGGTGCCTCTTCGTGAACGCTTACAATTACTTCCTGTCAGGCAAGATCCTCGCGGAAAAAGGCCTGATTACCCAGTCCTGCAACTGCCTGAGGATGGGGCTGGAGAGCGAGTGGCTCGGGCTCATCCTCATGAAAGACCCCGGGCTCGGGATGGAGTGGGCCTTCGGCCTCGGCGATGAAGCCGTCCTGAAACGCTTAAAAGAACTGGAGAAGCCGTATATGATCAGGAAGACCCTCGGGGATACTTCCCGGATCACCATCAAGGACCGTGGTGAGATCTACGCAGCACTCTCGGATAAAAGCCATACGAAACTTTCAAGCGTGGCCCGCTCCTTCATCCCGCCGAACGCCTCCCCCGCCGATGAATTCATCGAATGCATCCCGATGGGCGGCATGCGGGGGAAGAACAACATCCCGCGCATCCTCCGGGGGACCGCAACTGTTCTCAGGTTTGCCCTGGCCGAGATCGAGGATGGCCTTGGCCAGCGCCTCCTGGAGGGAGAATGGACCTGGAAACGGGCAGACCTTGTGCAGATCACCGAAGCCGGGTATAAATCGGAGGGTGGCGTATTTGAACCTCATATCTCCTCCAGAGGGCGTCCTGGAGCCGATCCAATGCAGGCCGCAGCTTTACTTTCTGCGATACGGCATGGCAAGATCTGAAGTTTCCAGCTCGTTCCCCTGGTTGCAGGTAAAATCCAGGGGAAGGACTGGAATGATGGCGGTGTTGAGAATCTGGGCGCCGGATCGCCACGTAGCTGGCGATCGAGGAGGTGCTCGATCTTCTCCTGGCCGGCCCGGCAGCAAACTCCCGAGGCTCAGGTCTCCCCTCCCCCAATCTCCCTGATCACCGGCTCCGCTTCCCGAAACATCTCATCAACGAAGCTGACCGCCTCTTTTGCTTCATCAAGGGTGATATGAGGCTTGAGTTCAGTGATCCGCCGTGCCCTGGCCTCGCACCCCTGGCCCGGTGCCTCGTTTGTCACGTAAAGGGCCGTGGAGATCTTCTCGAGGTCTTTCACCCCGCGCGTCCCGAACTTTTCGGCAACAAAGGATATCGCAGGTCGGTACCTCGCGAGCGTCCGGGGCATCCTTGCCTTTAACCCGGCACTCACGTTTGTTGTCTTGAGGGCGTTCCCGTACGGCTCGGGCTTGATCTCCCATTCCAGGAGGGCGTCAGCCCGCATCGATGCCAGCTCGTCTGAGAGGTCGAAGGAAAAAGGGCCGTGCTTGTACAGCACATAGGGGAACCCCAGAGGTATCCCCATCATCGCTTCGAGGAAGTAGGTGGCCTTCTGGATATGCGTCTCCCCGCACCAGCTCCCGTAGTTCGTGAGTTCATCGATGAGCTCAAACAGCAGTCCATCTCTCTGTATCTGTTTCATGCCGTATCCTCCAGTTCTGATCCCGACTCGATAATGCTTTCGCGATTCTCGTTCAACCATGCTCTTCCGGCATCGAGCAACGCCGGGTGGATGTACACCGTATCCACCGCAACTTCAGGAATATGCCGGAGCGCATCTGATTTCAGGAGGGAGGATACGATCCTCCCATCCGGTTCGAGGACGGGGAACGCTACCTGACTCGCAGGTATCTTCGGCCTGTCGTGGCGTACGTTCTCTTCACCGAACGCGGCAGATGCGGCCGTATAGATTGCCAGCCCTGCCTCCCTGTACTTCAGGACATCGTCCGGGTTTCTTGTATACAGCACCCGATAATGGTCTCGCATCATGATCCTCTTTGCAACGCCGTGACCGGGGAGGTCTGGATCCCTGCTGGCTCTCCATATGCCGGCCATCACCTCGTTATCGGTGAGGTTGAGATGCCCTGTGACATCAACAGGGAACCGGCCCCCCTCAAGCCATGCCTGGAGGTATTCCTTCAAGTGTATATCATAGATCCGCCGTACGGGGTGAAAGTATAACTGGCTGAACATGAAGTATCGTGCCAGCAGGAGTGCCTCTGCCGATTGAAGTCCTCCGATCTCCACGCCAAGGGCAGGCTCCTTCGACCTGTCTTCATAGGTCTTAGGAAGGACCCAGAGGGTCTCTATCAGGCGGTAGTGATCGAACTTGCCATACGCGACCCCGGTATGATGCGAGTCCCGCAGGAGGTAGTCCATCCGGTCGGCACCAAAGGCTCCCGTGATGATCTCCGAGAGTATTGCTTCAGTATTGGAAAAGGTCTTCTTTTTGGGGTGATCCCGACCCAGCGCGAGTTTTGCCACATCCTCGGTCTGGATCTTCAACATTGCCCAGAGCTTCTCCATCTCGTCGCTCTCGATGAGCCGGAGGGTCATCACCTCGTGATTACAGTCCCCGGGAAAGAGGTCTTCTGAAGCGTGGGAGAATGGGGCATGGCCGATATCATGAACAAGGGCGGCCATTCTCAGGACACGCAGGTAGTATATCTCGTCATACTTCCCGTCGATATCCAGACTGTCGGTCCCTCCGTTCTCTAGCACGGCGTTATAGATCCGTGTTGCCAGTTCCATGACACCAAGCGAGTGCTCAAACCGCCTGTGGGTTCCTCCCGGATAAACCAGGTTGGTCAACGCAAGTTGGTGGATATGGCGGAGGCGCTGGACTGGCGCTGAGTTCAAGA
>NZ_JMIO01000175.1 GCF_000691865.1 Methanoculleus sp. MH98A | reverse complement strand
TTCTTCTTTGTTCACGCGATCCACGTGTCGATTCTGTATGCATTCGACCACCATGGTCTGTAGAAATCGCCATAAACACCTTCCTGCGTATCTGCATGGAGCTGTGTCGGGTGTGCTAACTGTGCATCCAGCTGCTCGTTCCACCATACACCATATCCGTCGTAATAGACGTAGGAATCACACACATAGGAGGTTGATACATCGGAGAATGATCCGGGATCGTTTCTGACGTATTCATGTACCTCGTTCAGATCGCCTTCCGCAAACGGAACGTGACCGACCCGGACGACCTGTCCTTCCCATAAGATCATATAGGGATAGCCCTCCGGGTACTGCACGTCACTTACGTAGATCTCGAAATTGTAATCCCTGTCGCCGTTGGTAAGGTTACTATGCACAACCATCGGTCGTGATATGTTGTTGTTATCATAGGTGAAAACATGGTAGCGAGCCGGATTCGGATCATCGCAGACTGACTCTATACCTATCTCGATCCAGTTAGCGGTCGTACCGAACTTTTTTCCAAGATGGGTCGTAAGAAACTGGCGTCTGGTGCCATCCGAGGAGCATTCCATCAGTCCGGGATGTACCCATCCATTAACACCCTGAAAAACTGTGTCAAACAGCCAGATGCCTGAAGAACACATCTTTACTGCCGAAACGCCATCCTCTGTCAGAGGATCTATCTCGCCGTACATCGAATAGTTCACCTCATCCCTTGCCTGTTGCAAAAGGGGCGATACCCGTTCGTCATCAGCCTCTGTCCATCCGTCAAGGTATGAAACTCGCGGCAGGCTACGGATTGCCTCGGCAATCTCTTCTTCGGAACATCCTTTGCTTCGGAGTTCGCTGATGAACGAGGGAGATCGTTCCTGAAGTGTTGCAGGATCCACGATGTCCAGCTTCTCAATATCGAGTGCCCCGGCATCCATTGCCATCGCCGGCACCATCACCACACTCACCAGCATTATCGCCAGGAGTGTGGAGAATGCCCGCAGTCCAA
>NZ_JMIO01000174.1 GCF_000691865.1 Methanoculleus sp. MH98A | reverse complement strand
GTGGAAGTATCCGTGCACGGAAGATACGAAGCATCTTCCTGACCGGCACAACCCTCTGGGTTGTGCCGTGTCATCCTCACACCTGTTGGCCGCGTTCTTCCCGATTTGTCCCCTTTTACCCTGTAAGACGAAGGGGATCGCGACCGGCTTGATTTGATGGCGTTGAGGTATGAGATACCGGTGATCGAACCTGATATATACTACTGTGGTGGTACACGGTAGTATGTCGGAGATGACATCAATTAAGATCGCAACAGGGGTAAAGGATCGACTCAACCATCTCAAGATACATCCCCGTGAGACTTACAGCGATCTCATCTCCAGGCTGGCCTCCCGGGCGCAAGTAGAGGTGCCCCCATGGCAAATTCCTCTTATTCATGTCAGGATCAATGGCGTCATCCGGGAACTCAAGCACCCTATCGAGATCTCGGCTGAGATGGATGAAGGGGAATATATCCTGTACAATCACGAGTACCGACTACTGGTCGTCGCCCCGGATCTCTCTGAAGGGTTGAAGGACATTATCGACGAGTTTGAGGAAAACTGGAACGATTTCGTTCTGCAGGATGAGAGTGCTTTACTTGGAGGTGCTCGCGACCTGAGGAGGAAACTCATCGCACTCGTACCCGGAGAGGTCTGATCGTGCCTCGAAAAAACAAGGCTATCGTGCGCCGCCTCATGAAGAAGGGGTTTGATGCCAGGATGTCAAAGCACATCAAACTGGTATTCATGTACAACGGTTGCGACACAGGGATCCGTACATGGGTTTCCCATGGCACAAAGGAGATTAGCGACCGGCTGCTTTCTCGTATGGCGGAACAACTCAATCTCTCCCGGCAGCAATTCCTTGATCTCATCGACTGCCGACTCGATGAAGCGGGGTTGGTTGCAGTATATAAGGAGATGCATCTTTTGTGATGCCGGACGGATCTGCCGGGTCGGGGAGGTGCTTTTTGACCATATCGACGCTCTCGGTCATCTCCTGGAGTTTGATACGGATTGCCGTATCCCGGACCTTGCGCGTCACGCCATCGCCTCCTTGCCGATGTAGTCGTACAACCGGTGCTTAAAATCGTCGAATTCC
>NZ_JMIO01000173.1 GCF_000691865.1 Methanoculleus sp. MH98A | reverse complement strand
ATCCTGGAAGATCGAGCGATCTCTTCTGCGTGCAGATATCATCCTCGGGAACTCCGATATCCACGAGCAGACTTCGGATCAGCGAGAAGAATCCATCCATATGCTTTCCGCCCGTCGCCTCCGAACGAAAGCCCTGATCTCTTACACCACGGTCATTCTGATCTTTCGCCTGTGATGCTCTCTTATCCCAGAAGTACTGCACCGCACTGGAAAAATAGTCCTCCCGAGAAAGTTTCCGGAGAATTCTCTTGCTTACCATGAATCTACCTCAATCAGAACAACCGGGACTGTTTTGCCTGATGAGTAAACCGTTCAACCTCCATGACAAAGTATTTTTCTTCTATCTCGACGCTGATACTGTTTCGACCCCACCGTGCTGCGGCGAGGGCAGTTGTCCCGGTACCACCGAATGGGTCGAGAACGGTGTCGCCCACGAAAGAAAACATCCGCACAAGCCTCTCGGCGAGTTCCTGGGGATATGGTGCAGGGTGCTCTTTTGTCGATGCTCCTTTGAGATCCCAGACCTGCCGGAACCATGCCTTCTGGTTCTCCTCGGATATGACCGAGAGCAGCCGTGCCTCGAGCGAGGGCTTCCGGTACCCGCCGGGCTTTCTCTGGAATAGGATGTATTCGATATCGTTCTTGACGATCCCGTTGGGTTCGTAGGGTTTACCCAGAAACGACCCAGGCGAATCTGCCTCAAAGCAGGCATTGGCGATCTTGTACCAGATGATCGGCGCCAGATTGTCAAAACCAATCTTCCGGCAGTGCTCCTGGATGCTCGCGTGGAGGGGCATGACAACATGGCGCCCGGCCTCCCGCCGGGGGAGGCAGACATCCCCGACAACGATGACCAGACGGCCCCCCGGAACGAGAACCCGGTAGATATGCCTCCAGACCCTGTCAAGTTCCTCTAAAAAGGTCTCGTAGTCCTCAATCTGCCCGAGTTGCTCGTCCTTATCGGGATATTTTTTCAGAGTCCAGTAGGGAGGCGACGTCACGACCAGGTGAACACTCTCATCGGGAAGAAATGCAAGCTCGCGGCTATCCGCATTTACAAAACGGTGGTTCGTCGGCAGGTTGCCGGAGATGGCCTCGATCTCTTTTATCAGTGAGAGATCCTTTGCTATCTTCGGGATGGCCCGCTGCCCATCAGTCCTGGCCACTTCAAAGATCTCGGCCGGCACGTAGTCCTCCAGCGGCTGATCCTGCCCGGTCTTATTGATAAAAAACTG
>NZ_JMIO01000172.1 GCF_000691865.1 Methanoculleus sp. MH98A | reverse complement strand
CGTCGAGCCCTCTCTTTGTAATCTTGTATTTCCCTCGCCCTGTAACCTCGACCAGTCCTGCCTTCGTAAGGTATGTCCTTGCCCAGCCAAACCGATTGTCATACGTTTTCGATCTCCCGCTCGGTAGGAGCACCCGTCGTTCATCTTCTGTTAAATGAAAAATCGTATTGGCAAGGATATTTCGGTCTTCTGCCATCAGATGCTCTTTGCCATCTGCCGTAAGCTTAAGAAGAGGGAGCATAATCGATTCATAATCCGGGATAGGCATAGTTACCACTCAAAAACCAGCTTTAGTTTGTACATATATAAAAGGGGATAATCTGCATCCTCCGTTGAAGAAGCAGAGACGCAAGAAAGAATAGTAAGGCTATTCGTAAGTATTGAAGAGACAGAGCATGCTCTCCCGATATGCTTCGTAGGCTCTCCGGCCATGCTCGGTGAGGTGGACTGCTGTGGTTGCCCTGCTCGCGGAGAACCCCTTCTCGACCGTGACATAGCCGGCTTTTTGCAGTTTCCGTAAATGCGCCGAGAGGTTACCCGATGTCAGACCGGTCTGCTCCTGAAGAAACGCATAGTCAGCACTCCCGACAACATACAGGAGCGCCATGATCGTAAGCCGCGCGGGGTTGCGAATCACCCGATTGATCGCGATAATCGCAGTGAGGCTGTCATGCCCCTTCTGTCGCTGCTGTGTCACTACTCACACACTTTGTTGATGATCCTTTTTGTCTGGCGAGGGTGTTGTTGAGCTCTTAACACAGGTACGTTGCACATGTAAAGATATTAACGGCCATTACGGCTATGATGGTGCTTATATCGTTTTAAACGACCAGAATATGGATTAATTGTTTTGAAGACCATTTCAAAACATTTTTCCCCTGGATAATTGAGTAACAATTATTCTATGTCGGGGATACCATGGCCACTAACAAATTTGATCTCAATGTCGAGAAGATATTAGAGGATTGGGAAGTCTATCACGCGGTCAGAGAGATCATTGCCAACGCTATCGACGAAGAACTACTCACCAAAGCCAGAATGGTCGAGATATTTAAAGATAAAACGAACTGCTGGCATATCCGTGATTATGGGAGAGGGCTTAACCATCATCATCTGACACAAAAAGAGAATGACGAAAAACTTGCAAACCCCCGTGTTATTGGAAAATTCGGTATCGGGTTGAAAGATGCTCTTGCAACATTCAATCGAAAGGGGGTGGACGTT
>NZ_JMIO01000171.1 GCF_000691865.1 Methanoculleus sp. MH98A | reverse complement strand
ATGCTCACAGATGCTTAGAGATAATCCGTGACGCTTTTTCAATTCGTAGTTCCAAATACATTGATCCTTCAGATCCCAAATCTGGTGAAAACCCAGTCTTTTCGAAATTATTAGGATTGTTTTCGGAAAGCCTAAAGAAACAGGCGCCAGGAAAATTTGACGATATTCTTCAAGAACACGACGAGATTTTAATCCCGGTGCCATACTGGACTTGGCATGACAAGTTATCCGATGTTATGAAGATTATTAGTGAAAATAAAGGCTCCCGGGATATAAAATTCTCATGGAACTTAATTAAGGATCATCTAGAGAATTGTACATGCATATTTTCAGGTAGACGTGTTGAGATCGTCCCCCGACTTGTGCCAATAAATCTGATACCATCCTTCTCAGAGGCAAAGCAACGGATATTTCTATCAGCAACATTAACAGAAGATGCATTTTTGATAAAAGACTTAGGTCTAAACCCCACTAGTGTTTTAAATCCTCTTATTGATAACGAATTAAAATATTCCGGGGAGCGCCTTATACTATTACCAACTCTTGTTGATCCTTCCTTAAGACGTGAAGAATTGATCGCGTGGTTCTCAGACCTCCCCAAAAAATATGGTAATTTCGGCTTTTTCACCATAGTCCCATCGAACTATTCCGCACGCTTATGGGAAATGGGGGTAAAGGCCTCAAATTTTGAGAGTCTACTTGAGTCGCTAAAAAATGATATCAAAAATAAAAGAGCGTTTGATAACTACATTCTTATTAATAAGTATGATGGGATTGACTTACCGGGTCATACTTGCCGAATACTATGCATGGATTCTCTCCCATCATATACGGCACTAGTTGATCGCTATTACCAGTCAGTAATGCCTAGCACAACCACCATTCAACGTAAACTCGCTCAGCGTATTGAGCAGGGGATTGGCCGGGCAATTCGTGGCGTAAGTGACTATTGTGTTGTAATAATCATTGGGA
>NZ_JMIO01000170.1 GCF_000691865.1 Methanoculleus sp. MH98A | reverse complement strand
ATTGCAGAATTGGGACGCATTCTGTGGTGATGCCTGGTGTCACCATTGGAGAAAACTCAATCATTGGAGCTTTTAGTTTTGTAAATAAGGATATCCCGGCGAATGTAATTGCATACGGAGTGCCTGCACGGATAGTGAAAGCAATCGATCCTGATAGTGGAAACCCTGACTCTATTGGTGATTAAGTTATGACTTGGAAAATCCCCCTGTTTAAAATGTACTGGGACGAAGATGATGTCAGTGCCGTCAGTGAAGCGATTCGATCAGGGATGAACTGGGCAGTAGGTCCAAATGTCTCTAAATTCGAAGAAGAGATAGCGAATTATATCGGTACGAAATATTGCCTCACATTTAACTCTGGAACCTCCGCAATCCATGCAGCCCTCCTTGCCCATGGGGTCGCTCCTGGTGATGAAGTCATCGTACCCTCCTTCACCTTCATCGCGACGGCAAACACCCCCCAGTTTGTCGGGGCGAAACCGGTCTTTGCGGACATCGAGGAAACCACCTTTGGGCTGGACCCTGAAGATGTGGTCGAACGAATCACCCCTAAGACGCGGGCGATCATGCCCGTCCACTATGGAGGATGCCCCTGCAGGATCCAGGAACTGCGCGAGATTGCCGATGACCATGATCTGCTCCTGATCGAAGACGCTGCCGAGGCCTTTGGAGCATCTATTCGCGGCAGGAAAGTCGGAACCTTCGGTGACTCGGCAATGATGAGCTTTTGTCAGAATAAAGTCATCACAACTGGCGAGGGCGGTGCAATCGTGACCGATTCCCGGGAAGTATACGAAAAGAT
>NZ_JMIO01000169.1 GCF_000691865.1 Methanoculleus sp. MH98A | reverse complement strand
TGTCTTTGTAGGCAGGTTGCACCCAGTGAAGGGGGTTCAGTATCTGATTGAAGCGGTGGCTATTGTACATCAGGAGATACCAGATGTCAAACTGGTTATTGTGGGTGACGGTATAGAGAGATCAAGGTTGGATGAACTCGCGGAGAAGCTGAATCTGAACGGCTGCATACAATTTGCAGGCCAGGTACCGCAGGAAAGTATACCCCAACTCATGCATCAGGCAGATGTATTTGTACTGCCAAGCCTCTCTGAGGGTCTTCCGGTTGTACTTTTAGAGGCTATGGCTGCAGGACTGCCTATCGTTGCAACGAATGTTGGAGGAAACCCTGACATTGTAGAGGAAGGAGTGAATGGATACCTTGTCAACGCAAAGAACTCTGAAGAAATTGCAGATAGATTACTGGTCCTTTTGCAGAACGATGAGATTCAGGAAGAAATATCCGCTAATAACAGAGAGAAAGTGGAAATGTTTACCTGGGATAGGGTCGCTGAGGCAGTGGAGGAGGTGTATCAAAAGGCGATTGCACTGAACATAGGTGCGGGAGGTGCCAACAAGCAAAGGAAGGTTACAAAGAGGAGCGAAACGCATTGAGGTCACTTCACTATGCTCAAGGCCGCCTTAAAGTATAATATCCCCTTTGGTAAAACTCCAGGCCATGATATTCCTGAAACCTCATGAGGCGTAGCCTTAGGACGCGTGGATGAAAACGAATCGGATTGCTTCCATCATGATGGAATAAGTCAACCAATAAGGAACCGAAACTGAGGGTCAGAGTCGTAGGGTCATTTTCCAGCGAAACGTCGCTCATGAGATTGGTCGGGTTCATCCTGATAGATATTAATGAAGGGCGGGTCGCTGAGGTATTTGGCGATAAAGGAGGAGTGATCAGGCAAGGAAACGGGGCTCAGGCAAATTACAGGAATTCTGAGACGCTAACGTTAGGGACGTTCTCCTTCAGATACCTAACTTCAAATCAAAACCTCTAAATTACTGTCAAACAGAAAATATCTGCGATTAAAACCGCCTCATAAATGAGATGGATATTGACATGGAAATGCATACAGAATGACTTCGCCTGCACTAGGTGCTCCTCCATCTACATCCCGAACGGTGGTTTCGAAACAATCGTATTATTACCTTTTCACGGATGGTTCGATCCATATTTGCAAAAGATAGATTCTACTGCTTGTGATGACTTGGCAAATAGTATATTTTCACGTAGCGGAGGTTCCCATAATGAGGAGTAATAGATGAAAATTGCAATCTTAATACCCTGTTTCCTCCCAAAATGGTTTGGAGGGACGGAGGTCGCAACGTACCACCTGGCAGAACACCTTGCAAAACGCGGACATGAGGTGCACGTGATCACGCCCCTGGATGAGGGACTGCCGGAGGAGAGTTATGAAAATGGATTTCACATCCATCGGTTACCTAAGATCAAGAGTCACTTCCCTGGTGGCGTGATCTTCTGGGTTGATATCGTCAGGGCAATACAGATGATTAGACCAGATATCGTCCATGCCCAGAGTCTCAATAGTGGGATACCTGCTCTTCTCTCAAATAAACTGCTAAAGATCCCCTATGTGGTCTATGGAAGAGGGTTAGATGTGTATCACCCGGAGTGGTACGTCAAATTAACCGCGAAGGCAGTTCTAAAAAACGCTGGTATAGCGATCGCGCTCACCGAGGATATGAAAAAGATTATGCAGGCAATGTACGACAGGGATACTGTCGTGGTGCCGAATGGGATCGATCCGGGGAAGGATTCCGCGAGGCGAAGAGAGGCGGAAATCCATGGTGGAAAGGTTCTATTTGTTGGGCGCCTGCATTCAGTCAAGGGCGTCCAGTATCTCCTCGGTGCGATGAGTATAGTCCACCGAGAACTGCCCGAAGTGAAACTGACTCTTGTTGGTGATGGTGAAGAAAGAGATCGTCTCGAACATCTGACAGATAATCTTGGAATAAGGGAGTGTGTTGAGTTTGTTGGGGCGGTTCCACATGAGAGGGTTCAGGATTGCATGGTTCATGCTGATGTATTGGTCCTTCCTAGTTTATCCGAAGGTTTCCCAGTCACAATTCTCGAAGCAATGGCCAGTGGCTTGCCTGTTATTGCGACACGCGTGGGAGGTGTGCCGGAAATCATCGAAAATAACGTAAATGGATACCTGGTGGAGACGGAAAACCCGCAGGAGATTGCCGAGGCACTGCTAACACTTCTGCGGGATGAGCAGTTAAGGAAGTGTATATCGGGTAACAACAGAAAAAAAGCAGAGAATTACCAGTGGGATAAGGTCGCCGCCACGTTAGAAGAGATCTACCAAAATACATTATAATTAGAGCAAAGATTCTGGAGAGATTTGATCCGTATTACAAAGGAAGGAGACGATTCTCTAAAGAAACTCATTGTAGATCCAAACAACCTTCTTAGCAATATTTTCCCAGGAATACTGCTGAGCATATGAAGCAATCTTCTCATTGTCCCAGTCCCTGTCAAGCGCGATGAGCAGATTTTCTGCCAGATCCTGCACGCTGGCAGGTTTGACTAGCAGTCCGTAGTCCTCAGAGGTTATAATTTCTGGTATCCCGCCTACCCGGGTACCCACAAACGGTTTTCCGCATCCTAGCGCTTCAAACATAACTGTCGGGTTGCCTTCGTTGAGGCTTGGCAGGACAAACAGATCTGCAGCATTCATCCAGAGAGGCACCTCAATATGAGGTTTCCCACCGGCGAGTAGGACATAATCTGCTAGACCAAGAGAATGGACCTGTTGCCTTAGAGTATTTTCTAACCCTCCCCTGCCGACAATGATGCACAGAATATCCCCTCTTTCCTGAACGATTTCACCAATCGCCTCGATGAGATATTTTTGGCCTTTCACGGGCTCCAGGTTTGCCACGGTAAGAAGGATCTTTTTGTCTCGGGGCAGGTTGAGGTAGTCCCTGCACGTGGCAGGATCCTGGGCATAGAAGAGGTCGCTCCTGAAACCGTTTGGTAACACGTGAACTGGCGTATTTATGTTCAGTTTTTTAATACACTCA
>NZ_JMIO01000168.1 GCF_000691865.1 Methanoculleus sp. MH98A | reverse complement strand
ACTGGATGCCAAGAATTACAACATATATGATCGCGCGCTTGATAGCGGCAGGTATACGACAAAGATCAATGGCAAGTATTGGTCAGATAGGAAGGAGGTAAACATCGCATTTACCCAACCAGATAATCAGCAGTATTATTTTGTTATTGACAATACAGATTTGTTTGGTGCGAAATCAGGAAGATCTGTAACGTATTCTCTGACTCTCAATTAACCCTTTTTGCGCTTCCACCCCGCGCGCAAATGTAAATAGTTATATGAGTACGATCCAATTCTCAATTTAGCAATCGGGCAGTTAGAAGATGGTTGAATGAAGGATAAGTATCGCTACTACGAAACATTGGGATTGGATCGCAGCGCAAGTCTCTCTGAAATCAACAAAGCGTATCGAAGTCTTGCAAAAACGTACCACCCCGATGTCTCCTCGCACCCACGGGCCCGTGAAAATTTCCAAAAGATCCAACAGGCATACGAGGCACTCTCCAATCCAGAAATAAGACATGAATATGATGCATATCTTGACGCTTTAGAGGATCTCGCTCCCGATGAAGACACGGACGATGTGCACATCGAAAACGAGTTCTACGTCTATAACGAGCCGATTACCATCAAGGGGAGAGCACGCATCCTCGATTGTGTCCACCACGTGATCGCCGACGGTCAGGAATATATCGAACATGATGGCGAGTTTTTATCCTTCGACAGGGGCTTTTTTCCTTTCGATACGAGAGAGATTGATGGTGAATTCTATGTTCCCAACGAAGACATCACAATAGACGGGAGTGAATACACTTTTAGCAATGCTCACCACGTGAGCATCAGGGGTCAGGAATATATCGAATATAACGGAGATTTCTTGCCCTTCGAAAGGCACGAATATCAGGATACCTCATCATCGAGCGGGGCAGGATTCTTAAAAACGCTGGGGAATCTGATACTGATCCTCGTCGTTGCTCTTACACTGTACCATGGGTTTACTCTTGCGACCTCCGGAGATGCTGATGCAACCCCTTCCTCATCCATCGTCGCCGCAGGGACAGCTACCCCGAAAGCCACCTCCACTCCGGTTACATCTTTCTGGAGTACTCAATCTTCAAAAGTCGCTGAGGCGATGGATTATACCGATCCCACAACCAGAGATTACGCTCTGAGTTTGATCGATAGAAGTCATGGCGGGAATTACAATTTCGCGCAGATATGCGATATGTGGGAGAAGATCTACAAGCGATGGACTTACGTGAACGACCCCAAAGGCTTCAACTACTACTCGCCGGCAAGCAGAACGATCAATCTCGGGTTAAAGGGGGACTGTGACGATTTCGCGATCCTCACGGCGTCATCGATACAGGCAATAGGAG
>NZ_JMIO01000167.1 GCF_000691865.1 Methanoculleus sp. MH98A | reverse complement strand
GAGCACGAGCAGGAGGCCGATACCCAGCGACCCAAGGGCGAGCAGGGGGTCTCCGCCGTTGGCTGCCATGATTGCAGGTACCATGAAGATGGCCATGATGATGAAGAGCGGAATGGCGTAAATGAAGCCGATGACGAAGAGTTTCAGGCCGTCAATGAACATCCCTACCCAGTTCCCTACCTCGGGAGCCGGCTTCACACCGCTGTAGATCCGGACCATATACCCCATGATGAGCGGGAATATGATCGTGCTGATGGCGAGCAGGATCCACTGGACCCATTTGCCCCAGACAGCGTCTTTTGCATAGCTGAACGAATCGCCCAGCATGTTTCCATAATCCATAGGTGTATCACCCACGATTTACTGTGAGATTATATGGTATAAAAGCGTTGCCATAATTCCTCTTTTTGCAGCCTTCCTTTGCTGAAACCGGGCGATCATTTCACCACGAATCAGGCAATCAGCGCTGAGAACGTTTTCCGGAGCAGGGACAGCGCGGCATATAAACGCTGAGAATACGGCAGCGACAGGCAGCCGGGGAGGGGAGCATGAGCACCGGTAAGAACTCCGTCCTTGCGCAACGTCATCCCCTGCGGCTTTGCGTGAACGAACGGTGTGGATATGATGCTGCAAGAAATTACTCACCAAGATTCAAAAGCCCGGCAGAGAAACGCCGATTCCGATGACCACGTTCCCGCCGGTAAGACCCGTATCGAGGAAACCCAAAAGATTGGTTAGTACGTTCCAAATACCAATGCAGCCACCACTCCGAAAAGCATGAAGATAATGAATAAGCCCAGCCAGATTATCAGACCTGCGACGAGATTGTAACCAAATACTGCTAGTGCACGTTTTAAGAAACTGTCTGACGTCAACCAGC
>NZ_JMIO01000166.1 GCF_000691865.1 Methanoculleus sp. MH98A | reverse complement strand
GGGGCGATCTAGGTCAGATCTCATTAGAGGGTTTGTTCAGGAAACTCATCGATGAAGTGGTTCAACAACATGATGTAATCGCCTATGAAAAGATACACTTCGGGAATACCACGTTTCGGTTTGAGCTGAAAGGAGAGAATTATTTTTATAAGCAAGAGTACGCTTGGGTTCGTCGTAGTGACAGGTTTGACTCGATAATGTCAATTTTCGAAGATGTCGGACTGATTCGCAAGGATTCGGATATCTATTCAATAACAGACTTTGGCACCAAAACGATGAGGAGGTACGACAGTGAATGCTCTCTTTGATATCCTAGAACAAGTTAAGGAAATCGATCCGAGAGCACGTGTGTTGATCACGAGTTACAAATTTAACCCAGATTTCTTCGAAAAGCACATCTTCTCACATTTTCATGGCTGGTCCTATCCGCTCCTGTTCATCGACGCTGCTGAATATCAAGAGGTTGGAAAGTCGCTTCAGCGTTCGAAGTCCGCTGGAAGCAGATATTTTATTGAAAGTATTTCCTGCACGAAAACCTTCCATCCCAAAGTAATGTTTGCCCTTTCTGACAATCAGGCGTTAATTCTCGTTGGGAGTAATAATCTCACGTGGAGTGGATATACTCAAAGTGCCGAAGTTGTCACACCTATTGTTGTCGATTTTGAGAGGCCTGAAAGAGCGTATCTCCTCGATGATTTTGTTGACTTTCTTGAGGGGTTGTCGGATTTCGTCGGGAGCCAGACGTATAGAGAACATCTTCAGGAGATCATCCATTCGATCCCGAAACTTAACATTACCGAGGAGCGGGATGCATGGCTTCTCCATTCGATTAACAAAATACCGCTGCTGGATCAGATTTCAAATGTGATACGCGAACCCATACTAAAAATAAGCGTCGTCAGTCCATATTTTGCTCAGGATCGAGAATTCTACCAGAAAATGTCTGACCTTTGTCCTGACATCCATATTTTCGTTCAACAAAAAACATCCAATTTGCCCGTAAAAATCCTGGAAAACTTTAATACATTTACATATCACTCGTTTCTCATTGATAACGGCAGATTTCTACATGCGAAGATTTTGTTTATCGAGACGGATTCGGATAACTACGTGTTTTCAGGGAGTGCCAATTTCTCATCCTCAGCACTGATTACAAACGCGAATGTCGAGATGGGGCTCCTCGTAAAGGGGAATGTTCAATTCCAAGAGATCATCAAAGCAATTGGGAAAGCTCAAGAGATCTCTTTAGAAGAAGTTGAATCTCAAACCGTTGATAGCGAGATTCTAGGTGTTTCCCCATCCACTATGAAAGTAGTTGAGGCAGTTCTCGTGGGGGGGAGTATTGCAGTCACTTTGGAATCTTTGGATCCTGCTCTGGAATATACAGTTCGCTTAAACGGGGAAGAATTTTCGTTATCGTATACGATCGATGGAAGTACACTCTATTTTGATGTGAATGAGCAGATCCTCTCATTATTCGGCAAATCTGTAGTTCTCAGTATTGTCAGCAAGAACGGCAATGAGTTACACGAATCAAATATGAGAATTGTATATAATAAGAAAATATTTCC
>NZ_JMIO01000165.1 GCF_000691865.1 Methanoculleus sp. MH98A | reverse complement strand
TCTATTTCGCTAACATGTTTGGTTTCGAGCCATTAATCACGCTGACAATTTACGGCACCATTATGGTGATTATGTATCTTGTGCTCTGTTTGTTGAACCTACGTGCAATAGATCGCTTAAATTTGGCGGGGGGATCTAGCTTTCAGTAACCTGAAGCAAATCAGCCAATTTTTTACAAAATCTAAACCTGCTCCTGCCTGAACGGATATGGCCGTACCTACTTAACCATCCGTAAATTCATGGCATGTTCTGATTTCTTGCTAATTTATGAAGTTTCAATGGCAAAGAGTGATGGATGTCAGATGGTGGTAAAAAAGAGGTTATATTTAACCAGACTACGGTTAGTCGGTAGAGGGATATCCCCCAATCACAACGTACAATACACACACCCTTCCCGCACCCCATCGTTCCTCCGGAGCATCCCGGTCACGTCCACGATGATCGGCTTCCCATTACAGATCGAAAGCACCCTCTCCAGAGTCAGCGACGCAAACACCCCGTGCGGCGAATTCACGATAATACAGTCCACCGGCCCCTCAAGCCCCTGCAACGATGCGACCGGCTTCGCCCCGAACCGCTCGATCTCGGCAGGCCCGAGGAGCGGGTCGTGGCCGTAGACGTCGATATCGAATTCCTTGAGCTCGTGGACCATCTCACCGGCCGGGCTCTCCCGGGTATCAGGCACGTTCTCCTTGTAGGTCAGCCCCAGGATGAGAACCTTCGAGTCCCGGATCACTTTGCCAGCCCGGTTCAGCTCCTTGATCGCGATATCGGCCACATGCTTGGGCATACTATCATTGATCGCGCGGCCGGCCAGGATCACCTGCGGGTGGTAGCCGAGCTCCTCGGCCTTGTAGACCAGGTAGTAGGGGTCGACCGGGATGCAGTGGCCACCGACGAGGCCCGGGCGGTAGTTGTGGAAGTTCCACTTCGTCCCGGCGGCTTCGAGGACCGCCTTGGTATCGATACCCATCTTCCGGAAGATGATCGAGAGCTCGTTCATCAGGGCGATGTTTAAGTCCCGCTGGACGTTCTCGATCACCTTCGCCGCCTCAGCGGTCCGGATGTCGCGGGCGACGTAGACGTTGGTCACGAGGCCGTAGAGGGCGGCGAGGCGCTCGGTGGTCGCCGGGTCCATGCCGGCGACGATCTTCGTGATCTTCTCCAGCGTGTGGTCGACGTCGCCCGGGTTGATCCGCTCGGGGGAGTAGCCGACGAAGAAGTCCTTCCCGCAGGTCCTGCCGGAGGCCTCTTCAAGGGTCGGTACCATGATCTCCTCGGTGAGGCCGGGGTAGACGGTCGACTCAAGGACCACGATGACCGCGCCGTCCTTGAGGTTCCGGCCGACGGTCTCGGCGG
>NZ_JMIO01000164.1 GCF_000691865.1 Methanoculleus sp. MH98A | reverse complement strand
CTCGTTGGATGACCGGCAGCTCATCCATCGGAAGTGTTGAGTCGGAACACTCCTTACCGGCCGATACGACGGTGACCCGCCGCTGACCGAGACCGGGGAAAAGCGTTCACCCTGACAGGGAAACTGTGGCGATATGCACTCAATCCGTCATTGCGGACAATCCCGGACAGAAACCTGACCGAGGGAGAAGGGTAAAACCTGTATCCTACGGGCAAAACCGCCAAGAATCAAAGGATCAGGCACTGAACCCGGTAACAGTATCCGGACAATCGCGGACAGCCGGCATATGGCGGTCGTACGCCCCTTTCACTTTCATCCCGCACACACCTCGCATTTAACAATCCCCTCTTCTCCAGAGTGACGTATGACGCATTCCCCCCTCCTCCGCTCCGACGAGACTCTTTTTCGGGATCCGGAGGTATTTGAGTTCACGTTCGTTCCGGAGCAGGTCCACTACCGCGACGCCCAGGTCCGGGAACTCGCCTTCCTCCTCCGGCCGGCTCTCCGGGGCGGGAGCGCGGGGAGCGCCGTCATCCGCGGCCCGCCAGGAACCGGGAAGACCACCACCGTCCGCCGGATCTTTGCCGAGGTTACCGAGACCACGAAGAAGCTCGTCCCGGTCTACGTCAACTGCCGCCACGACCGCACAGCGCTTGCAGTCTTCGGGTGCATCTTCGAACAGGCCTTCGGCTACGCACCGCCGTCGCGCCACCTTGACGGGATCAAGCGGGGGATCGCCGCCCGGCTCCGGGACCGCGACGCTGCGCTCATCGTCTGCCTCGACGACGCAAACGAGCTCATCCCGGCCGGGACCTACAACACCCTCCTCTACCAGATCCTCCGGCTCTACGAGAAGTGGGATGTCCGGAAGCCCGGGGTCTTCGCGGTCGCAAGCGATCTCTCCCTGAACCTCTACGCGGAGGCCGACGAGAGTGTCCGGTCGGTCTTCCACCCGACCGAGGTCAACTTCCCGCCCTACACGAAAGCCGAGATCCGCGGGATCCTCGCCGACCGCATCCGGCAGGGGCTCTACCCGGGAGTGGTCTCAACGTCCCTCCTCGACCGTATCTCCGGCATCGCCGCCGACGAACAGGACATCCGGGTCGGGATCGACCTCGTCCGGCTCGCGGTCCTCAGGGCGGAGGGGGATGGGCGCAGAAGGGTCGCACCCGCCGACGTGACGGCAGCAGCGCAGGCGGTCAGGTCACCGGCGCTCCGGGCCCGGGTTGCAGGGCTCTCGGAGGGCGAGCGGGCGCTGCTCTACCGGATCGCGGAGCTGTCGGTTGTGGGCGCCGATATGATAGGAGGAGCTGTCTTTGAGGAAGTGCAGGACTACCTCCCGGTCGGGAGGACGACCTACCACGAGCACCTCAACGGGCTCGCGAATGCCGGGATCGTCGACCTGGTGCCCGGGGCGGGCCGGGGACGGGAGGTGCGGCTCCGGTACGATCCCGGAGAGGTGCTCGCCGTCTGCAAACCCCCGGACAGAAGGTGAGTTTTTACATACCCGGATTCTCTCCGGGATCTGACATTCCTTCCCGATTCTTCGATTTTGTGATCGGCCCGTAAAGCAACGCTTATATGGGGCCGGCCGCTTTTTCCGGGATATTTGGCGCACCCTTTTAACCGGCGGCTCCCGACGATGGTGTATGCGCCGGGGCGAGTCCCGGTGCAGGGAGATGTCTTGAATGCAAAACGAAACCAGAAGAACCGAGTCGAAAACCAGCGGCGGCAGCCCGGACCTGAAGTGTGACCGCACCGTCGGCCAGGCCGCCACTGGTACATCTTCACCGGAAGAGATAAGCGTCTCCCCGGTGCCGCTCTTCCTCGTCCCGCGAGCAGTCGCGGACGAGATCCGGCGGCACGGGAGAACTGTTCGCGAGATCAACGTTAGAAGAACCAGGAACCACCAGTACGTTATCAGTGTCGGGCGGGGGCGGGGATGACGGATATGCCGCCGTAGACCGGGGAGGCGGTGGCGATCACGTCGCAGCCCTTTGCCGGCCCGAGCACGTCAAGCGTGCCGGTCACGTTCGTGAACCCGGCCCCCTGGTGACCAGTCCGAATGTTTCGTCCCTCCCGGTGGTGATGGTATGATCGCTCTCCGCACACTCGTTCTCCCGCAAATACCACTCATTCGCCCGCATCAGGTCCCGCGGCGTCCCGACGTCGATGTGGATGCCGTCGATGACGCGGTAGCGGACGTCCCGGCCCTCGCCGATCTCGAGCCGGATCGCGTCGGTGAGCTGGTACTCGCCCTTGTGGCCGGGCGGGGTGCGGGCGATGGCGTCGAAGATGGTTGTCTCGAAGACGTAGGCCCCGAGGGCGCCGAGGTTGCTCGGGGCGGCCGTCGGCTGGGGCTTCTCGACCATGTCGGCGACCCGGTCGCCGTCGGGGAGGATGATCCCGTGGCGGGTGACGTCCTCCACCCGGGCGACGCCGACGGTCGTCTCGGGGCGGCGGGCGGCGTGGTAGCCGATGAGGTCGGCAAGGAACGTCTGGGGAGCGAAGAAGTTGTCGCCGAGGACGACGGCGAAGGTGCCGTCGATGACGTGCTCGCCGGCGGCGACGGCGTTCGCGAGGCCGATCCGCTCGTCCTGGACCACGTAGGTGAAGTCGACGCCGAAGCGCTTCCCCGAGCCCAGGTAGTCGGAGAGGCCGTGCTTGTGCGGGGAGACGACGATGACGATGTCGGTGATCCCGGCAAGCGACATCGCCTCGACGACGTGCTCGATCACCGCCTTCTCGCCCACGGGGAGGAGTTCTTTCGGGATCGCGTTCGTGAACGGCCCAAGGCGCGACCCCGAGCCCGCGGCGGGGATCAGCCCCTGCCTCACGGGCACAGACCGCCCCCGGAGAGGGTGGGGATCCGGTCTGTGGACGGGGACGTGATCATGGTTACTCACTAAAAGTCTCGACATCGCACATATTAACGGTTCTCTTTCGGTCGTGGGGATTATCAAACGGTTCCGGTGAAATGCCGATGAAAATAGCGATGGGTCACTGCCGCGCAGCCGGAGGGTGTCTTGGCTGACACTCCCGGAGCATCGGCCAGACCGGCGTGTCCACGGCAGCGAGGGGTCGAGTTCTCCAGACTGTGGAGGCATAATCCCTGCCGGACCGTGTTATCCCGTGTTCCAGTTACCGCCGGGCAGTTCAAATGCGCCCATATCTTCGATGTGCTTTTTCGATGGGCATGATATGGGTGATATAAATGAGTTTTTCGTCTGAATTAATATTGTAGATCACAGTGAACGTACGTGCGATGTGAAGTCGGTACGATTCACGCTTTTTATTGGTGTGGAGTTTTTCTTTATCCCCATCCGAGCCAGGATAGGGATTTTCCCGTAAAAATTTCAGTTTGGCTTTGATAACCCGTTGAGCTTTGGCATCGAGAGAGTTTAAAAAATTGAGCGCACGCTTATCCACCATGAGGCGGAATGTCACAGATC
>NZ_JMIO01000163.1 GCF_000691865.1 Methanoculleus sp. MH98A | reverse complement strand
AATCCTCGACTAAATAAGGCCTATTGTTTTGTTCCCGCAGAAATTCTGCGTAATTCGAGATCGGTGAAGCTGCGCGCATGGGATTTTACCTGCGCTCCGGGTATCCGGCGAAGTCATTTGGGTGGTAAATCCGGGTCGTTTTGTGGCAGGATCCCACTTTTTTGAATGGGTGTGGGGTAAATGTTTAAATACCTCCAACATCAACATGTAATAGTCAAGTTGGGAGCAAATTCCGCGTAAAATCTGCACAAAATGTGCAGATCGTCCGGAGATCTCAACGTTTATGGGGGTCAAAGCCGTGTGCTTGGATCCGACGATGCAGGGAAATGTTTATATAGCATTGATGATAACATAGTGAGGCTGTGTTGTCGGGATGTCGGATCGTGCAGCCCCTCGGGGGTGGTCTGATCTCATGTCCGCTCAACCGCTGTGAGGGCCCGAGCATCCGTTCGGGCCTGATGCAGGGTGACAATGTTTATATGCCTGGAGATTCAACATATATTCTCACAAGGCGCTCTCAAACATCCGCGATGCGGATGAATCGGGGCGACGGGTCGGGAATATGTGTTTGATTCCCGGCCCGAAGTCTGGATGGAACATAATGTTTATATGCGATAACTCGCAAACATAAGTTCCTGCACAGGTGAAATATCGGGGGGCTCGGAATGTGGAATTCCGGGCAATTTCCTCGATCGGGCCGGAGATTCTCTCTGAATCTC
>NZ_JMIO01000162.1 GCF_000691865.1 Methanoculleus sp. MH98A | reverse complement strand
GACCGAGAGCTCGTGGTACCGGCAGGGGATAATATGCATGCGAGCAGGGTTTATGTGGTGCCGGAAGTCTATCCGCCCTCGAATTACGCGGAGTTCATTCGAGTTGCGGATATATTCCCTCTTCAGGGAGCTCTTTATCGTATTCAGCAGGCTCTTTGCAAAGAGGCGAATGAAGACTTCGAAGAGGTCCATCTTCCTGAGATCGAGACCTGCCGGGTCCACTTCGGTGATGGGAACGTTTTCCGTATGAGAAAGCATCTTGAGAAGATTTGCGGCTGCCATTGCCCTTTGCTCCCGGTAACTCTCCCATGCAAAGAGTTTGGGGAGGATCTGAACAGTGAAGCCGTTGGTTCTTACTACCCCGACGTAATTCAACGGTTTGATCGAGTCCCTGCCGATCTCAAGGAACGGTCTTTTGCTGTTCAGGGAGTCCAGCAGTTCGATGGTCTTTTTTGTCAGGTGAAGGGTTCCCTCCCCGAACGAATCCGTCTTTGAGGGAACGTACGGGTATCTCTGGTACTCAAAGAGGGTTGCTACCGGTTGGTTCTCACTCATCTGGTTCGGCATGTTCCTGTTCATGGTTCCCGTTCGCAAGCGTTTCGACTGCCATGAGGAACTCGTCGCCGCATAGTCTCTCACGGATTTCGAAACCCCGCTCGTCCGGGGAGAGTTTGATGAATTTGCTCCCGATAACTTCGTTGAATCTGGCGGGCGCATCGTAGTAGTATTCCTGAAGGAGGGGGACGATCTCATGATACCACGCGAAGCGTAGCATCTCAAGCGCATCGTCTCGCGATCCGGCATTCCTCACTTTCATCAGATAACTGTGGCCTATCTGGTGATCCCGGTCATAATTACCTGCAATTCTCTCGTTGATTGTTTCCAGGGCATCCGTAGCGATATCGATGATCTCCCCGACCTCGTCGTCATTATCGTCGGGGAGGCTCCTGAGAACGCTGTAGTCGGGCATCATCTCGATGAAACCGAACCTGCGCCGGAGCGCGGCGTCGACGAGCGATATCGATTTGTCGGCAGTATTCATCGTGCCGATGATATGGAGGTTCGGCGGGATTGCGAACTTCTCTTTGGAGTAGGGGAGGGTTATCGTGATCTCATTCTCTCCGCAGTAGCGTTTGTCGGCCTCAAGGAGCGTGATCAGTTCTCCGATGATCCTTGAAATGTCTCCGCGATTGATCTCGTCGATGATAAGGTAGAAGGGAACCTCCGGTGCAGTTTTCAGTAATTCTTTCTTCTCCGTATCGTCAAGGTGTGGAATGCTCTCGGATTCGTTCCATCGCCCTTCAATCCCCGCCCTTTCCGCGAGCACGTTGAATGCACGGCGGGACAGTGTCTTGAAGATGCCGTCCTCCACGCGGTAGGTGAGGGTGCCGTCGTCGGTGGTAACCGGGCGGAGACCTTCGACGAAATCCTCGTAGCCGAAGGAGGGGTGGAAGGTAACGAACTCTTTGTCTGGAATGGTCTCCCGGATCTTCTTCAGTTCAATGCCGAGCGACTCGTATGTCAGTCCATCCGAAAGCGCGATAATCCGTTGGAGTTCGCCCTCGCTCAGTCGCTTCAGGCTGCACGCCATTTGTATCCGCACCAGAATGGATTCTTTCAACCCGGGATCGTTCTTCATATCCTCGAAAGACGGGCCGTCGAACTGTTGAACCACCTCAAACTCTATGGAATTCGCCTCTTTTCGGGTACACCTGACCGCCGTCGTGAACCGGCGCAACTTAACGGCGTTATATGCCAGCGCCACGTCGCCTTCCTGGAGTTCGTCGTAGTATGTCTGCCAGTTTCGCCTTCCTTTCCAGTCGTAGGTAAAACGGGTTCCGGGAGAGAGATCGGGAATCTGGCCGTCTCTTGGTTCGTAAATCGTCAATGAGAAGATTCGTTGATCGAGGAGCGAGTCTTCATGAACTTCATAGTCATGGGTGTTGAAATGCGAGATGTAGTTGTTCGCGCGGTACGTCTTTCCCGTGCCCGGAGGGCCGTACAGGATGACCTGCTTTTTGTGGGCGAGGAGGGTCGTTATTTCGGTATCGTTGTTTGTGTCTGGCATTGGGTTGCTCCTGTCCAGGTTTAATCCAGGCAGGACCCAGGCAATACCCGCAAGCACCCACAGGGGGTCTTTGACCTTCCATGTTCTCCTGAATGACGTGGTCTCCGCAACACTTGCCGCGAAACTTCCTGCCCACAAGATGGCCCGACCATACCCTTCACCGCCGGGGTATGGGATGTCGTAGCCTAATGTTCGAGCAAATTTTTTCCATCGTCTCTGTTTGAAATCAACGAACCTGTCCGGGAAGAGGGAAGTCAGCAGGACGCTGCACAACGCAGCTGCTCCGGCCCGGTCCGGAGAATCGTTTTTGTCCTTATAGCCAAGGCGTACTGCTTCATCGATAAATGCATCTATCCGGGTGGCCGCTTTGGCGTCGTCTTGTGGAAAGTCTTCAATAAGTGTTTGAATTGTCTGGACTGCAAGTTTCCCTCTTTCTTTTTCGGTAAACCTTGTAAACCGTATGAACTCAATCCTTGCCGTCGCTGCCCAGCAGTTCTTGATGATTTCTTTAACCTCATCAATATCCAGTTCCTGCCTTGAGAGAACCTGCTTCAATTGAGGGTAAAATGTTCTTCTGTTCTCGATCTCGCCGGATGCGAATGTTTTCCCC
>NZ_JMIO01000161.1 GCF_000691865.1 Methanoculleus sp. MH98A | reverse complement strand
CCCTTCGTTATTGTTATGATATAACAAGACCCGGTGATGATGTAGATCGAATGGGATATCACCTTCATTTTGAGCAATTGGAATTACCTCTTTCCCTAATGTATGTGCTATCCCGACCTCGTAGAAAACGTTTGGATTTCTTTGAGAAAAATCTGCAATTACTATGGCCGATGTGAAAATCAGCTCGAATATATCTTGAACAATTTCAGAGTTGTTCCAGACTTCATCGACTCTTCGAGAATTAAAATCCGCACTTGCGCAGGCAGATCGAATTGCATCGTATACTCCTTGAAAATCTTTTGAAAATGGCATCATTACAGATACCTGGTCTTGATCAACAGACTTCTTTGGCAATTTGAAAAATCTTGGGATGATACGCAGGCAATCATCTTGTTTTTCATTACTTTGACTTGATGCGGATCTATTTTTTCGTTTTCTATTACGGTTTACCTCTAAAAGATCGCCGTTAAAAGGAACGGCAATATTGTTATCATCAAGTAGTGTTTTCAGTTGTTTCTTTGCTTTATCTAAATTTGAGTATGGATCGCAATAGTAATCAGGATTAACCAGTGCTTTAATCACCGCTATAAGTTCAGGCGAAAGCGAATCGTCGTTTTCGTTAGAATTTACATCCAGTTCTGCTAAAACGCCAGAAACCCATAGCCTTCTGAGGCTATCATCGTGCTTATAATTTAAGCCCAGATTCTCAAAGAAAGAAGTCAATTGTGACGAATTTCGATATGGAAATACTTTTTTATACGGTTTGTCCCCACAAATCATCATCGCTAAATGCGAACGGACATGCTTACTCAGTTTCATTCGCCATCGATTTAATTGGATGAGCATTCAGGCAAAAACTTTTCTCTTTTATCCTGTTAGAACAGTATCGATTAATTAAAATAAGCCGTTTTAGAAAGGACTCTGTTGAGAAACAGATCGTAAAGTGATTTTTGATGTTGCTGCCTCTGTGGACAAAAGAGATGAAATTGACTCCTAGAGCCCTTGATCCGTTAGGACTGTCACGGGTATCAGATTATATTGTTGGGAACCTGTTACCTGGTATAACAGTCATGACAAATCGTGGCCGTAATTATGGTTTCTATTGTTGGGCCGTTGCCCGCGCACTTGAGGATGTGGACAAAGCACAATTTTTTACGCGGGTTGCCCAGCATGAGGCTGCATACGTTATTGGATCGCTCTTGGACGCAGAGGATAATTTTCCCGGTGCAAAAGGCCCAATTGGAAACAATCGTGGGGTTGGGGCAATTCAAAAATCTCGTAGTGAGGAGAACAATATTGTCCCTGTAGATTTTTCTGTATTAAAACACCCCTCTGGAGGGTTTAAACAGTATTACCGATCACCAATGGAAAGATTAGGTTTAATCCTTGGGAACTCCTCAAGAGTGATTCTATCTGACAAAGGGAGAGAGATGGCTGATGCTTTTGAGAAGAGCATACGCGACACCGAGTATTTCAGGGAAAACCTTGGAAAGACTGCCATTGAGTTCAGAGTGCTGAAGGAATACGGGGAAATGTGTTCTCACTTGAGGATGAGTCAGTTTAAGGACGAACAGAAGATCTTTTGTGATGTCTTTTTCGGCCCCAATCAGTATGAATCGGTCAACCCAACATCCCGGATGGCAACACTCTGCTTAATCTTGAATTTGGTAGATTACTATTCTAAACTAGGGTATAGTGTAACTGATGATGACTTCAGAAGTATCGTGTATTATGGTCAGTCGGTTAATGATGGAAACCTTGTTGAATACCAGCCTCCCAACCATTTGATTTTAGAAGTGATGGAGCAGTGGAGATCCTTTCAGTTTCACGAGTTTTTCACTCTTGTTTTAGAGCAGATCCTGACGTCATTCATCTATTCTTTAGAGGAGTGCCCGGGAGGCCTTTCAAAGGGCCAATTTGTTGAGAATTGCGCGGACTTCTCCACAATCGTTAGTGACTATCTGAATGTTGACGTTAGTGGGAGAGTATTGTCAGAGGTTATTGATCTCTTATTATCC
>NZ_JMIO01000160.1 GCF_000691865.1 Methanoculleus sp. MH98A | reverse complement strand
GGATGGCTGACCCTGAAATCAGGACCCAAGTCCGGATACATTCTAATCGAGGCTTTTTTCATGGTGAGAATCAGAAGCGATCCAGCGAGGAACTTTTATGGTGGAGATTTGAACTGCTCACGCAATTATTAGGCGGGGAACAATGATGTCTAACAACCCAAGCGAACCCCTTAAAAATCTCGCAATAGGTACGATCATCGAGGTAAGCGGCACTCATATTGTGGCTGAATTGGACCCCCTGATTCACAATCTATCTCGCATTTTCGCTGGAGAGATCTATCCTATAGGCCAATTTGGGTCAATCCTAAAGATCCACTTCGGACGCCGAATCATCTATGCATTCGTCAGTAAACTCCGGATGAAATCAGAATATGAACTCGAAAACGGAATCATCAGCACTTTTGCTTCAAATGCTAGAGTAATCGAAGCGGATCTCTTCGGGGAAGGGGAGTGGATCCAGAGCGATGAACAATGGAAGTTGGTGTTTGAAAGAGGTGTCTCCACCTTCCCACTACCAAAACAGGTTGTCTACCTGACACCCAAATCAGAACTTAAATGGCTCTTTGACAAGGGATCCAGAGCCACGATCCCGATCGGGGATCATGTGGGGGTTGACGGCGCCATCTGCTATGTAGATATGAACGAATTACTGGGAAAGCATACTGCCATACTTGGATCGACTGGATCCGGAAAGTCAGGAACAGTTGCCGCTCTCCTGCACGCTATTATCGAGCATGGGGAGGATAATCAGTACCAGAATTGGAAGCCCAAAATTGTGGTATTAGATCCGCACAATGAATACGGATCCGCCTTTCCCACCCACAAACGCCTTTCGACGGATGAGGGATCATTGAAGTTGCCATACTGGCTATTCAATCTTCAGGAGACGATCTCCCTTTTCCTTGGAAAAACAGAGTTCACTGCAACGACCCAATCGAATATCATAAAAGTTGCCCTTCTTGAAGCTCGGAAAGAAGCTGCAGAACTGACCGACCTCCCCCCAGATACTGTGACCGTCGACGCTCCCATCCCATATTCATTAGAGAGATTTAAAGCCGAAGTGAATAAGCAAAAACCTTCAGGAAACGACCAAAGAAAGTTGGAACCGTACAACTCCGTCATAGGCAAGTTAGAGGTCTTAGAGCGAGACGAGCGTATGAAGTTCATGATGGAATCCTGGGATGGGAGTGGCGATCCGCTTCCCAGCGTCATCTCTCAGTTTCTTGGTTCCGAGGATCCGATCAGTATCGTCGATCTCTCAGGAGTGCCAAACGAGATCGCAGGCCTTGCCAGTGCTGTCATAGCACGAACCCTGTTCTCTCTAAAAATCTGGCAAACCTCCGATGAACGTGCCCGGACTCCCATTCTTCTTGTTTGTGAAGAGGCACATCGCTACGTACCCAATCGAGGTGAAGCACAATATGAAGCTGCACAGGACGGAATTCGAAGATTGGCAAAAGAAGGGAGAAAGTATGGCATCGCCCTTATGCTGGTATCACAGCGTCCCAGCGAAATCGATCCTACCGTTCTGTCTCAGTGCAGCACATGGATCGTACTCCGGATCACCAACGAAAACGATCGTGCGCAGGTTAATGCGATCCTTCCTGACTCTCTTGCAGGCCTGACTAACGTGTTATCTGGATTGCGGCGGCGTGAGGCGATATGTGTTGGGCAAGCCATCACTCTACCTTCACGGATCCGCGTCACGGAGTTAACGCCGGAGCGTCTTCCGCGGTCTCATGACGTTGATTTTGATGCAGGATGGCAACTTGACTCACCAAACGAAGCGGACTTCAAAAATATTGCTCAGCGGTGGCGACAACAAATCCGGTTGAAGTAGCTCAGACTGCAGTAACCTTCAGGATGCAACTCCACTTCACTCATTAGGAGTTGATACCATCAAGGTTTCACAACATCCATCTCCGAGAACCTGATGCAGGTATGCACCAGGTCTACGTTTCAAGTCTGTGAATTTAGCTACAGAGCGGTTTGAAAGACTCACCTCATGCTCTGAAGAGCAGTACAGTCTCCGCCAGCCCCATTCAGAAACCCCTAAACCGCTTCCCCAACATAGATTCTTCATGCGCTACATCGTCACCGGCGGGGCCGGCTTCATCGGCTCAAACCTTGCAGACACCTTATCGCAAAACCACGACGTCGTCATCATCGACAACCTTGCCACCGGGCGGCGGGAAAACATCGAGCACCTCCTGGATCACCCCCGGGTGTCGTTCGTCGAGGGGAGCATCACCGACCTCGACCTCTTGATGGAGACGCGATGGGCCAGGGGGGCCGGAGCGGGAGCACCGTTAGGTGCGCCTTCTTCCCGGGCGCGGACGGCATCTTCCACCAGGCGGTCATCGCTTCCGTGCCGCGGTCGGGATGTTAACTACGTAAATGGAGTTATATCATCAAGTCCCACGATAGCGGTGTTCCCTTTGTAACCTTCCCCGCTGCCTTCCTGCCAAGCACCGTAGACAGATACTTCGGGGGCAGCCCGTACCCCGGCCGGATCGAGCGCACATTCTCTTCCGTAAGCTCCTCCCCCGCCTCAATATCTTTCACGGCGAACAGTGATCTCCGAAAGACCCTGCTCGCCATCTCGCGTTCAGAGACCTCATAACAGACCCTGCCCAGCGCCTTTTCTGTCTCCCGCACCGCGTCCACCATCGCTTTAAACTCATGCGGCTCAAGCGAGAATGCACTGTCCGGTCCGGGGTCCGCACGGGAGAGTGTGAAGTGCTTCTCAATAATGCATGCACCGAGAGCGACCGCCGCTACTGAGGTGGCGATGCCGAGGGTGTGGTCCGATAACCCGACCGGAACCCCGAACGCCTCGGCAAGGCTGGGTAGAAAATAGCGATCGAAGATTATGAACGAGAGAATAACCTGCTTAAAAGATCGAGAAGTTCCTCGTTAGTCAGTATCACTTCATCAGCCGAGGAATATCGGGTTTTCAGGGATCTCTGGAACCCTTCAGGCAGAACAACGCTCTGCATCTTATCCTGGGTGTGCGGGTGCACAACGATGAACATACTTTCATTCTCATACGCACACTCCGCCTCGGATTCGGTCATTAATTCCTCATATTTCTTCTCGCCCGGGCGCGTACCGATGACCTTAATGGCTATATCTTCAGCATTTTGGCCGTTATTTTGAGTACAAAAAGAGATCATGGTTTCTGCAAGGTCACCAATTTTGATGACCGGCATCTTGAGAATAAAGATCTCACCATAACGTGCCATAACCCCCGCTCTCAAGATGAGATCCGTTGCCCTGGGTATATCCATTATAAAGCGAGTCATCTCCGGATCGGTGACGGTAACAGGCCCCCCCATCCGGATCTGTTCTGCGAATAAAGGAATGACCGATCCTCGAGACGCAATAACATTTCCAAACCGTACACAGGAAAATACAGTTCTCCTATTCCCCCTGTATGAGTTCGCGGAGAGGGTCAGTCTCTCTGCAAGAAGTTTCGTTGCGCCCATAACGTTTACAGGATTAGCCGCTTTGTCGGTGCTTATGACGATGACCTTTTCAACCTCTTCGTCAAGGGCAACGTTGAGGACATTCTGGGTTCCAAGAATGTTAGTCTTGACCGCGTCGAAGGGGTTATACTCACAGAGAGGAACATGCTTCAGGGCCGCTGCATGAAAGACTATGTCGACGCCTTCCATGGCACGCTTTAATCGCTCCTTATCCCGGACATCACCGACCAGCAACCGGATTTTA
>NZ_JMIO01000159.1 GCF_000691865.1 Methanoculleus sp. MH98A | reverse complement strand
GAAAGTACTCGGATATTGAGGATGAACTGTTGAAGTCCCTTCTGAATTGACTGCCACCAGCGGGTACGCGCAGACCCCTAAAAATTCTTCCTTGTTTCCAAAACTAACAAATTATTTCACCAATTCAGACCGTTAAGAGCACTCACTCCATTCCGTTACCTTAAAGCAGGTGTACATAAAGCCAGTCTGTGTGAATAACCATGCCGAAGTTTTGTCCTGAATGCGGGACGCCATTACAGCAAACAAACGCAAAATTCTGCCCCGAATGCGGCACCGGACTAATTCAAGAGACTTCAGCCCAGAAAACTCCCGCCAAAGCCAAAACAGTTCTCCCTGAGGACGAAGATTGGTCAAAACCCATCGATTGGTCGGAAGAAGAAGTTACAGGAGAGGGAGACGCACAACCTTCCGCAAACGCCTACGAACTCGGAAAGAAACTGGAAGAGATTGTCGAATCGATCTTCCAGGGAGAGGGCTACAAGACCGAACAACGAGTCCGAATGCCCGGTCAGGGCGGCTACACTAACGAGATCGACGTCATCGCCAGGAAGGGAAAAGAGCAGATCGCCATCGAATGTAAAAATTTCACGTCCGCAGTCGGCATCAAAGAGATCCGGGACTTCGCCCAGAAACTTGACGACCTCGGCCGGGGCTGGCGAGGGGTCTTCACCGCTTTCAACGACTTCACGCTCGAAGCTCAGAACTTCGCGGAAAGCAGGAATATCGAGATCCTCGATCACGAGGACATCATGGAGAAATGGTTTGCCGTCTCTGCCGGAAGAGTTAGCCGGAAAGGGGATCGGCTAACACTAAAATCCGCTCTTCCCGTCAAGTCTGATTACCTCGCAGTAACGACGTTGCCGCTACAGAACAAGCATCTGGTTGAGGTGAGCATCGCCCGGCTCACCTTCCACCCGTACGTCAAGGTACCGTACAGTTTCAAAGCCCGGGTCTAC
>NZ_JMIO01000158.1 GCF_000691865.1 Methanoculleus sp. MH98A | reverse complement strand
CTTCTTGTCAGTTGTTCCAGTTCGCTGCCGGTGATCTCCATTCTGCCGGTCAATGACTCGACCTCTTTGAGAAGCTGCTGGATGCGCACGTACATCACGTACATAATAAACAGCAGGCAAACGATGGTTACCGAGAGCAGGACTATCATGATTGCGTTAATATCCATAGTCATCATGGTTCTCTCCTGAATAGTGCGCGGGCGAACCGCTCAACAAATCCTTCCTGCACCTTGTGCGGCTCCGCCTCAACGGGGATGCCCGCCAACGTGGCTGCGATTCTTCTGAACGCTTTCGATGATTCGGATCCTGGTGATTTGACGACGACCGGCGTCTTTGCCGCTGCGGCCCTTCGTACGTTTGCGTCTTCGGGCACCGTATCGATGATCGATACGCCGAGGGTCTTCTCGATCTTTTTCCGGTTCATGTCGTTCTCTTCCAGTATCGCCCGGTTGAGGATAGCCCCACCGATGGTGCCGCCGACCGTCTCCGTCAGGATCTTGATCTTCAGAGCATCCACGATCGAAGAGATCTCCGGGTTCACGACCAGCAGGACCTCGTCTGCCACGGTGAGCGGTACGACTCCGTCCATGCCGATACCCGCGGGTGCATCCAGAAGCAGGAAATCACAACGGTCGGTGAGATCACACATCACGTCTCTAAGCCGTTCCGGGTTCGCGTTCTGGAACCCCTGGAGCGAGAGACCGCAGGGTACCACTTTGAGGCCGTACGGCCCCTCGTACATTGCATCCTGGATTGACGCCGCCCCTGCCAGAACCTCGTGGAGCGTGATCGGGGTCTCTGCAAGACCCAACACCAACCCGAGATTGGCCATCCCGACATCCGTATCGACGATACACGTCTCCCTGCCATGCTGAGCCAGTGCTGTCCCCAGGTTTGCGGTGACGGTCGTCTTCCCGGTTCCTCCTTTTCCGGAGGCGATAGTGTAGGCCCTGATCATCCAAAACCGTCTCAAGGATAGATCGTAGTTTTCAAACATAAACCTATTTATTTGCCCCTCCCGATTGGAGAAGATAAATTCAGTTTTAGAAGATGGAAATACTTTTTCTCGGAAAAGCCCGAATGGAAAATGTCTGGATCCATTTTTATGGCCGAATTTCACGATTATATCGCGGCCCGGTCGTGTTGCGGCAACAGGAGTTCTTCGTTTCAGGGGCTGCGATTCCCTATTGAGCGTGGTAAATGCGAGTTGGCAAATC
>NZ_JMIO01000157.1 GCF_000691865.1 Methanoculleus sp. MH98A | reverse complement strand
TTGCTGCATACTTTCTTTTGTATGAGTTTGTGGAACTAGGGGTACGTTTGCTGCTTATACCGTATATTGTTTATCGATTCTTAGTGCCGCGAGCTAAACCGACATTTGAGGCGAAAAGGGAGTAATAATTGGGATTAAAATCGGATCGTAGTCTTCCAGAAGAGCGGCAATGTTATTGAGTATTTTGCTTAATTATTTATCCCAGTGAGAGGTTATATTTCCTCAATTTAATTGCATGCACGTCAGATCAATCCGCCGCTCTTTGAGGCTGTTCTGGGTAGTGTAGCAAAAGTTCCGTAAAAGTTGAATAGCCCTCGAATCTTACATTGATTTGTAGAGAGGAAAATCAGGATTATGGGCCTCTAATATCTGTCGAAGGTTAGCTTTGCTAAAACCCTCCAGACGACAACAATCAAAACCACTTGAGTGCTTTCGTCAGTTATGGAGATCAATTTGCCTTTGGTATCCTTGACCTGGTACCGATATTTCCTTGCCTTCAGTCCCCCTCGTTTTGAGAGCCAATGCGATTTCAATTTTGTTTGGTTTCCAATACCGTCCCCTAATTGAAGTCGATATATGTCTCTTGTTAATAGATCCTTTGACTCGCTCCTTCCTTGCCATGTTTGACCGGGATCCTTGAATCTACATCCATTCCTTCTCGGATCATGCATACCAGAAAACTGAGACGTTACCACCTACAACGTACAGTACATGCATCCTTCCCGCAACCCGTCATTCCTCTGTAGCATCCCCGTCACGTCTACGATGATCGGCTTGCCGTTGCAGATCGAAAGCACCGCATCAAGCGTCAGCGACGCAAAGACACTGTGCGGAGAATTAACAATAATACAGTCCACCGGGCTGTCAAGCTCCTGGAGCGAGGCGACTGGCTTCGCCCCGAATCGCTCGATCTCGCCGGGCGCAAGCAGCGGGTCGTGGCCGTAGACATCCACGTCGAACTCCTTGAGTTCGCGGATCATCTCCCCGACCGGGCTCTCCCGGGTGTCGGGAACATTCTCCTTGTAGGTCAGACCAAGAATGAGAACTTTTGAATCGCGGATCACCTTGCCGGCCCGGTTCAGCTCCTTGATTGCGATCTCGGCGACGTGCTTAGGCATGGCGTCGTTGATCGCCCGGCCGGCGAGGATCACTTGCGGGTGGTAGCCAAGCTCCTCGGCCTTGTAGACTAGGTAGTAAGGGTCGACCGGGATGCAGTGGCCGCCGACGAGACCCGGGCGGTAGTTGTGGAAGTTCCACTTCGTCCTCGCAGCCTCGAGGACCGCTTTTGTGTCGATCCCCATCTTCTGAAAGATAATCGAGAGTTCGTTCATGAGGGCGATGTTCAAGTCCCGCTGGACGTTCTCGATCACCTTCGCCGCCTCGGCGGTCTGGATGTCGCGGGCAACGTAGACGTTGGTAACGAGGCCGTAGAGCGCGGCAAGGCGCTCGGTGGTCACGGAATCCATGCCGGAAACAATCTTCGTGATCCTCTCCAGCGTGTGGTCGGCGTCGCCCGGGTTGATCCGCTCGGGCGAGTAGCCGACGAAGAAGTCCTTTCCGCAGGTTCTGCCCGAGACCCGCTCGAGGGTCGGCACCATGACCTCCTCGGTGAGACCGGGGTAAACGGTCGACTCGAGGACGACGATGGCGCTGTCTTTGAGGTTCCGGCCGATGGTCTCGGCCGCCGAGACCACGTAGGATATATCGGGGTCCTTGGTCTTCGTCACCGGGGTGGGGACGGCGATGATCACGACATCGGCCTCACGGATCAGGGCCGGGTCCGTGGTGGCGGTGACCCTGTTTCCGGGCTCGGCGTTGATTCGGGCGATCTTTTCGGCATCGAGGTCGTAGCCGATCGTTTTAAGATGACGGGAGAACGCATCAGCGAGAGGGTAGCCGACATACCCTAGGCCGACGACGCAGACAGTTGTATTCTTCACTGATTTCTGAACCATATTGACGGACTCCCGGAAGTTCCGATAGTGTAGAATATTCCCCGGGTTTTACTTTAAGACTATGATTCTTCCTGCTAACATAGGATGGCACGAAGTGGAAACTACGGTTCGGAACACCTTACTTTGAGAAGCCGGCCGCATTCTGAAGTATTTTCCAGGGTGGGCCGTACGACTGGGTGACGACCGTCCTAACAGGCGCGCACGGTGAGGAGAAGATG
>NZ_JMIO01000156.1 GCF_000691865.1 Methanoculleus sp. MH98A | reverse complement strand
CCGATACTCAAGAACAGCGACCTAACCATCCCTCTCTACCAGGTGGGCTACGATGACGAGGATGAATTACAGGCAACGTTGGCGCAACATCCCGAACTCCTTCGTGAAGACACTGATGTTCCGCTCCGAACGGTGCGCCGGGAAGTGTCGATGGAAGGGCAATATCTTGACATTCTCATGGTCGACGCTACGGGCATGCCCATCGCTGTTGAGGTAAAACTTGTTAAGAATGCTGATATACGCCGTAAAATTGTAGGCCAGATATTGGAATACGCATCTCTGCTGTCCAACCTGACTGTTGACGAACTTGATTCGATTGCCCGGGGAGCACTGAATGAAACATTGCAGGCGTTCGCTACGGAAGGCGGGGCAACATTTGAAGATCTCCGAAAAGCCTGCGGCACTCACCTCCGGGCGGGACAGGTGCGTATTATTATTGCCGTGGACGAAACTCCAGAGGGTCTGATTCAAATATTCGAGTTTCTGAGCCGAAGGAGCGATCTCGATATCAGGCTAGTGCAACTGCATAAGTACCTCCTCAAAACGGGAGAGATTCTTGTCGTCCCGAACCTCCTCGTCAAGCCCGAAAACATCAGGTCGCGCAAACTCATCGATCCCCGTTTCATGCAAGTAATCTTCGCATACCAGGATATTGCGCCCGAGGGCTTCCCGGTCTGGGAGGAGGACGAACCCGACTGGAGACTGGTCTGCCCCTCTGCATGGAAGGAACTGTGGGTTCACTATGAGTTCTGCGACTGGGGGAAAACTATCGGCGTTGAGATCCATCTCGAAGATGAACCGGTGAAGCCCCTGCAAGAGCTCTTACTGTCGTTTAAAGAGGACTGGACGGAGAAGTATCCGGAGCGGGAGATTGTTTGGGATCCGGACTGGGAGGACTGTGGCCGTGTAGGCATCCTCTTCCCGAAAAAAACAGATCCCGCAGTGATCGCAGGGACGATGCGGGAGATCATCAGGGAGACGGGCGCTGAAATCCAGATGCGACTCGACAGGATGTTTTTCAGGAGTGAATAGATCCTGTATAATCACAGAAATGCTGTTTGGGACAGACCTATACATCTTTAGTCGTCGATCAGGTCGGAGTGGAGGGAAACCCGGGACTGTTTTGACCCGCCATAGAAACCTCTGCCACACCCGGATCAACTTGTTATATATACTCATACAATAATCCTGAGATCATGTCTGCAAGCGCCGGCTCCAGCCACTCTCCCACACTCGATACGATCAAAATGGTCGAAGACTTCATTCGGGAGCACAGCGGCGAATACCGCCGCCGGGCGCTCTGGGAACGCC
>NZ_JMIO01000155.1 GCF_000691865.1 Methanoculleus sp. MH98A | reverse complement strand
CTTGACATGGCGGAGGTCCTGAGTTCGAATCTCAGCGAGCCCATCACTGTTTTTTGAAACGATTGATTTTTTGAAATTATCTTCGCGAAGCGATATTTCTAGGCGAGGGGATCATTTCATCAGAATTGTGCTGCCGGCATGTGAGTTATTGTGCCACCCCGTGAGCGTGATCTTCGGGCCACTGTATTTCCACTCGAGTTGTCATCGAAGTTCAAAGACACATTTTTAGAATTTTCCACACGATCCGTGCGTCTCCGGCATCGGGGAGAGGACATATGTGTGGGGGTTCAACCCACGCATCCGTAAACGGTGCGACAACGACGCGATCACCGCCCGGCGGCTCTACACATCCACCCACGCACCCGTGAAGGGTGTGGCGATGTGTTCAGGAATTGGGCATGCGGCGATTATGTATTCACTCAACCTGCCTATGGGGATGTGGCGCCTGTGTGGTGCCCCCTGGATCATCCCGCACATAGTAACTACACAACCCGAGAGATATGATTGAGATTAGTGCAGGCCGATGGGCAGAAAGTCTGATGGTTTCAAGCGCACACCCTTGAGAGATGTGGCTTTCGACCACGCCCACACGGCAGATAATAGGGTATGATTTCAATCCACACACCCTTGAGGGTGTGACACGAAAGTTTCTACATAGTAGTGCTGCTTGAAGGCACTTCAACTCACGCACCCGCGAAGGGTGCGACGAGGTCGCCGGCTCGCTCCTC
>NZ_JMIO01000154.1 GCF_000691865.1 Methanoculleus sp. MH98A | reverse complement strand
TCATGAAGGACGAACAGGGGCGCTACATATACTTGAACAAATTCGACGAGAGTCATTTTAATCGTCGACAGGGAGACTTGCGCGGTAAGACGGACTTTGAGTTATGGCCTTTGTATGTCGCCGAACAACTCTGGAAGAACGATCAAACCGTCCTCAAGGCAGGCAGTGCTATTGAAGTCGTGGAAGAGATGCCCAACCCGAAAGGAGGCATTACCTATTGGTGGACTTGCAAGTTTCCCTTCAAGGACGCGTCCGCGAAGAGGTATGTTGGAGGTATCGGAATCGATATCACCGACTGGAAACAGGCTGAAGCGGCCTTGCAGGAGAGCGAGGAGAAGTACCGGAACCTCGTGGAACTTGCGCCGGAACCGATCGTGGTGCACCGCCGGGGTGACGTTGTCTACGCCAATCCTTCCTGTGTCGCTTTTTTCGGGGCAGAAAAGCGGGAGGATCTCGTCGGCAAACCGGTCCTCCAGTTTGTCCACCCGGACGACCACGAAGTATTCAGGAAACGTAACCGCGAGATGACGGAGAAGGGTACGACCGTGCCCCTGCGCTCAGAGAGGTTTGTGAACCTCGACGGTCAGGTAGTCGATGTTGAGGTTGTTGCTACCCCCATCATGTATGAAAACCTGCCTTCGGTGATGGTCCTCTTCCGGGACATCACCGAGCGGAAGCGGGCCGAGGAAGCGTTTCAGCGATACGCCAAGAATCTGGGCCTGCTCCACCGCGATCTGGAGATCTCGAACCGGGAGGCGAACCTCTACCTGGACATCCTTACCCACGACATCGGCAATACCGAGAACGTCTCGAACCTTTATGCCGACCTGCTCATCGAGTCCCTTGACGGAGAGGCAGCCGGATACGCGAAAAAACTGCAGCGCAGCGTCCAGAAGAGCATAGAGATCCTGGGCACCGTCTCTACCATCCGCCGGATCCATCGGACAAAGACCGAGCTCAAACCAACGGACCTTGATGCCGCAGTCCGGGGGGTGATGAGCGATTATCCCACCAGTATCTTCCTCTATAACGGGGCAAACTACCAGGTTCAGGCGGACGACCTTCTCCCTGTGGTCTTCGACAACCTTATCGGCAATGCAATCAAGTTCGGCGGTGCTGACGTCGAGATCGCCATCCGGATTGAAGAAGATGATGGGTTCGTCCGGGTGTCAGTCGAGGATACCGGCCCCGGTATCCCGGACGATGATAAAA
>NZ_JMIO01000153.1 GCF_000691865.1 Methanoculleus sp. MH98A | reverse complement strand
TCTACCTCACCGTCTATCTCCAGCCAGGTCATGCTACGGCATGTTTCGAGAGGAACCAGCGGATGCCCAGCTCGATTAATCTTTCACTCCTATACGCAGGTCACACGAATGATTTGCATATCAAAACCGCTTGCGGTCCTCCACGCGCCTTTCGGCACGCTTCAACCTGCCCACGCATAGATCGCTGGGCTTCGGGTCTTATCCTGCAGACTCCACGCACTTTTAATACGCCGTCCCATGCCCGAAGGCTACGGACCTGTTGGTTTCCCTTCGGCTCCCCTTTTGGGTTAACCTTCGCCTACAGAATAAACTCTCTGGCCCGTTCTTCAAAACGTACGTTACGACACCGGCAACCACGCCCGTACTACCGCCTCGCGACGGGTTCCTTCACGTGGAAGATCCTTTCGCGCCGTAACTCACTATCACCTATCAGTTTCAGGCGCTTTTAACCACCTTTCAAGGGTTACTTTTCAGCCTTCGCTCACGCTACTAATACGCTATCGGTTTCGAGTAGTATTTAGTTTTGGAGGTTGATGACCCCCAGATTCCCGCGAGAATTCCGACCCGCGGTACTCAAGACACTACCAGGATACCTCGGCTTGCACGTACGGGGCTATCACCCTCTTTGGCACCCCATTCCAGAGGATTTCCGTTTGACCTTGGTATCCAGACGGTAGGCTTACTACACCACATCTCCCTTGCGGGATTCAGTTTGAACTCTGTCGTGTTCGATCGCCTCTACTAACGACATCTCGGTTGATTTCTTTTCCTCCCCCTACTAAGATGTTTCAATTCGGGGGGTTCCCGATCCTTACGGATCAACACCGAAGTGTTGGGATGTCCCATTAGGGAATCTCCGGATCGTAGACTCCATGCGTCTTCCCGGAGCTTATCGCAGCTTGGCACGCCCTTCTTCGGCACTCGAACCGAGCCATCCACTGATAGGCATATCGCCATTCCGCTGAACTCATTTGACGTCCAGAGTACGCACCTATACACAGCCTCCTCAGGTCAAAGACCTTCAGCCCTTCCCCGGTGATTCGCATCTCCGGGTGCATTATAGACCGGACTGGTTTCGCCTGTCCGGCCTAGTGGACTCAGGGGGATTTGAACCCCCGGCCTCCGCCTCGCAAAGGCGGCGCTCTTCCAACTGAGCTATGAGCCCGAATCACTCGCTGACATCGGCAATTTTACGTTTTGTTCAGCAACCGCTTAACCCAAGTAATTTCTTTAGGAGGTGATCCAGCCGCAGATTCCCCTACGGCTACCTTGTTACGACTTAACCCCCCTTGCGGAACCTAGATTCGACTGCGGCAACGACCGCAGCCTCATCCAAACCCCACTCGGGTGGTTTGACGGGCGGTGTGTGCAAGGAGCAGGGACACATTCACCGCGTTATTTTGAAACGCGATTACTACAGATTCCAGCTTCATGTGGGCGAGTTACAGCCCACAATCCGAACTACGGACAGGTTTAGGAGATTGCCTCCACCTTTCGGTGTCGATACCCATTGTCCTGCCCATTGTAGCCCGCGTGTAGCCCGGATAATTCGGGGCATGCTGACCTACCGTTGCCCATTCCTTCCTCCTCTTTAGCAGAGGCGGTCCCAACAGTGTCCCCATCAATCCGGAGATCATGCTGGCAACTGTTGGCGTGGGTCTCGCTCGTTGCCTGACTTAACAGGATGCTTCACAGTACGAACTGACGACGGCCATGCACCTCCTCTCAGCTAGTCATGCAGAGTCTTCAGCCCGGCAATCATTCTGCTGTCCTATCCGGTGAGATTCCCGGCGTTGAGTCCAATTAAACCGCAGGCTCCACCTGTTGTGGTGCTCCCCCGCCAATTCCTTTAAGTTTCAGCCTTGCGACCGTACTTCCCAGGCGGTACGTTTCACGGTTTCCCTTCGGCACCTCGACGACTCGTGGTCGTCGATACACCTAACGCACATCGTTTACGGCTGGGACTACCCGGGTATCTAATCCGGTTTGCTCCCCCAGCTTTCGTCCCTCACTGTCGAAGCCGTTCTGGTGAGGCGCCTTCGCCACAGGTGGTCCCTCAAGGATTACAGGATTTCACTCCTACCCCCGAAGTACCCCTCACCTCTCCCGGTTCCAAGACTGCCAGTATCTCTTAGACGCCCGACGGTTGAGCCGCCGGATTTCCCAAGAGACTTAACAACCCAGCTACGAACGCTTTAAGCCCAATAAAAGTGGCCACCACTCGAGCCGCCGGTATTACCGCGGCGGCTGGCACCGGTCTTGCCCGGCCCTTTCTTCAGGTGTTTTTTAGACACCTGGACAGCCTGCATATACAGGCACTCGAGGTTCCCTTATCACGGTTGCCCGCATTGTAAAGTTTTCGCGCCTGCTGCGCCCCGTAGGGCCTGGATTCGTGTCTCAGAATCCAACTCCGGGCTCTTGCTCCCACAACCCGTACCGATTACTGGCTTGTTGGGCCGTTACCCCAACAACAACCTAATCGGCCGCAGATCCATCCTAAGGCGCCGGAACTTTGAGTTACAGAGCATTCCAGCATCTGTAACCTATAGGGTATTATCCCCAGTTTCCCGGGGTTATCCCCTTCCTTAGGGCAGGTTATCCACGTGTTACTGAGCAGTACGCCGAGGGCCGAACCCTCTCGACTCGCATGGCTTAATCGAACCCCGATAGCAGTGACCTCTGGCAGGATCAACCAGAATTTGGAAGTAATGCACACTACTAAACTTGGGAGGAATTAGCGGTTACTGAACAAATTTCCGCATTGCCAATGCCAACGTCAGAACCAACCCGCGTCACGGCGCGGTCACGTTGATTCCCCATCAACAGGAAAACAATGTTTATTTTACAAGTATTTAAACATGTGTTTCCTGCATCGGATTCGAGAATGCTCTCGAATCTTCACGTCCTTTT
>NZ_JMIO01000152.1 GCF_000691865.1 Methanoculleus sp. MH98A | reverse complement strand
TACATCTTCATATTCAGGGGTTTGAAGGGATGAACTCCTGATAAACTACTCATTTTCGGATATCGGTTGTTCCAGTCTGCTGATATCTTTCAGATACTTATGATAGTCGAAGTACATGGGAATTGTATCCTGGGCCTTCGTTTGCGTTCTTTTAAAGCCGAACTGCTCGTAAAAAGACTCCCTTCCCTGTTTTGAGTCCACGGTAATGATTCTGCAGCCAGTGTATTTTGACAGTTTTACTACGATACCGATCGCTTTCGCGACCATATGTGTGCCGATTCCTCTGCGCGCATAATCATCGTGAGTTGCAAGTCTTGCAATCTTTATCGCAGGATATCTTCTGGCTTCGAATCTCCCGTCGCCGTCTTCGCCCGTTATTGCATCCGCAAATATGCTGTCGTTCACCAGCGTGAAATATCCGACCAGAGTATCGTGATAATAGGCAAGCCTTGTCGACGCTAATCTTTCCTGCTGGTAATACAGTGCATCATCGCGGAGAAAATCGTTTAAGTCGTCATCTGAACATCGAAAAGAATGGAGATCCGATCCCTCTGAAAGGAAATCGAAGTGTAGTTCGTTTAGAGGGATCTTCATACTATACTGCTAAAGCTGCTCTTTTTCGGCCAACCGAACTGCTACCCGCATCATCTCACGTCCGCGTTGTGGCAGCTCTTCGTGGCCTTCCATATACCGGTGAAAACGCAGTGCATCCTCTCCGGTCAATTCCAGTCCAAGTTCCAACGGTTTCGCCATGATTCCAACGCCTCCTCACGGGGACAATTATGATATAGACAGTGGGTCGTTCTTCTGCTTGAAAAATATCATATCCTACCCGCTGTTGACATGCCTACTGTTAGTTTTCGGGCATATATATGTTTTGAGTTATCAAAAAATACGCCTAATGTGATAGAAGATTGATCGATTGTTGATTTTTTTCTTACTTTTGTTGAATATACGCAACCGTACAAATAACAGTTCAAGTGCAACTCTCTGCTTTGCACAGGAATATCCGGGCGTGATACTTGTGCAGCAACCTGCTGCATAAATTGCGCGGACCGCATGCATTGATCCCACGGTTTGTTTTCCTGAACGCTGCTCGTCGAAAATTCATATAAATGTCCTTGCCGACCAGTGCCGACATCAACAATCTGAGCGCAAATCCACTAAAAATTGTGCTTTGAAAAGAGAGTCGTCGTTTTA
>NZ_JMIO01000151.1 GCF_000691865.1 Methanoculleus sp. MH98A | reverse complement strand
GGTAAGACGGGATCGTCCGGTTTTCATCCAGCTCCTGGTGACCAGCATCAAAGAGGTGCCCCAGTTCATGGATGCTCACGCACCTGCGGCCGTGTGTGGTACCCAGGTACAAGATGTCGTCAGGGACCATCTGAGCCCAGGCATGCCGATGATGATATGGGTAGTAGCCGTAAGTAGCCCCCTGTGCAGAACCGTCTGCATCGTAACCACCAACATACAGTGCAATATCTGCGGCCCAGAGATCAAGGTCGGTGTTCGGATAGATCGCTTGGACCGCAACAACGGGGTTGCTCGTGATGTTAGAATGGTTTGAGAGTTGAACCCGCTTTGAATCGGTATACGCCATTACACAGAGCGTCACCCTAATATCGTCCCGGTCAAACTGCCGGTTCGCTTCGGCTACGATATCCTGAGCGACTGTTTTCCAGTTGTCCTGATCCTGGTAGAACTGGTTATCGGTAACCACCAGCAGATTGACCGTGGCATACTGGTCCTGGAGTTCTCTCATGGAAGATTCCAGATTCTCGGGAACTTCGATCGGAGTGTATCCTTCCGGGGGCGTGAGCGTCCCGTAGTCGATAAGACTCCATTTTTCAGGATTTTCAATATCCTGAGAGCTGTAGATGACATGCAGAGGCGATGCTTCTCCCTTTGCGCGCGCTCGCGACTCGACCGGGGTGATCCAGAATGTTTCGTTACCGAAGGTTACACTCCCGACAAGGGCGTTTTCCCCGGTCGTCAGGAGAACATCGCTCCCGCCAACGCCGACGATCACCCCCTCGTACGAGTCGATGCCGTCGTCGATCTGCTCAAAATCCATCCTGTGCAGTTCGGCCTGGTACTCCTTGCCATGGATCTGGAGGGGGAGTACGCCCCGTATCTGCTTGTTCAGTGCAGCATGATCGAACGTCACGAGATCGTACCGGGTAATGCCCTTCGGGATGTTCAGCTCTTCTGGAGCGTTGATTCCGGATGCTCGCATATCGGATACCGATGTAGTACCCGTGATGAGTACATCCATAGAATCCCCGATGACCAGGACCGGCTCGCTGCTATCTGCGGGAAGGGTCCCTGTGACATCCTGGGCGCTCACCGCAGACACAACCCCCACGCCCACCAGCAGCAGCGCCGTGAGCAAGGAGAATACCCGCATTCCAGTTTTTCCGTTCATTTCGTTTTCCTCCAGTTTCTGTCCACGGAGGCAGGAGAAGCACACGTTTAAGTGCGCAGAATGTGTACATCCTGTTGCCTCCGGGCTTGCGGGGCGCGTCATCCGGGGCGTCAACCGGGGATGGGCGACCCCCGCACACAAACGGGTACCGCATGCGGCACCTTACGCATTTTGAGGTCATTAAAACATATAAAATCAGCAGGCATCGTTCGGCTGGAACCGAACACATCATAAACCTTCTTATGGCAGGACAATAATCCCCGCCCCTGGAGACAGGACCCGCCGACACCCACAGTCCCGAACACCCGCACATTTACCCATCCGCCACGCAGCAGATCGCAAAGTTTAAGATTTGTTCGGCCAGAACCGAACGACGACAGCGGGCTTTATAAGATTCCCCCTCGAATTCGGGTTTAGTTCCGGGTGCAGGAATGCCCGGGCGCTCCTTGAGGGATACTTATGAAACCATGGATCTACATGCTGGCAGCACTCTTCCTGCTCGCGGCTCTGCCTGCTGTCGCCAGCGCCGCACCACCCGCGCACAACTATGACTGTTCGGATACGACGCCGACGGCCTACGACGCACGGGTGGATCAGGCAGCGATGTACTACTCCAGCTCGTCGTCCACGAATGCACACGCATCGACGGCTTACGGTCAGTTCAGGTCGGATGCGGTGTTCTTCTTCAACGGCCACGGCCTCTACTACGACGACTCGCATAAAGGCGGTGGGATAAAGTTCTCCTCGAAATCCTGGATACTTGCCGACACCGACGGCCACTACCCGGGAAACGACCGGTACTACATAACTGACTACGGGACCGACATCAGGGATGTCCTGCTCGCGGTCTACCTCGCCTGCCATACGTCCCACTACAACCCTTACAACGGAGATCTTCTCCAGCAGACCATGAACAAAGGCGCAGACATCTGCCTGGGGTTCGACGGCGAGGTCGAGGTCGAAAACGGAAAGTGCTGGTCCGGGAGCTTCTGGGACCGGTTGCGAAACGGGGAGACCGTTGCAAGCGCCGCAAGCAATGCAAAGGACGACTGCTACTTGCACTGGCCGTTCGGTTACCATGGAGTGGACACCTACGAGATCTCCGGCAGTTACAACAGTTGTCTCACTCCCGCTCGCTACGGAGTCTATTAATGAGGTGATTCAATCATGAAACGGATATACATTGTT
>NZ_JMIO01000150.1 GCF_000691865.1 Methanoculleus sp. MH98A | reverse complement strand
AAATGTTCTCGACAGGCGCAGATACGTAGTATCACTCATAGAAGACGTTCATGAGAAATACGAGGCCGCCTCTCGTCATGGGGTGGAATAACTGCTTCACTCTTTGATCAAGGCTAAAGAATTTTCAACAATGATCTCATAAGGTGCCCTTAATCTCTTACCATACTATTCTTAGCACGGGGCAAAATAAAGATCGAGATCTCTGAATCACGTTTTACCACAAAGAAGTCATTATAAGCGCATGGAAAATTCGCAACGTTTAACTTTTGTAAGAAGAAAATCACGCATGCGATTCTATGGCTCGGCGAAAGGAGAAACCCAACCAGAAGAATATCGAGCAATACGACCATAAGGGGACCTGCCGGCTGAATAACCCGCCGGCGGGACTGGTCAGCGCGGCAACCGAACCCAATTACGGCACAAAGACCTACTCCTACGACCCTCACCTCGACCCGCAGCTCCAGTGGTCGGGGAAGGCCGAGCATACGTCGTTCGAGGTCCCGACGGTATCCCTTCACGTCCACGAACGGATCGACCCGAGAACGATCATCAGGGCGGCGAAGGGCAGCAACGGCGATCACCGGCAGGCCTCGCTCTTTGAGTTCTCGATAGAGAACCCACCGCTGCGGGAGGCGGTGGAGTTCTACCGCCACAGGCACAACTGGAGCAACCGCCTGGTGGCCGGCGACTCCCTGCTCGTCATGAACTCCCTTCTGGAGAAGGAGGGGATGGCTGGGAAGGTGCAGATGGTCTACATCGACCCGCCCTACGGAATCAAGTACGGCTCGAACTTCCAGCCCTTCGTGAATAAGCGGGATGTGAAGGACAGGAAAGACGAGGACCTCACGAGCGAGCCCGAGATGCTCAGGGCCTTCCGGGACACCTGGGAGCTCGGGATACACTCGTATCTCGCGTATCTCAGGGACAGGCTGCTGCTCGCCCGGGAACTCCTGACCGAGAGCGGGAGCGTCTTCGTGCAGATCTCGGACGAGAACGTGCACCACGTACGGGAGATCATGGACGAGGTGTTTGGGAAGGGGAATTTTGTATCCCAGATTACCTTCTCTAAAACCACAGGCAAAGGAGGAAAATATCTCGATGAGACTTCTGATTACATTTTATGGTATTCGAAAAACCTCGCCAATCTGAAGTATCATCAGATATATTTACCTAAAGAATATGGTGCCGATGGTGCAACAGAATATCGCTGCCTGATGTCATCAGATGGTGCATGGCGGACAGTTGAGTCAAGAGAGTTTTTGAATCTTGATGCCCTTCTGCGTGAAGGTCAAGTTTTCAGCCATGACAA
>NZ_JMIO01000149.1 GCF_000691865.1 Methanoculleus sp. MH98A | reverse complement strand
GGAGTGTTCCGACTCAACACTTCCGATGGATGAGCTGCCGGTCATCCAACGAGTGAATCCATCTTAAAAAAGAGCAGGGGGATAGTCCCTGCTTTAGTCCAGTGCGGTGACGGTAATCGGAGGGTCTAAAATCGGATTGGGCATGTGATCCTTCGTCAAGAACAGCGGACATATCACCACCACGTTTATCAGTTCTCCCTCTCTATCTTCTATTCATCAGGTGAACTGGTTATGTCCGATGTTACCATCAGGGTTCCCCAGGATATCGTTCAGGCGCTTCGACTCCCTCCCGATGCCGTTCAGACCGAGCTGCAGCGAGAGCTTGCCGTGGCGCTCTACCAGCGGGGTATCCTCTCTTCGGGTAAGGCGGCCGCTCTTGCCGGGATGAACCGGTGGGAGTGGGAGGAACTGCTCGGGTCGCGGAAGATTCCCCGGCACTACTCCGAGGAGGACCTTGACCAGGACATTGCCTATGCCGCTCGCGGTCAGTAACTCATCGCCGCTGATTCACCTCTCGATGGTCGGCCGCATTGGTCTCCTTCGCCGTTTTTCGACCGTATGTATTCCTCCTGCGGTCTGGAGAGAGGTCGTGGAACTGGGCGGCAACCGGCCGGGGGCGGCCGAGATCAGGGATGCACACGAGTCGGGGTGGCTGCGTGTGGTCGACCCCTCCGATAAGGCTCTGGTACGCCTGCTTGAGCAGGAACTTCACGCCACGGGAACTGTGAACAGTTCCCTGTCAGGCAAATCTCCAATTTGCCGTGAGGCGAAGCGGAGAGCATCACCCTTGCTCTCGAGATCCGGCCCGATGTGCTCCTCCTCGACGAGGCCGAGGGCCGTCGCGTCGCGGGGCTCTACGGCCTTCCAGTCACCGGTATCATCGGGCTGCTGATTCAGGCGAAGCGTGAAGGAGAGATCTCTTCCCTTGCGGAGGAGATGGATCGACTGCGGGAAGAGGGGAACTTCTGGATCCAGGATGCCCTCTACCGGCGCGTTCTTGAAGTGGAGATGGATGAGTAAACCGGAGGTTTTCATTGCCAATCGTGGTCAGCCGGTTTTATCGATATCGAACAGGGTCAAAAATGGTAGATGAGGGGAAGAGTCCCCCTCTTCAGTCCAGCGAGGCGACGGCGTCGGCCCAGGTCTCGACCGCGGTGCGGATGGCGTCGTCCTGGTAGGACGAGATCCGGACGGTCTTGCGGGTGAAGGTGACGTAGTAGTCGTCACCCGAGGGGTCGTGGCACTTGAGCTGCGCGTAGTAGGTCTCGCCGGGGCCGTTCCGGACGGCCTCGCCGCCCATCGCGGCCTCGAGGGCCGCGTTTGCGAGAACCTCGGCGGCGTTCGCCTCGAACGCGGCGATCGAGGGGGACTGGAGCGAGACGTTCCCGACCCGCTTGCCCTCACCGTCGATGAAGTTCACCTTCGCGGTGTAGTGCTCGCGGTTGCGGACGACCGGAGCGACTGGCTGCCCGTCGGCGCCGGTATACCCGACGCACCCGAACGGGTTGTCGTCGATGACGGTCTGGACGAGGTTGTTAAACGACGTTACGTCGGCGATCGGGACGGCGAGGTCCCGGACCGCCGTTTTGTTCACGGTTGTCTGAACGAAGTCTGCCATGGTTGGTTTCCTCCATTGCGGCACAGCCCTCTGAGCTGTGCCTGATGGGAAGATTGCGACGTATCTTCCGTGCATGGCGCAACTCTCTGGGTTGTGCCTGATAGGAAGATGCGAAGCATCTTCCGTGCCTGCCAAGTGCCCCAGATCGGAGATCTGAGGCAGTTGCACTGAAAGTGCAACTCTTCCCGGGAATATGACAGACAACTATAGGGTAGACTCGGGAGGGTATCAGCCTGACTTTATCGGGAAGCCTGAATTGGGCTTGGATTCTGAAATATAATCGTTACGGTCAGCCTTTTTGTCCCCGACCACCTATAGTCCGCGGGAGGATTGCCTGGATGACCAACGAAAAGACCACCCGGGAGCTCGTCTACGAGACGAACCGGGACGTAAAATGGATCTGTCGGGCGCTGCAACGGATGGAGGAGTGGGACGCGACCGGCCGCAGGGCGGGAGCGTGAGAAGACCGAAGGTCTTCGAACGAGGATTTTGAGGTCCGGCTCCGGGCGCTGGAGGGCTGGCGAGCGGAGAAGGTTGGAGAAGAGCGACTGGCCGCAGGGCAGGAGCTTGAGAAACCCGGAGGGTTTCGAGAGAAGAGGATCTCGACGATCAGCGCCGGGGTCGGCGGGGTCGTCGGCGGGGGGGTGGCGGTGATCGTGAGGGTGCTGGGCGGGGGGTGATCTTCAAAATTCCGGATACGACTGCCCGATATCCCAGGGTCTCTCTTCCAAGGAGAAGTCTGCCATATATCGGCGTAGGGGCGATCTGGCATGTTAAACGCGTATCAAAAGATATATCCCAATCGATTCTCCACACATACCTTAAGGAAAGTTAATATTCAGGTTTCGTTTTTGGGGAGACGGGGATCGCTTGAGAAGAAGGTGAAGGGAACGGCAAAGAAGAACAACCACGAGATCAGGGATCCGATCTACGCGTTCATCCATATGAACTCTAGCGAGAGAGAGGTCTTGAACTCAGCGCCAGTCCAGCGCCTCCGCCATATCCACCAACTTGCGTTGACCAACCTGGTTTATCCGGGAGGAACCCACAGGCGGTTTGAGCACTCGCTTGGTGTCATGGAACTGGCAACACGGATCTATAACGCCGTGCTAGAGAACGGAGGGACCGACAGTCTGGATATCGACGGGAAGTATGACGAGATATACTACCTGCGTGTCCTGAGAATGGCCGCCCTTGTTCATGATATC
>NZ_JMIO01000148.1 GCF_000691865.1 Methanoculleus sp. MH98A | reverse complement strand
CTGCAACCCCTCCCCCTATGGCGATATTCCCACGGTCCACTGCACCGGGTTTTTCTCGTTACACTGTCCGAAGAGAGGCACAGGCACCGTCAGGTGTGAGCGACATCGAACAAACGGTTCTTTCTTCGCAAACTACCTGCCCCTATTTGCGACACTTAGAACCGCGGCACACCTGGGTTTCAAGAAGGCCATCGCCTTCCAAAAGCCCACCCCAGCCCGTGCCGCCCCGTCTCCCCCCTTCACTTCAACAGATCCGCAATCTGTCGCATCTCCCGTATATGGTACTGCCCTTCGGCTGTCGGGGCGCCGGCATGGCTGAACGTGAACTCCGACCCGAAGAGAGGCAGGATTGCGCGGGCGTAGCGGAACTCGGCGCCCATGATGCTCGTGCAGATGGGTTTCTGGGCCTGGTGAGTGAAGAGAACGAGTTCGAAGAGGTCTTCCCGGGTTTTAGGCCGCACGACGATCTTCGGGATATCGCCGTATGACCGGAGCATCTCGTCGATCCTCCCGAGCTCCGGCACGGTGGGCATCTCGTTTGTGTGCAGCGACGCGAGGATCTGGACCCCCTGGCTCTTGATGAACGGTGCGTGGTCCCGGTAGCGTGCTTCCACGTCCACGATATCGACGTATCGCGCTATCGGCCCGACGATCCGGACCCAGAGATCCGCATCGCCGACAAACCGACCTCCCTCGTCCTTGCTCCTGAGCGTCGCGATCAGCGGGATGGCGGTCTTCTCCCGGATCGCACGAACCTGATCCAGCAGATCTCCCTCCATCCTGTCAAGCCTGATCTCGATGAACGTCGGGTTGTACTCCGCCACCTCGTCGATAGCGGCGGCATCCTCCACAGAGGCGACGATCTTCATACCTACCGGATGTATTCCTGCCCTATCACATAAAAGTCTGCCTGCAGTCTCCCGGAGATCGGGAGCCGCCACCCGCCGTCACTTCCCCACCGCACCGTAGCGCTCCAGCATGGCGGCGACCGCCTCGTCGAAGACTTCCGGCAGCCGTTCCCGGATCCCCTTCACCCCGACCTCCGTGACGCCGCCGGCTGTCGCGACCCGCCCGATCAGGTCGCCGGGGGTCTCGCCGGTCTCCCGGAGGTAGGCGGTCGTAGCCGCGGCCGTCTCCGTTGCGAGTTGAAGCGCCTGTTCGGGCGCAAGGCCGCTTGCACGGGCCGCCGCGCCCGCAAGTTCCTCGATGACTGCGGCGAGCAGCCCGGGGCCGCAGCTCGAGAGTATGGTGGCCGCCGGGAGTTCTCCCTCCTCGACGAGCATCACGTTCCCGATGGACGAAAAGAGCCCCTCAACCCGGAGGCGTCGTGCATGCCCACCTGCCGGCCGTGGCAGACAAGCGTCGTCCCCTGCCCGATCGTTGAGGTGATCGTGGGAATGGCCCGGGTGACCGAACCTGAAAACAGCCCCTCAAGCTCCGTGAGGCCGACGCCTGCGGCAAGCGAGACGACATGCTCATCGCCGTCCATCCCGGGGACGATCTCGCGAAGGACTTCTATTGTCTCCTGCGGCCTGACGGCGAGAATGACCGTGCGGCACCGCCGGGCGATTTCCCTGTTCGCTCTGGCGATGCCGATGCCCGGCCATGCTGCGGCGCATGCATCCCGGCTCTCCTGGCTCCTGGACGTGACCACGACCTCATCGACGCCGAGCACGCCGGACGAGAGGAATCCGTTCACCAGCATGCTGCCCATGTGCCCGTAGCCGATAACCCCTATGCAATTCATACACAAACCCCTCTCCAGATAGTTCTCCTGCCCAAAAAGGATACCCGCTTCACCCGGGGTGAGTATATAGGCCGCCAGAGCGAACGGTACGAAGCAGATGCCGCACGATCATCATAAGACGTCCGGGCCGCCGGAGCTGCTTGCGCCGGCCGGGTCGCCGGCAGCGCTGGCTGCAGCGATTGCCGCCGGTGCCGATGCCGTCTACCTTGCCGGGCGACGGTTCGGGGCCCGGCACTACGCGGCGAACTTCTCCGACGAGGAACTCGACTACGCCGTCGGTTACGCGCACCTCCGGGGTGTCAGGGTTTACGTCACCGTAAACGTCCTCGTCCGGGACGCCGAACTCCCCGACGTCGCCCGGTACCTCCTCCGGCTCTACGAGTTCGGGGTCGATGCCGTTCTGGTGCAGGATATCGGTGTGGCGGCGCTTGCCCGGGAGGTCGTCCCGGACCTCCCCATCCACGCCTCGACCCAGATGGCGATCCACAACCGCGAAGGCGTGGTGCGGGCTGCACGGGAGGGGTTCTCCCGCGTCGTGCTCGCCCGGGAACTCACCCTGTCCGAGATCGAGGATATCGCGACCGATGCCGGGGCGCAGGGGATCGGCATCGAGGTCTTTGCGCACGGGGCGCTCTGTTACTGCTACTCGGGCCAGTGCCTCCTCTCCTCGGTCATCGGGGGACGGAGCGGGAACCGCGGGATGTGCGCCCAGCCCTGCCGGAAGCCCTACCGGCTCGTGACCGCCGAAACAGACGGATACGGGCGCCCGAAAGACCTGCGGGCGAGGTCCGGATCGGACCGTTACCTGCTCTCGACCCGTGACCTCTCGGTATATCCCCGCCTCGACCTCCTCGCACGTGCACCGGTGGCCTCGCTCAAGATAGAGGGGAGGATGCGCTCGGTGGAGTACGTCGCCACGGTGACGGCCATCTACCGGCGCGCCCTCGACGCGATCGCCGCCGGGGAAGACTGGTCGCCCTCGCGGGAGGATATGCGCGACCTTGCGCTCGCGTTCAACCGGGAGTTCACGGAGGGCTACATCTTCGGCGCCCGCGATATCATGGCCCGCGACCGGCCCGGGAACCGGGGCGTCCCGCTCGGCACGGTCATTGGCTACGACCCGCGGCGGCGGGAGGCGGCCGTGCGCCTTACGGGCGATCTCGTGCCGCGTTCCGGTGACGGGCTTGCCTTCTGCATCGACGACCCCGACCGCGACACAGGAGCGGTCGTCCGCGGCACGCCCGCCGTCTGCCGCGGCATGGTGCAACTTTCCGTCCCCGCGCCCGTCAGTGTCGGCGCCCGGGTCTTCCTGACGAAGAGCGCGGACCTCGAAGACCGGGCGAAACGGATCGTGGAAAAACCCCTCCAGCCGGTGCCGCTCGACGTGACGGCCGTCTGGGAGGACGGCACGCCCTGCCTGGAAGCGGTCGTTGATCTGCAGGGGAGCGAACCGCTCCGGGTGCGCTACCGCCCGGATCTCGTGATGGAGCCGGCACGGAGCCGGCCGCTTACGGGGGAGCAGATCGCGGAGCAGCTGACAAAGACCGGGGGGACGCCGTTTACGATACGGAACCTGGCGCTCCGCTACCCCGGCGGGCTCTTTGCGCCCCTCGGCGAGTTGAACCGGGTCCGGCGGGCATTCCTGGAGAGGGTCGAGGAGGCCGTGCTCGCTGCACGGCGACCCGGGGAAGGCGCGGTGCGTGCGGCCCGGGAGAGGGTCGAGGCGGCGATTGCCGTGCTGGAGCGGCCGGCAGGTTCTCACCGGGAACCCCGGCTCCCGTGGGTCTCGGTCTACACCGACACCCTTGAGGGTGCAGAGGCCGCCGTCCGGGGCGGCGCACGCACCGTCTACCTGGAGGTGTCCGAGCACGGTATCCTCGAAGAGGCCGCCGGCGTCTGCCGGGAGGGGGGTGCGGATCTCGTCTGGAAATGGCCGTCGATCACCCGGCGCACCTTCCTCGACGCGGCGGCTCCCCTCCTCCCGTCGCTCTGCGATGCGGGCGTCCGCGGGGTGATGGTGAGCGGGCTCGGGGCTGCCGACGCGGTGCGGCGGGCCGAACCCCGGATGGCGCTCTACGGCGCCGCCGGGCTGAACCTCTGGAACCACCGCACCGCCGCGGAACTGGCGCCGCTCTTCCTGCGGTGCACGGCATCCCCCGAACTCCCGGCCGACGACCTTGCCGGGCTTGCAGCCCTGGCCGGGGATACCCCCGGACTCGAGGTGCTCGTGCAGGGCAACGTCGAGGCGATGGTGACCGAGGACAGGCTCGCGGCGGCGGTCGCCGGAGAAGAGTTCCTGGGTCTCCAGGACGGGCGCAACCGCGTCTTCCCGCTCCGGTGCGACGGCGAGGGGCGGACCTACATCGCAAACGCCGTCGAGACCTGTCTTATCGACCGCCTCCCCCGGATCGCAGGGATGGGCATCGACGCCGTCGTCATCGACGCCCGGGGACGGGGGGCCCGCTACGCAGCAGAGATGGCCCGGCTCTACCTGACCGGCATCGATGCCGCGGCCCGGGGAGACACCCGGGCCCTTCCCGCGCTCAAGGACGAGGTGAAACGGCGGGCGCTCGGCGGCATCACCGGCGGGCATTTTGTCCGGGGGATTGAGGAGTGAGGGGCGTCATGTATGCCGTTATCATGAGATAACTACCCGAACCGGACGGCTAAACCCGGCATTAGCGAGACGCAAAAATAGCAGGAGTTAAAGCATTCCCTCAAAATCTACTCTTTTGTAACGCCTTTATATTTTCCACCGCTCTTTTTCCCACTGACTATACGCCCGCTGTCTGAATCACGCTTGTAATGAATCCCCGTGTTGGGATTCTCGAATTGGGTTTTCCTTCTGACCGCTCCCTTACGGTGTCCACGACCTGTATTTGTCGCCATCAGAATCACCTAATAATTAATTAATTTTTCTAATTATTATGCCTATCTAATCGAATATAACCGAATATCTTAAATTTAAGTTCTACAAATAGCCACATGAGAGGATATGGCGCGCGACCCTTTTGATTTTAAGATCCCGAGCAGTAATTTGTTTGGATTTGACACCAAAACGACAACAGCACGAGCATCTTGTCCAAAAGCTGTCAAGGAGGCTGTTTGGCGCAAATATAATGGGGAGAAGATGAAAGGGAAATGTTACGTTTGTGATAAGGAAATTACGTTCACAAGTTTTGAGGTAGGGCATAATAAAGCCGCGTCGAAGGGCGGTGAATGGACTGTCGCGAATTGCCGACCGTTGTGCAGGACATGCAATAGATCGATGGGAACGATGTCCATCGAATCGTTCAAAAAAAAGCACTTTTCGAGTCCCAAACTAAAAACGAAGAAAGCAACATCAAAAAGAACCACGACAAAAAAGAAGGAGGTCATCCCAATATTCTCCCGATCATGACACTACATGCCAAGTGAATCAATCCCATGAATGAGTGCTCATATCGCTCGTATCGGGGAGTGATCTTCTTGAACGCCTCAATCCAGCTGAAGAACCGTTCTACCGCATTGCGCTTTTTATAGAGTTCTGGATCAAACCAGAATGGCCTCCCTCGTTTCGGCTGTTTCCGGGATCTCCGGTTGACCGGTATATTACTCTTTATTCTTCTTTTACGGTTGTACTGACGGATTTCCCGGGCATCGTAGGCTGCATCTGCGGAGATGATTGCAGGACGCTCCTGCACTTCGGGAATCTCAAACGCTTCGAGGGTTGGCTCGTAGAGCCGTGAATCATGGACATTTGCCGGTGCAACCGTGCAGGCAAGCGGGAGGCCGTTCCGATCGACCAGAGCACTCAGCTTATTCCCGTTTACCTTTTTATAGCCATCATAGCCCGCTGATCCCCTTTTTTAGCCGGGATATCCTTGGTATCCGTCGCACAATGTGATAGATCGATTTTCTTGATCGCATACCCGGATCGGAGCAGGTCGAGGAAGATCGCCTGGTACACTCCTTTCTCGCAGAGTTCGAGATGGTACCGATGAACCGTCGATTTGGTGCCATATTTCGCCGGTACATCGAGCCAGGAGCACCCGGTGGTCAGAACGTACAGGATACCGTTGAACAGCCTGCGGGGATCACATCGGGGTCGACCGATATGCGGCTTTGTTGGGGGGAGGTATTTCTGAACAATCTCCCAGAGATCATCGTCAATTTCCCGGAATGCCATGACCCCCGGTT
>NZ_JMIO01000147.1 GCF_000691865.1 Methanoculleus sp. MH98A | reverse complement strand
TGTGACTGTTCCGACAATAAACGTACACCTGAAAAACATCTACGAAAGCGGCGAGTTGACCCGTGATGCAACTATTAGAAAATATCTAACAGTTCAAATCGAGGGTGATCGTGAAGTTTCACGGACTCTTGACTACTACAACCTTGATGCCATAATCTCGGTTGGGTATCGCGTCAATTCCCGAAGAGCCACCCAGTTCCGTCAGTGGGCGACTCGGGTGTTAACGGAATTTGCCATTAAAGGATATGTACTTGATAAAAAGCGGATGGAGAATGGTACGTTCCTTGGGGAAGATGACTTCGAGCGCTTGCTGGCAGACGATGATCTCGAACTGCCGCTCGACAGCAGACCTCAGCATGGGATCGGTACGATACTCCTCAAAGGATCTTCCGGCGGTGAACTGCGCGATATAGTCGGCGGCCCCGGCAATATCGTAGAGATACTTCTGTGCTTCACGCGACGGCATAGACATCTTTGCAGGTTTCTTCCACGGACTCACGGAAGATCGGGTTTCTGATCGCCGATCGCTCGACGAGATCGATCTTGCGGCAAAAGAGCCGGGCCAGATCTTCTGCGAGACCAAAATAAGCCTCTGCATGCTCCGCTGGAGTCATCGGTTCGAACTCGACGACAAAATCGATGTCGCTTGCTGC
>NZ_JMIO01000146.1 GCF_000691865.1 Methanoculleus sp. MH98A | reverse complement strand
TCTGTTTCCATCTCGCTATTGCTTCACACATCGCTCATATCCCCGTACCTCTGGGGCTATGATATCCATTACGAGACATTCCTTGCAAACCTCGTCATAGACAACGCATTCTGGGACGCCACAAGTCCCGGCAATGTGAACGCAATGCTCTCCGTCGTCCTGCTGGCTCCGATGTACTCGTATATCACGGGGCTGGACCTGACATGGGTGTTCAAATTAGTCTATCCACTTGCTTTCGCCCTTGTGCCCCTGGGGCTGTATCATGTCTTCAGAAGACAGGTGGAGGCAAAGAGCGCTTTCCTTGCATGCTTCTTCTTCGTCTCGTTCATCATATTTTACGCGGAAATGGCCTCTCTGGCGCGTCAGGAGATTGCAGAACTCTTTCTTGTCCTCCTCCTCATGATAATGGTCGCGAGAAATATTTCCAGGATAGCGAATTTCGCGTTATTTGCTGTATTCGGTGCCTCTCTGGCTGTCTCGCATTATGGAACATCATATATCTACCTGCTCTCCCTCATCGCGGTCTGGCTGTACGTGACTCTCTCCTCAGTTGCCGCAACCCGCGGACATCCTATTCTCAAACGGTTGCGGAAAGCGGCAGGGGAGAGATCGTCAGGCGGAGACTCCATGAACAGAGACGGCGGCAGGACGATAACCTTCTCCCACGTCCTCTTCTTTACCGGGTTTACGCTCGGGTGGTATATGCTCGTCGCGGGAGGGACGTCCTTCGATACAATCGTATCGATCATCGATCATATCGGGAATACGATCTTCGTGGACCTGCTGAACCCCGAGGCAACCGAAGGACTGGATCTTCTCATCAGTACTCCTCAATCGCCCCTGCATACCGTCGCCAAGGGCCTCCACCTCATTACTCTGGCACTCATCGTCGTCGGGTTCATCGCCATCTGTCTCCGGTGCACCAACATCGATTTTTCAAGAGAATACGTTGCGTTCTCTTTTATTGCACTCCTTTTCGGAGTTGCGGGCGTCCTCGTGCCGAACTTCTCCAGCACACTCAACACCTCAAGACTCTACCAGATTGTGCTCATCTTCCTCTCCCCGCTCTGCGTTATCGGCGGCATCAGCATACTTACAGTGCCGGGAACATATATCAGTAAACTCCGGAGCGGATGGCTCGCGGGACGAACACCGCTGGTACTGATCTCGGTTCTCTTCTCACTGCTGTTCCTCTTCAGTACGGGTTGGGTCTACGAGTGCGCCAACGATCAGCCGTCGTCCATCGCGCTGAGCCAGGATTCGATCACGAAATACGGAGGCGATACACCGAAAAATGTCTTCTATGGAACGTTCATACCGGAGCAGGACGTTTTTGGTGCCCGCTGGCTGGGTGAGTACATGGAGGACGGTTCGATCGTCTATGCGGATAGAACACGGAAAGATAATGTATTGACATCTTACGGCAACATCGCGAGGAACCCCCCCTTTTTGCCCAAAACGGATTTCAAACCGGTTTGGGGCGCATATACCTATCTGGGGACATATAACATCGTCGAGCGTTCCGCAAGCGGTCCTGAGGAGTATTATGATTACTGGAGCATCGAAGAGATATATCCCGCGATCAACCGCAACAACAAGGTGTATTCAAACCATCAGAGCGAGATCTACCTGAACGGGTGACACTTCCTCCATGCTGCTGCCGTCCCGGGATTGGCGTTCACCCCTGACGTCCGAAAATGTGCGTGGGAGGGTGAATCACAGAACGTACCGTCTGACCATGGACAGCACGACAACGATGCCGATCAACGCGTATGTCAGGATCCATGCATACCCCACGCCGAGGATCCCGAATTGCAGCATCAAAAAGTAACTGGATCCCAGAAGCAGGATGAAGATGATGGCGCTGATAACGATCAGACTCTTCAACCCGTACTGAACTTTCTTGATTGCAATAAATACTTCCGAAAACGAGAAGAAAAAACTTGAAATCGCCAGGACCTTGACTAATTCGAGCCCTGCTACATAATCCGGACCGATCAAACCGAGGATATACTCTCCGAATAAGAAGAGGGCCACAACCGCCGGAACGAGGAGCGCAAAAATTCCGGCGAGCGATTTCAGTACGTTTCTCTTCAGTGCTCCGCCGTGGCTCCCCTCGACAAAGAGCGATGTCGTGAAAGACGTGGGTATGAGGAACAGG
>NZ_JMIO01000145.1 GCF_000691865.1 Methanoculleus sp. MH98A | reverse complement strand
GACCCGTTCCGCTGTCATCTGCTCTCACCGGTCAGTCCACGTAGTTCTATCTCCATGCTCATTCTCCGTCCGTGGTCGCAAGAGTACCGCAGGTCCGCGACAATACGCGGTATCGCCCCTTAAGTGACAACCGAGGTTTTTCCGCCGCCCGGAACGGGCAAGGGTTACTCAGATGCACTTCCACGGGTTGTGCCGTCTTGAGACTGGATCGTTACTCCATATACCTTTTCTCTCACATTCCTCTACACGTCGGGGCGTGAGAGGAGTGGATCCGACCAGTGGCCGTGGTAAACCGACGATACTCTGCACCGGTCACTTTTCGGAAATTTCAAGCCCGGGCGGTTCCATACTGACTTTAACCACGCCGGTTCCATCGGCCCGGAACTACCATGAGACGACCGATCCTTGCCGTTATCGTCGGAGTAATAGCTGTCTACGCCTGCATGCACTTCTCCATCTTACCGGAGGCCCCGGACGTCACCCGTATCGAGAATATCACCCATCTTGAGTCCCTGGCATATCATCCGGCCGTCCTGGACCTCTGGGAGATCGCCGTCGAGAGCACCGACGTCGAGAACGAGTCGGCTGTGCTGCGGAAGCTGGAGGTCGATCTCGCCGGGAATGGCGCGGCTCGGGTGATATGGCTCTACTTCTACGGTGATAAGGACGGCGAACAGCACGGCTACGAGGCGTATGTGGGGCCGGGCGGAACAGTATCGGCCAAATCGCAGAAGTTCAATTTTTCCGTGCAGGGGGTGCACCCCCTCGAACTCTTGCGGGAGGTCGACGCCATCGCCCTGGAGGATATTCCCTCCCGGGACCGGGGTATGAGGCTTCTTGTAAACCCGAACGCGTACGGGGACCACTACAACGAGACCCGGGGAAGGCTCTACGAGGTCTCGGATGGAATGTTTTGCCCGGTCAAAGAGGTGACGTTCGGCCCGGACGCGCGCTGGTACACCATCACGATCACTCCCCACCGGGAGTCTCCGCCGTCTCCGGGAGAGATTTTTATTGCGTTCACCCGGCAGGATATCGCGGCGGCCGGGTGTGTAGTCTACGGGTAAGCTGGTTTGGCGTCCAGAACCGGGACTCGTCGTCTCTGGATCATTCACCCCGCCCCCTGGTGACCTAACCGGTTGCGTCCACGTCCCTGTTCGTCCGGGATACAGCATCCCGCCAGGGGAAGTAGCGTACCACCCTTCCGTCCTTCTCGCTTCGTATAGTACCCTCGCGGGCGAGCAGCGCCGTATGCCAGGTCACCGATGCACCGGCGATATCGAGCGCGGATGCGACTTCTTTCCGCGTCATTCCTGGGTTCCGGCCGAGGAGGTCGAGTATCAACTTGCGTGTTCCGTTGAGGGTGTAGCCAGTCTTCTCTCCCTCGCTTGCCGCCCTGCTGTTCGCGTAATACCGCAGGAGTCCGTGATCGTGCTCAGATACTATCTGCCCCGTCTCACAGAGGGTCTCAAGGTGGTACCGGAGCGTCCCGACGTTAACCCCCAGCATATGGGAGAGGGTCGAATGGTTGATCCCGGGGTTGTCCCGGATGCAGAGGTACGCCGCATGGCGGGTATCATGTTCGAGAGCGTTCTTTCGGGAGATCCTCCTGTAGCCGAGGCAGAGCCATGCCAACACCGATATGAGAATCTGCACCGGGAGGAAGAGCAGGGGGGCGATCATGAAGACGAAGTCAAGCAGGACCAACTTCAGGGGCACATTCCAGATGTATATTGCGGCAGGATCGTCTGGTACCAACTCCGGAAACTCCCCCTCGCTCATTATGGTGCTGGCAGCGCTCCCCGTGGGGATGAGCAGCATGAGAGTGATGAAGAGCAGGGTGCTCCTTGCGGCAGGGGTTCGGTTCGGCATTGGGAAGATCAAGTGGCTGGGGATATAAAAAAGATGTGATTTATTCTGCCGTGGCCTCGAAAGTATAAGCCTGCGTATCTTGCACGACTTCCCCATAGACCTGAAACTGCCACGTTCCGGACTCTGGCGAGGAGATCCACGTGCGGATCTGGGCATTCTTGTAACCATCGAGATCGATGTCGTGATAGTAGGCATAAGTGCTTCCACTTGGCGAGATGACCTTCAGTGTCAACGACTGCTGGGGGATAAACCAGTTCAGGTTCACAAACAGTGTTGAGCTTCCGGGAGGCACGTATGCGCTGTGGCCGTTCGTCTCCCCCTGCTGTATAGAATAAAAGGCACAAATACCGGTGTCGTTTTCCAGGACATTCTCTCCCGGAGCGATGTTCACACCACATTCGTTGCCTCCGGC
>NZ_JMIO01000144.1 GCF_000691865.1 Methanoculleus sp. MH98A | reverse complement strand
TGCCATGAGGAATCAATCCACGCTGTCCCAATTTCCCAAAAAAGATGATACCTCCGTTGAAGGAGAGAGATCAGATCCCTGACTGACTATTAAGCCTTTTTCGCATCCCATAAGTGAGACCTTATGCCAATCAGACTATCTTCACTCCTGATGGAACAGAAACCCTTCGTATGACTCCTCATCCAGCACGGACTATCGTAACTAAAGAGTACTAAGATAGCCCCTTCCATCCTTATTTTTCAGACTTTTTGAGCATCTCCTTTAATTCCTCAAGATTCTGCTGGATCTGGCTCTCTAAAGCCTGGATTTTATCGATGATCACTTCCGGAGGCTCATACTCGACCTCTTCGTATTCTATCTCCTTGTAGCGAGAGATCGAGAGGTCATAGTTATTCGCCTGGATCTCCTCGACCGGCACATAGAAGCACTTCGCCTTCCTGTCTATCGGGTTTGTGTCTCTCCGCTCCCTGAATTGCTCGATAATGTCCGGAATATCACCTTTGCCGTCGATGAATGTCCGCTTGTCGTCGAGCGAGTAACCGTCCGCCTCCATGTCGTAGAACCAGACCTTGCCGGTCTTTCCGCCCTTCACGAAGATCAGCACGGCGGTCGAGACTCCCGCATAGGGTTTGAAGATCCCGGAGGGCATGGAGACGATACCCTCCAGTTGATTCTCCTCAAGGAGCATCCGGCGGAGCTCCTTATGCGCTCTGGAGCTCCCAAAGAGCACGCCGTCAGGCACGATAACGCCGCACTTCCCGCCTATCGTCAGGAGTTGTATCATCCGCTCGACTAAGAGCAGTTCGGTCTTTGTCGTGTTAAGCGAGAGGCTGTCGTTGATGTCGCTCTTGTCGATGCTCCCCTTGAAGGGGGGATTGGCGAGCACGACCGTATAGCGCTCTTCTTCAGTGTAGCGCTTGGAGAGGGTGTCCTTGAGCTCGATGTGAGGAGCTTTGATGCCGTGCAGCATCAGGTTCATGAGCGATATCCGGGTCATCGTGGAGTCGAAGTCGAACCCGTAGAACGTATCGCTCCAGAGTTTCTCCCAATGCTTCTGATCGGTGATGTTGTCGCCGATGAGGTTGTGGTATTCTCCCTCCTGGTCGACCTCAAGCATGTCGGGACTCGTATACTTCCGGATGATGTGCTCATACGAGTTGATGAGGAAGCCAGCCGTACCGCACGCAGGATCGCAGATACGGTCGGTGATATCAGGATCGACCAGTTCAACGATCATCCGTATGATATGACGCGGGGTGCGGAACTGTCCGTTCTTTCCGGCAGTGGAGAGTTGAGAGAGGAGGTATTCGTAGATATCGCCCTGAGTGTCGCGATTCTGCGCCGTGATATTCATCTCGTCGATGAGAGCGACCGCTTCCTGAAGGAGCGAGGGCTTTGGGATCATAAAGACGGCGTCCTGCATCTGCCGGGCGAAGAGCGTCTTCTCCCCGTTATGGAGGGATTTGATGAAGGGGAAGACCCTGTCGCGGACATGTACAAGCATCTGCTCGGCAGGGTAGTGCTTCCAGCTCGACCACCGGCACTCCTCATGCTCCTCGAAGACCGACGTATACGGCACTCCCCGCGCTCGCGCTCGATTCTGCTCGACGACATCCATATCTTCGAGGCGCTTCATGAAGATGAGGTAGGACATCTGCTCGATGGACTGGAGCGGGTTTGACATCCCCCCGCTCCAGAAGCGATCCCAGAGGGTGTCGATCTTTGATTTAAGGTCGGGGGCGAGTTTCATGATATCACATACTTGGAATTCTTAAACCTTGACAATGATTATGGCAATTCATAC
>NZ_JMIO01000143.1 GCF_000691865.1 Methanoculleus sp. MH98A | reverse complement strand
TACATGAAACTTAATGGAAATTAACCGGGGATGTGATACTTTGAACCTCCCTTCGCTCATCAGAGCTGATAGAGACTTCGACGACATTCAGGAGCTGATCCAGTACCTTGAATGTGAGCGAGGAGACGACCAGATCAACAGTAATCTCCACATAGTTGCAACGCTGTCGATGTTCCAGAACATCAACCAGTTCGTCGAGACCCTCAAAAACTTCCATTTCTCCATCGATAAGAGGGCAGGAAAACTGCTCCTCCTCTCGAAGGAATCCCAGGGTAAACGGATTTATATTTATACGTTCTTCGACGACAGGAACAATGTCCCGCTCTTCATCACGGATGCAAAGAAAACCAATGAGATACCTGACATCCTCTTCACTTACATCAACCGTACAAAGGAGATATCGAATCTCTGGATTGCCCCTAAGGTGATGAAGGAGATCAAAGATAACCTCGTCCGGGAGCACCCGGACATGATCATAACCTATTTCTCTGCGAAGAGGAGCCCCAACACTGATATTCACTCCGAGTTCCGGCCCCATGTCGAGAGAGGCATCCAATACAGGGGGAACGACGGAAAACACACGCTTGAGGAGATGGAATTCTACTACGGTGTGCTACCAAAGATTCTTGAGGTCCAGCTCCCGAACGGCATCGCATTTCGCATCGACAATAAGGGAATCATAACACTGCGTCACGGACACTTCGCCGGCATCTTCAAGATAATTGAGGACGTCGTTTCACGGCTTGAAAACGTAAGAGAGGCAATCGGAGAGTCGGGATATTCCATCAGCAAGGTCGGGTCCCGCAGGCAATTCTCGAATGCCATTCAGATCCCCTGGTCAATTGATGTGCCGGTGGAGATGCACTACGATGACGTTTCCCGCTTCTGCAAGGCGGTGCGCAGCGAGGAGTGGAACTTCACTGTACTGGAACAGGTGCTGCTGCCGGGTTCAATGTTCTTCTCCGCCCGGTTGATCGATGAGCACACGGGTTCTCTCCTGGACATCTCGACTACCGGCAAGAAGATCGACGTCTACCCGGTAGAGAAAATAGACATCGGAACATCCATGAGGTTTTTCGAGTTTGTGGTCGAGAATATCGATCATATGGCGACCGTAGGGTGATATCATCCATATTCCTCGTGAGAAGGAAGACTTTCAGGCGTTCTACAAGCGTTCTCCACCTGAAGTCCGCGAGGAATTGGATAAATTAAAAGAGAAATATAAAGCATACTCTATACCCTCGGCACGAGAGCGAATCGGTGATGCTCTTGAGGAAGACAAAAAGCACCACACTCTCGTGAAGAGGTCATCCCAATATTCTCCCGA
>NZ_JMIO01000142.1 GCF_000691865.1 Methanoculleus sp. MH98A | reverse complement strand
GCCAGAGAGGACGTTTTATCAAAACTGTCTGAACTCCATAATCTAAGGTTAACAACATACCTCGATTACCGGCTGGAGCATTACTCCTTCACGGCCCTCGACAGAACCCGGGCCGTCGATCTCGAAACTCTTCGTTACTTCTACGGACTTTTCAAGGAACTCTACCCTGATGAGAGCGAGCGGTACATGGACGCAATGTATCTCAGATATGTCCAGGGCACGACGGAGATCGAGGGAAATACCATCAGTCTCCGGGAAGCGCAGGAACTCCTGGAGCATAACATCTCTCCGGCCGGAAAGAAGATGGATGAGGTGTATGAGATCCTCAATTTCATCAACCTCCGAAGATACCTCGAAGAGTATTCCGGGGATATAACGGAGAAGCTCATCAGGAAGATCCACGAAATACTGATGAATGAGGTCCTCCGGAACCCGGGAGACTATCGGAACATCCAGGTGGGCATCGAGCAGGTGGACTATGAACCCCCTCCCGCGATCCTCGTCCCTGAGGAGATGCGTGCTCTCATCGGGTGGTACCGGCAGAATAAACGGCACCTGAATCCATTCGAACTCGCCGTACTATTCCACACAAAATTTGAGATGATCCATCCGTTCGTCGATGGAAACGGACGGGTTGGACGGGCGTTGATGAATCTGATCCTGGAGCGATCCGGTTATCCGACGCTCTACCTGGGGTTGGAACACCGGTCGGCCTACCTGAACGCGCTCGCAAAAGCGGATGACGGGGACTATGCCCCGATCATCGAGACGCTGTATACCATCTATAGGGAACAGCACGGGCGTATCGCAGAAGAGGTCAGGCAGAAACTTTCCGACGGAAACAGCAGAATCCGGGAGGAAAACGCCAGGCTCGTCCGGCAGTTTGTTGAACTGAAGAAAAAGGTCTGATG
>NZ_JMIO01000141.1 GCF_000691865.1 Methanoculleus sp. MH98A | reverse complement strand
GGAAGATTTCGGGATATTTCGCATCTTTGAGAGGAATACAGAACATCGTTGCCGGATTTTTCGGACTGCCTCCGACACCGATCACCACGAAGACAGGGATGCGGTTCGACCGGGAGTAAGCGCTACACCTCTTAGTCTGGTCAGGGGAGATCTATTCGACCAGACTGTGCTCAGGCGTATGTTGTATGCCATGAACGTTACAATTCCAAATAGTCAATATTAATACCCTTTCACACCATCGGATAATTGTATGGGGAATTTTCAGCGCACGGAACGCTCTCCGCCACCAGGGAGCACGTCCTCGCTGATACCAATCCGAACGCAGATATCCGGCTTTTTTGGGCAGGTGATGATGGGATGAGAGGTGCTTCGTGCGGCAGGCCACTGCCGCGGGGTGCGGGCGCATTGCGACCCCGGGGAGGGGGATAACATGACGATCCGACCCTACGTGCCGGAGCCGCTGCCCCCGTCCGGCATCGACTGGGAGAGCCATATCCCCCGGATTGCGTCGGCAAACCGCGCCCTTGCCCGCTACGACGGCATCCTCCAGGCGATCCCGAACCCCGAACTCCTGCTCTCGCCGCTCCTGACACAGGAGGCGGTGCTCTCCTCGAGGATCGAGGGGACGCAGGCGTCGCTCGAGGACGTCCTGCGGTTTGAGGCGAACCCGCGGGAGCGGATCAACGACAGGGCCCTTGCCGACATCCAGGAGATCATCAACTACCGGGAGGCACTCACCGTTGCGGTCGACGCCCTCAAGGCTCGGCGACTGGATACCGGCCTCGTCTGCGACCTGCACCGGGTTCTCCTGGCCGGCAGCCGGGGCATGGACCGGGAGCCGGGGTGCATCCGCACGATCCAGAACTTCATCGGGCGGGATGCGCATATCGAGCACGCGATCTTCGTCCCGCCGGCGCCGGCGGATCTTCCCGGGGCGCTCGCGGACTGGGAGGCCTACCTGCGCAATGAGGAGGAGAAAGATATCCTCGTCCAGCTCTCCGTCCTGAAGGCGCAGTTCGAACTCATCCACCCGTTCTGCGACGGCAACGGCCGTGTCGGCCGGATGCTCGTCCCGCTGATCATGTACGAGAAGGGGCTGATTGCAAGCCCGATGTTCTATATCAGCGCCTACCTCGAGCGGAACCGGCCGGTCTACTACGAGCGGCTGCTCGCGATCTCGGGGGACGGGGACTGGAACGGCTGGATCGCGTTCTTCCTCCACGCTATCGAGGAGCAGGCCGGGGCGAACGGCCGGAAAGCAAAGGCAATCCTCGATCTCTACGACGAGATGAAACGGACGGTGCCGGAGGTGACCCGCTCGCAGTACGCGACCGCCGCGATCGATGCGCTCTTTAAGACGCCGGTCTTCAGTTCGGCCGAGTTTTACGACCAGGCGGCAATACCTCGGAGGGCGGCGGAGCGGGTCCTCCAGCAGCTCCGGGAACACGAGATCATCGCCGTCCTCGCGGAGGGCGGGGGAAGGCGTGCCGCGACCTACGTCTTTCCGCGCCTGATTGCCATCACCGAAGGGGACCGGTTGTGAATACCCCGGTACCTGCGAGCCGTCCTGTGGATCGATTCGCCATGCAACGTTGTATGCACCGGCGTATACCATGCCCCGGGGGTTTTAGGGCAACCATGACGCGCAACGGAATTTGTGCGACACCCATGACCCACAACCGATCTTGTGCGACATAGAATAAGTTTTGTGTCGCACAAAAGAGGTAGTGCGACACCGCCGCCGCACAACGATCGGGGCCCGGGGCGGGGCCGCGGTTTGCGGGGCGGGGGTGGCGCGATCGGGCCGGCGAGGGTGGTGGCGGTGATTGTAGGGGGGCTCGGCCGGGTGAGGGGACTATTTCAGCATCCCGTCCCGCCAGAAGAATGTCCTGCCGGGGTCCCGCTCGTATTTCTCAAAGACGCTCGGGAAGATTTCGGGATATTTTGCATCCTTGAGGGGAATGCAGAACATCGTTGCCGGATTTTTCGGACTGCCTCCGACACCGATCACCACAAAGACAGGGATGCGGTTCGACCGGGAGTAGGCGTTATATCTCCTGATCTGGTCAGGGGAGATCTATTCGGCCAGGCTGTGCTCAGGCGCATGTTGTATGCCGTGAACGTTACAATTCCAAATAGTCAATATTAATACCCTTTCACACCATCGGATAATTGTATGGAGGATTTTCAGCGCACGGAACACTCTCCGCAA
>NZ_JMIO01000140.1 GCF_000691865.1 Methanoculleus sp. MH98A | reverse complement strand
GACAACATCATACCTGGATGTCGGGGTATACCATTCCCAGGGAACCTTCAGTAACTGAAACACTTCCTCAACTGCATACTCATCGTCATGTTGCACTCCAATCATGTCTTTTTATGCCTCGTTTGAGATGTACAGTCCTTGCAGATTTCCCGCATCCTGATATGTCACAACAGATCGATTCAGACAAATCAATTTGATAGACATTAACTTATACCTTATCGAAATACGGAACTCGTGGGATTATGGTGTAATTTATGATTTTTTTAAACCAACTATGATAGTAGATACAATTCACGGCTGTATGCACTAATATGTCCCACAATCACCCGGTACGCACCCTCTTCATCTATCCCGGGTAACACTGCCTCCTTGGCCCCCCAGTTCATTCATACAACCCCTCAAACGCTCCACCAAGCAGCCAACCGCCCATGCGACCCCACCCAGTTCCACCAAATCGCCCTGTCCCCCAACCGTTTACTTAAACAATGAGAACGCGAGTATATCCCCTCGATCCAATGGTCCCTCGCAGTATCGTCAACGGCATCCGATCGCTGGCCTATGATGCAGGCACCCTTCTTTTTTCAGCGGTATCACTGCTCGTGCCGAAAGATGAGCATAAAATCCTGTTCTTCTCGGTGCCCGATTACTCCGACAACGCAAAGTACGTCTACGACAAAATGCTCGAATCCGGCCTCGATAGAACCCATCAGTTGATCTGGTGCGTCTACTCACCCATCAATGCAAACCACGTCATCCGCCGCTCACGTGAATACCTCTACCATGCGCTGACGGCAAAGTACATCATCAGCACCCACGGCACACCAGCCTGGAAGTCCAGAAACCAGGTAAGCATCGAACTATGGCACGGCCTCCCGCTGAAGACGATCGGGTACTTTGCCGATACCGACTTTCCGAACGCCGCCGCGAGACTCTCTGCAACATGGAGGCTGCGGAGGTTTGCGAACTCCGTGGACTATCTTATCACACCCTCAGAACTCGAGCGGCTGATCTTCTCTTCCGCTTTCCTGATCGATCCCGGTAAGGTTCTGGTCCTTGGACAACCCCGGTGCGATGCTCTTTACAGGCCCAGAGCTGCCGGGATAAACGTACTATGCCGTATCCTCGGCCGGGACGGCACTTCTGAAAAGAGGCTTCTACTGTATCTTCCCACCTTCCGGGAATATGATACCGGTGCGAGCCGTAAAATCCTCGAAGAGATCCTCGCAAGCGAGAAGTTTCGCCGGTTCGTGAAGGACGAGAATCTGCTTTTTGTCTGCAAACCGCACTCTCACGACGAGAATCTCTTCCAAGCGTATAACGGAGAGCATATCCACATACTCTTAAACGATGACCTGCGGAAATCAGGTGATACCATCTACGACTTCCTGAACGCCGTCGATATCCTGATCACCGACTACTCGTCGGTGTACTTCGACTTTCTTCACCTGAACCGACCGATCGTCTTCCACGTGCCCGATATTGGGGAGTACCGGGATCAAAGAGGATTTATTCTCGAACCGTTTCGCGACTGGGCACCGGGAGAGGTCTCCACCAATGTCGATGAACTGATAGAAGCGCTTACGAATGCCCTCGCCGGCCCGGACAGATGGGAACCGGAGAGGATCAGGCTACGACGGTTATTGTTCAGGTACACCGACGAACTCGCATCTGAAAGAGTCTGCAGACTGATCGAGCAGCGTTAATCAGATCTGGTTGGAGATGTCGCAGAATCTTTCGGGTGGACCTACCAGGAGACTTTGAGCCTTTCAAGCACCCTCCGGGTCACGGCTTGCACCTCCCGGAAGTTATGCATTCGGCGGACGCATCTCCCCACATCGCTGCCAGAATAAAAGCATGCTCATTTCAGACCATGGTACAGTCCACACGGCAGAAATCCCGCATATGATCGCTTTGTACCAGGTGCGCCAAAGGCTTGCAGGCGGTTTTGGGGAGAACCTCAGCAACACGACCGGTTGATACGCACAGTTAATAACCAAATATTGTTATAATCTACAGGCGTATATCGCACGATAAATAAGAGCGGTGTTTCACTTTGATCGGCGTAATCCTGGCAGCGGGATGTGGACGAAGATTGGGCAGAGACATCGATCTCGAGAAGATCGGCCCGAAATGCCTGCTTACAATCGACAATTGCACGCTGCTGGAACGAATAGTCTCGGATCTGGTGTCTTCTGATGTAGACGCGGTCACCATCGTCATCGGGTACAAGGCGGATATGGTACGGAAAGCCTGCACGACACTGGAGAGAACCTATGGCGTTCGGCTCAATCTGGTTCGTAACGGTGACTACCTCTCGACGAACACAGCCTATTCCCTCAATATCGGGCTATCTGGCATACATGACGATGTTGTCATCTTTAACGGCGACGTGCTGTACGATCGTGCCATCCTGGACAATTTATTGAAGATAGATCAGACCGCGATTGTGGTTGACAATACAAAGCCGCTCACGGAAGAATCGTTTAAAGTGAAGATAGTAAACGGCCGGATCGAAGAGATGGGAAAAACCGTCCCGATAGTAAACGCGACAGGGGAGTTCATCGGTATCTCGAAGATCGCCGGCAGGGATATCGGCGAAGCGAAACGGTTGCTGAATGCCCTGGTTTCGGGGGATCCGAATAACTACTACGACTTCATCTACCAGTCCCTGTCAGAGAGCGGGAACCTTGCATACTCGTTCACGAACGGACTGAAATGGACGGAGATCGACGATATCCGGGACCTCAGGTATGCCGAGAGCATCGCGGGCATAGCCGCCGGTGCACGGGGGCGGTTTTGATGATATCGAAAGTTGGGGTCATCGGCGCCGGCAGCATGGGCACCGCCATTGCGCAGAGCATATCCGGGAGGGCCGGAGAGGTTATCGTGTTCGGGAGGAAGCGGGAGGTTGTGGATTCGATCAACACCGACAATTGCAACAAACGTTATTTCCCGGGCCTGCGCCTGAACCCCAATATCCGTGCAAGACAGATGGACGAGAGATTGGATCTCGCGGACTGCGAGGCTGTAATCATCGCTGTGCCCTCAAGTGAAGTCCGGTCTATCGTTACCGCTACCCACGACGAACTCACAGGCAAGTTCCTCGTCACGGTAGCCAAAGGGCTGGAGTATCCGTCGCTCAAAACGATGAGCGAAATTATCCGCGATGAAACGGGCAACCCGGACATAGCCTGTTTCTCAGGACCGACCTTCGCCGATGAGATTGCCTACGGCCATATCGCCGGTGCCACGATAGGTGCCGGCGACGACCCGTCGCTGAGAAGAACAATGTTGGGCCTGTTCGGTGAATTCGTCCTGGATTTTTCGGACGATATCAGAGCGGTCGAGTTATGCGGCGTGCTGAAGAACGTATACGCCATCGGAACGGGGATGTGGGATTCGGTTTACGGCAACCATAACGAGCACTACACCTTCCTCAACATGTGCTACAAGGAGATGTGCATCTTTTTACGGGCTATTTCTCTTGATGAAGGGATATTCACGAAATTCTGCTGCTTTGGAGATTTCAACCTGACCGCCAACGTGGATAAAAGCCGC
>NZ_JMIO01000139.1 GCF_000691865.1 Methanoculleus sp. MH98A | reverse complement strand
GAAGGCGGGAGGCAGGTGCACCGGAACGACCCCGACCTCCCATCCCAGAGTATAAATAAACGCCCCAACAATATTTTAGGGATATCGATGGACTTCGAAATTACCCGTGATGTGAGGAATGAGTTGTTGAAGAGGAGAGAGCTCGAGTTTACTCTCACCTTCGACGGAGCGACGCCTTCTCGCAAGAGCATTCAGGAGAAGCTCGCCGCACTGCAGAACAAGGATGAGAACCTCCTCGTGCTGGATCTGGAGAGAACCCGGTTCGGGAAGATGGAACTCTTCGGCCGTGCCCGGATCTACGACGACGAGGAGACCAAGAAGTCGACCGAGCGGGAGTACCTGCTCAAGCGCGGCGAGCCGAAGGCGGAGAGCGAGGCGTAACGCATGGTCAAGAGATACGAGTGCTACGAAGTCAAGGGCGATACGGCGGTCCTGCAGAAGCGGCACTGCCCCCGGTGCGGCCCCGGCGTGCTGATGGCCGAGCACAAGGACCGGGTAGCCTGCGGCAAGTGCGGCTACACTGAATTCCAGAAGTAGATCCTCACCCGGATACAAGATACGGACGCGGCAACGGCCGCGACCGGCCTTTTTCTCGTAACGGAGCGATACCTGTTTTATGCCTGATATGATGCCCGACGACGGGCTGGTGCTGGGGCTCGAAGGAACTGCGTGGAACCTCAGTGCCGCTCTCTTCGGGGACGACCTGGTCGCCCTCCATTCGGCGCCGTATGTGCCGCCGAAGGGCGGGATCCACCCCCGGGAGGCCGCGCAGCATCACGCCTCGGCAATGAAGGAGGTCGTCTCCCGGGTGCTCACGGAGCCGGAGCGGATCCGGGCGGTCGCCTTCTCCCAGGGACCGGGGCTCGGGCCGTCGCTGCGGACGGTGGCGACCGCCGCACGCGCCCTCTCGATCGCCCTCGGCGTCCCGCTCGTCGGCGTCAACCATTGCGTGGCGCACGTCGAGATCGGGAGGTGGGCGACCGGGTTTTCCGACCCGATCGTTCTCTATGCAAGCGGCGCGAACACGCAGGTGCTCGGTTTCTTAAACGGCCGCTACCGGATATTCGGGGAGACGCTGGATATCGGGCTCGGGAACGGGCTCGACAAGTTCGCCCGGAGCCACGACCTTCCGCACCCGGGCGGGCCCGCCATCGAGAGGCTTGCGCGCGAAGGTGACTACATCGAGCTCCCCTACACGGTGAAGGGGATGGATCTCGCTTTCTCGGGGCTCGTAAGCGCCGCCCAGGAGAGCAACGCGCCGCTCGAGGACGTCTGCTCCGGTCTGCAGGAGACGGCGTTCGCGATGTGCGTCGAGGTGACGGAGCGCGCGCTCGCCCACGCGGGCAAGAACGAGGTGCTGCTGGTCGGCGGGGTCGGCGCGAACGGGCGGCTGCAGGAGATGCTTGGGGTGATGTGCGAGGAGCGGGGGGCGGCGTTCGCCGTTCCCGAGCGGACATACCTCGGCGACAACGGCGCGATGATCGCCTACACGGGCAAGATCATGCTGGAGCACGGTGTCGTCCTCCCCCTTGAAGAGTCGCAGATCCGCCCCGGTTACCGGGCGGACGAGGTGGAGGTCGCCTGGCGGACGGAACCCGGCGAGGTATTTTCTATCGGGCCGCACGAGGGCGGCGTTGCCCGCGGCGCGGAGGCGGTCGTGGAGATCGGTGAGGAGGACGTCGTCAAGCGCCGGACAAGCAAGCGCTACCGCAACCCGGCTCTCGACCGGCGGCTGATCGCGGAGCGGACCCGGGCGGAGGCGCGCCTGATCGCGACGGCGCGGCGGGCGGGCGTCCCGACCCCGGTGATCCGCGACATCACCGCGGACACGATCGTGATGGAGCGCGTTCGTGGCGAGGTGCTGAAGTACGTCGCCGCGCCGGAGACGATCCGGCTCGCGGGCGAGGCGGTCGGGCGGCTGCACGGGACGGGGATCGTCCACGGCGACCTGACGACGAGCAACATGATCGTCCGCGACGGCCAGTGCGTCCTTATCGACTTCGGGCTTTCATCGACGTCGTCCGAGATCGAGAGCCGCGGGGTCGACCTCCACGTCTTCTTCCAGACGCTCGAGAGCACGACGGAGAACTTCGAGGACCTGAAAGAGGCCTTCGTGAAGGGCTACGCGGGCGTCTTCCCGGGGGCGGGCGAGGTTCTCGCCCGGGAGCACGAGGTCGAACTGCGGGGGCGGTACCTGTGAAGGTCGCGGTGGTGACGAGCAACGCCAACAAGGCGCGGGAGGTGGCGGCCTACTTTGCGGGGGTGCTCACGGTCGAGCACGTCGTGCTGGAGTGCCCGGAGTTCCGTCACGCCGACGTGGGAGAGATCGCCCGCGGGAAGGCAGAGTTCGCCTACAGGACGCTCTCCCGGCCGCTGATCGTCGACGACACCGGGCTCTTCGTCGACGCGCTCGGCGGGTTCCCGGGGCCGTACGCCGCCTACGTCCACGACACCATCGGCAACGCCGGGATCCTGAGACTCATGGAAGGCGCGGAGGAGAGGAGCGCCCGCTTCGAGACGGCGATCGCGTTCGCGCGCGAGGACGGCATCCGGGTCTTCCGGGGAATCCTGCCCGGGACAATCGTCGCCCCCCGGGGAGAGGAAGGGTTCGGCTACGACCCGATCTTCGAGTACGAGGGGCGTACGCTCGCCGAGATCCCGCTCGCCGAGAAGAGCAGGATCTCTCACCGGGCACGGGCGCTCGAGGCGTTCCGCGCCTGGGTCGAGCGGGAGGCCGGAGACGACAGAACTGTTAATATGAGCAAGAACGAATAGTACCCAACTGACAAGTGGTGTTTTTAACATGGCGAGATTTCCCGAAGCTGAAGCACGTCTGCTCAACGTAAAGATCTGTATGAAATGCAACGCCCGGAACGCAATCCGCGCGACCAGCTGCCGAAAGTGCGGTTCGGACGAACTCCGCGCCAAGTCCAGGGAACGGAAGGCGTAACGCCGCTCGTCCGGGCCCCGGCATACTCTTTTTTTTGCGCGGTTTACGGATGAGCGCCCGGTTCTTCAGGCGCTGTAATAGGTGACTTTTCTGCCCTCTTCGCTGTACTCGCCCCGGTAGGTCTCGATGTTGCGCTTGTAGCCGATCCGTTCCTCAAATCCGAGTTCGCGGAGCCGTTCGCGAACCCGCATCACGTCGGCCTCGTCCGCCCAGTCCCGGGTGTAGACGTAGATGACCGAGCGCTCGTCGCGCGAGTCCGGGTTCGGTTTGGCGGTGCTGACCTTCGCGGATATCCCGAGAGTCCCCTTCACCGTTTCGTCCCGAACCTCCCGCCACGCCTCGTCCACTTTTTCGGCAGCGACGAATATGAGCCATTTCCCCACCTGGTCGTCGTCGAGACCTCTCTCAGAGGGCCCGGGGGCATCCTGGACGATCCAGTACATCCGGGTTGTCTTCGAGGGGAGGACTCCTTCGCCCTCCCTGAGGGGTGCATAGATTGCATCGATCCCGCCGAATCGGCGGAGGAGGGCTTCTGCGAGCTCGGGGTAGTCCTCTTCGAACCGCCCGAAGATCTCGCGGACATCGGCCTCAAAATCAGCTCCCTGCTCGACGAGTTCGAACAGGTACGGGCCGCGGAGACGGATCTCGCGATTGAGGTAGACCTCAAAGATCCCATACGCGACCCCGGCCAGGGTCTCCGGATCGATCTCTTCCATACCTAATGGTAACCGCCGGGAGAGTAAAAAGAATTTTGAAGTGTTACCGGCCGAGCCTTTCTGCAACGAGCTCCGCGGCACGCTCCCCGGAGAGCAGCATCCCGCCGAATATCGGCCCCATGCGGCACTCCCCGGCAACGGCGTTCGCCGCCATCCCGGTGACAAAGAGGCCGGGGAAGACCTCTTTCGTGTGGGCGAGGATCTGTGACTCGGCACGCTCGGCCCACATGAAACTCTCGCCCTTCACCTTGAGCGCGCCGCCTTTCTTCTCGACCATCCGGGCAATCATGGCGTCGTGGCCGGTGGCATCCACGGTGCAGGTGCAGGCCATGGTGAGCGGGTCGACGTGCAGCCCGGCCATATCGACCGGCGTCCAGTTGACGACGAGGCCGCCGACTCTCCCGTTGCCCCGGATCATGATGTCCTCGACGGTGGTGAGGTTGAAGAACTCGACCCCGGCGTCGCAGGCGGCTGCGGTGAGCTTCGCGACCGCTTCGACCGATTTCGCGACATAGTAGCCCTCTTCGAACGCTTTGTAGGCGATACCGAACCGGTCGAGGAGCCGCCGTGCCTCTTCCTGGACGACGATCCGGGGAAACATCATCCCGCCGCCCCACATGCCGCCGCCGATACTGAGCTTCTTCTCGATGAGTGCGCACTTAACACCCTTCTCGCCGAGGAGCGCGGCGCAGGCGAGCCCTGAGGGGCCCCCGCCTATGACGGCGGCGTCCATCTCGAGGTGGTCGATGAGCGCCCGGTGCTGCTCCTCGAGAATGGCCCTGCTGATGGTCACTTCGTTCAGCGTCATCCGATTCTTATCTATGGCACCGGAGAGAGATAAGAGCACTGGCGCGTGTGGGGAAAACGCACCGGATCGCGGTTCAAGCAGAAGCAACCGGGGAGAGTGGCACAGACCTTAATAGCGATCCTGCACAATATGTTTCTATCATGAAGTGGACGCGCGACTTCGGTCTCACTATGAGGATGTTTCTCACGTCATTCCTGCTCCTCATAGTCTACCTGATCTTCCTGGGCGTCCTTTCCGCCCTGGGATTCCCCTTTGAGTTCCTCCTGCTGGTGGCCGCCGGGATGGCGTTCCTCCAGTTCTTCTTCTCCGATAAGCTGGTGCTCTGGAGCACCAGCACCCGGATCGTCGAAGAGGACGAGTACCCGGAGTTGCACCGGATGATCGAGAGCCTCGCCACGAGAGCGGGCCTCCCGAAACCGAGGGTAGGGATCATGACCTCCCCGGTTCCGAACGCGTTCGCGACCGGGCGCAGCCCGAAGAACGCCGTCGTGGCGGTCACCGACTCGATCATGCGGACGCTCAACCGCGAGGAACTCGAAGCGGTGCTCGCCCACGAGATGTCGCACGTGAAGAACCGGGACATGCTGACCCTGACGATGGCGAGTTTCATATCGATGCTCGCCTTCCTGATCATGCGCAACTGGTTTTTCATGGCTCTCTTCGGCGGTGGCGGCGGCAACCGCGACAACAACATGGGCGCGCTGATCCTGGTCTACATCGTCTCGATCCTCGTCTGGGTCCTGAGCACCCTGCTCACCCGTGCGCTCTCCCGCTACCGGGAGTTCGCCGCGGACCGGGGCAGCGCCGAACTGACGGAGAATCCCCGGGCGCTGATATCGGCGCTCCAGAAGATCAGCGGGCGGATGGACTACGTCCCCGCCGAGAAGAAACAGGAAGTAGAGGGCGCAAACGCCTTCTTCATCATCCCCGCCCTCTCGGGAAACACCCTGATGGAGCTCTTCTCCACGCACCCGCCGCTGGAGAAGCGGGTGGCCGCCCTCGAGGAGCTGCAGGCGCAGCGGCGCGGGTATTAAACCCGCCCCGGCTCCTCGCCCACCCAATATTTAATATTCAGCGCGGTCTATCTATGTAGGCAGATCGTGCGTTGCATCGATGGTCTAGTGGTATGACTTTGGCCTTCCAAGCCAATAGCCCGGGTTCAATTCCCGGTCGATGCATGGGGCTCGTGGTCTAGCTGGTTATGACGTCGCCTTCACACGGCGGAGGTCTCGAGTTCGAATCTCGACGAGCCCACTCGTTTTTGGGGAAACGATCACAATCGTGACCCGAACCTCCCTTTCCGCATCTTTTGTCCGGCGTTCGGTGAGTCAGGGGACATTCGTAACGTTGTTTTTCAGAAAATCATTCGCTTTCTGACTCAGGGTAATGTACCGCGTAACGCGGCTTTACTCAGATTTCGTGTCTTTTGTCATTTTCTCCCATCTCCGTTTTCTTTTCTCTTATGACCATGTTCGGCCATTTATGACCATAATTTCGGGTATGCCAAACACTCGGTGTAGGGGGCTTTAAAGAGGTGGCATCGAGGTCATCCCAAAAAGATCTCCGAACCTTCGGTATACCCTAATCAGAGCCCTTAATTCTCAGGTATCCGCCATCTGAGCCACATCCTGAGCCAGGAGGGTGAAACGGCATTCCATAGGGCACCGCCATTCGGGGAGTGCGACTGGCCAAAGGGCAGGAGCATGAGAAGAACGAAGTTCTTCAAGGATCCGGGGAGGTGCGACCGAAGGGAGCTTGACCACCGTCAGGTGCGAAGTGCGAGTGTAGCGAGTATGAGAAGCCATCAGGCTTCGAAGGGGGTGTCCCCCTCCCGGTAACAGC
>NZ_JMIO01000138.1 GCF_000691865.1 Methanoculleus sp. MH98A | reverse complement strand
CAAGCCAAAATACAAGCACTACATGATTCGGGCAACCCTCCTGAAAAATGGGAAAATACTTTGTGAATATGACTTTCTACAGCGGCGATTGCTGAATCGAAGTGAAGCACTTGACGGGCGGTTGCTATCACGTACGTTTCAACTTCTCGATGATTTCTTTAAGGGAAATTACGATCCGAATGTGAAATTAAAACCTCAAGATAGTATACCTGAACAGAGAATCAATGTCCAAAAAGAGGAGAGTCATAGTATAGTTCAGACCATTTTTAGTTTTATTAGATCAACGTTAGGAAAACCATAGAGCCTGTTGCCATCACCAATAAGACCCTCAAAACCCCTCCCCCTTCCTCAATTTAACAACAACCACGCCCCCGCGCTCCACAACAACAATCCTCTCCATGATCTCCTCCCGCAGCCCCCCGGGGAGCCGCTCCGCCTGCCACTCCCGCTCCGCATCAACACTCACCGCGGCATTCGCCGGGTCGGCCGCCGCGACGGCCTTCAGGGCATAGTACGCACCCCCGTAGGCGTGCTGGGGGACGTGCGCTGTCGCCACCGCCTGGCCCGCGGCACGGGCGGCGAAGTGAGCCGCGTCGTTTCCCTTCGCTTCGCGGGCGGCGGCATGGGCGGCGAGCGAAGCCCCGCGGATCTCGGCCATCCTGAACACGCCCGTCCTGACCCAGGTGCGGCATACCTCGATGGCCCTCCGCGGCCGGTCGTCCCCGGGATAGGCCGCTTCAAAGAGGGGAAGCACCCGCTCGGCGCAGTCCGCGGCCCAGGCCGCCATCGTTGTCTGATCCTGTCTGCTGTATTTCTTCATGGACAATCAACTATATTCGCGTCCCTTCCTCAATGATCCTGACGTAATCCACAAACATGTACTGCTTATACCGTTCCTTCCCGGTGATCTCTTCCACGATACCGATATCCTCGAATTTTCCTACAAGCTTGGTTGCGGCCTGACGACTGATGCGCAATTCCTCTGTTATCTGCCCTATCGTGATGATGGGGTGATCAAAGAGCGTATCGATCAGTTTAACCGCATTGACGCCGCCGATATTGTTCTCCAGCAATTTTTCAATCAGCGTTTCCTTGAGTTGAATGATTCTCTTTGCTGTTTCGATGGAATTATTGGATACCTCTATTACGCCCTGAAGGAAAAACTCCAGCCACGCCTCCCAGTTCCCCTGGTACCGGATGCCGTTGAGGAGCGTATAGTACTTCTCCCGATTTCTCTTCAGATAATAACTGAGATACAACAGCGGCCTCGCCAGGACGTCCTTAGAGCAGAGATAAAACGTGATCATCAACCGGCCCATTCTCCCGTTGCCATCCAGGTACGGATGGATCGTTTCCAGTTGAGCGTGGATGAGAGCAGCCTTCACAAGCGTCGGCGTTCTATCGTGGCTCTGGATAAATTGCTCCAGATCCTGCATAAGCCCCGGAACCTGCTCCGGCGGCGGCGGAACGAATACTGCATCCTGGATGGTTCCTCCCGGTACACCGATCCAGTTCTGAACGTGCCGTAACCGGCCTGGAAGTTTATGCGATCCCCGCGTCCCCTGAATCAAAAAGCGGTGAATTTCATTCATCAGATCAAGAGACAGGGGTGAGAACCCCAGTTTCTCTATGCCGTGATGAAGCGCTTTTATGTAGTTCAAGACCTCCTGGATCTCGTTGATGTCGTCTCTGGGCCGGATGTGGGCTTCGAATTCGAGAACACCCTGAAGGGATGCCTGCGTACCCTCGATCTGCGAACTTAACAGCGCCTCCTTTTTAATGTACATCGCCACGAAAAGGTCCGGGTTCGGGAGCACCTGGGTAACTCCGTCAAGGCGGGCAAGAGCGCCATCGGCTCTCGATAATAGATAGAGAATTCCCTCATCGAAAACCAGGTCCGGGGGCGGTAAAGGGTGCGGAATAAACGCGTCATACCCATCTTGGCGGACGAAGACCCCCGCTCTATTATCGGGATACCTCTCCATGCAGTACACTTCAATCTAGAACAATATAAATTGCCTTACAAGTCAACACAAGTTGACTTAGACGCGATTCAGAAATCTAAGTCAACCAGACGTAACTTACAGAGAGGCAGTGGTGTATATGTCAATCCCGGTTGACGTAGCATTGACATCTCCCTTCTAAGTCAACGCAAGTTGACATAGCGTCGACACCTCTCTTCTAAGTCAACCTGCGTTGACGTACACAGACCCGCCTCACCCATGGAGCACCGCAACGGAGAACTGGTGGGATATCCTACACAGGGCGACCGAAGCCCCGGACCGGCACCACAGTCGCAAACGGGCGTGGGAGAGAGGTTCTGAGACGGAATTACCCCCGTTTTCCTGAACTCCCCGGATATTTCCGGTTTTTCACTCTTCTTGCGATCAAGTCGAGAGTATCTCTTCGTACAGCGATATTTATGGTCAGTCGCCGTCACCTCTAATAACGAATAACAATAAGATCACGTTCTACCGAGAATGATCTTCCTTCGTCAAATCACCCAGGACGACATTGCCGTCATCAAAGGATGGCCCCCCTACCCAGCTGAATTCAGCGATCTCGATTACGCGCTCAGAGACAGGGGCTGGCTGGATGAATACTCGCAAAAACCCGACGCGGAGATTCTTATCGCCGACGATGAAGGAACGATTGCCGGTTTTTCGATCATTGCACGAGAGCCCGGCGGCATTGCCGAGTTCCGGATCGCACTCCACCCGGAGAGATGCGGGCGAGGGGTAGGGAGAACCGTCGCATATCTCTCACTCATGCAGGGATTTTCCGATGCTACAACCGGCGCCGTCCGGCTTATCGTAAGGAAGAATAATCCGCGTGCAAAAAGACTGTATGAAGAGATGCACTTCCGAAATACCGGCGAGTGCATAGAGGAGATCCAGGGAAAACCTGTGGAGTTCTATCGGATGGAGATCAACAGGACTGCATTTTACGGGGTGGATTCATGATGAAAGAAGCATTACTGGTCATCGACGTCCAGAACGAATATTTCTCCGGCAATCTGCCGATAACATACCCGAAGGCGAGCCTGACCAGCATCCTTCAGGCGATGGACGCCGCACGTGCTGCAGATGTCCCGGTCGTGGTGATCCGGCACACCAGCACCGTTCCGGATGCCCCGTCGTTCCGGTCCGGAACCCCGGCATGGGAACTCCATCCCGAAGTGAAGAAGCGGCCGTATGACCTGCTCATCGAGAAGGCTCTGCCGGGGAGCTTCACCGATACCGGCCTTGATGCCTGGCTTAGAGAACATTCCGTCAGTTCCGTGACCATCTCCGGCTACATGTCCCAGATGTGCTGTGATTCGACCGCCCGGCAGGCATTCCATAACGGGTACGGCGTGAAATTCCTCTCGGATGCCACCGGGACGCTCTCCGTTACCAACCGGGCCGGGACGATCTCCGATGCCGACCTTCACCGGGCAGTCCTCGTGACCCAGCAGATGCGATTCTCGCAGGTGATGACGACCGCAGAATGGATCCGGTCGCTGGAAATTGCGTATGGGTAGCGGTATTCCCCCTGATCACGTCCGCGGGACTCTCGCGGGCTCCTTTCCTCTTCTCCTTTGAGTGGCCGCCGGTGGTGTATGCACCGGACATCCTCGCGTGGGACATCTTGCCCCCCTCCCGATGATCGTTGCCGCACCGGAGTTCTGGAGAGAACGCTCCAGATTCTTATGGTCATCGGCGGCATACAGAGCCTCGCGGGGTTAATCGGCGCGGCGCTTGCCGGTATGGGTATCCGGAACATCGGTATCCTGGGCTACGTCGGGGTCAGTCTGATCGTATTTCCCCTGCTCGCAATCGTCTTCGGGCAGGCCCCGGAAGGGGCCGGGTGACACCGGTCCGCGATCTCCCGGTGAATGATCTCACGGCACTCCCCGGCAAACCTTGAATCACCGGTACATCCTATCCATACCCACACAAGGACGGGAGAGGGCATGAGCAAGACAATCATTACCGTCGTCGGAAAGGATGCCGTCGGCATTATCGCGAAGGTCTGCACGTATCTTGCCGATAACCAGGTCAATGTCGAGGACATCTCGCAGACGATCGTGCAGGGCTACTTCAATATGATGATGATCGTCGATACCGGCAGATCGACAAAACCGTATGCCGGGATGGTAACCGA
>NZ_JMIO01000137.1 GCF_000691865.1 Methanoculleus sp. MH98A | reverse complement strand
CGTAATTTTTTGACGTTAAATATATCTTTGAAAGTCTTTTCGCGGTTTCCTCATCATATTCGTTATTAATGATCATACCGTTAATTAATCCGATAAGGCCTGCATAATTTGTTAAAGCATTTGTTAATTCTCTTTTTACAAATACGGAGCTGAAATAGCTAGTAAGGATTGCAATCGTAATAATTTGCAGGAATAGAACAAATACCAAATAAATGTTAATCTTTGAGCCGACCGTAATAAAAAATGCGCATAAGGGGAGGATGCCCAAGAAAGGGAGGTAAAGAAACATCAATACAAGAGAGGTGACCGAAGAAACCCCCGTACTCCGTTCATGTGAGTCCTGATCCCTGTCAGCATAGTGAGCTAAAAACCTAAAGCCAAATAACGCCATTTGCTCGAAGTTTTTTATCAGGGAATTAAACGAGAGTGCAGGGATAATAAATATTAGAGCGGCAATTACAGGAATCGCAATAGAGTATGGATTTGCTGTTATGATTAGCCCGGTTTCGACCAGAAACAGTAGGGCAATGGTAATAACGTATATGACACAGACAGAGAGTACAATAGGCTTCAGATTATCTAAAAGCATCCTCAAATAGAAGGAAAAATCCTTCTCAGTCACTCTTTTAACATTCTCCACTGCCTGCTCGACATTATCGGATTTTATCGTCTTCTTTGTGGTTATCAGCGCCCATATCCCCCATAAATACATCAAAAGAAATGAAGCTGGAATCCAGTAGGCAATTATGGTCAGTTGCCAGCTTACACCTAATGCAATAAAGATCGATATGAATGACCCAAAGAGAAGATTTTTATCGATATTCTGAAGTTGCCTCGATGTATGATCAAAACTCTCGTTTATCATGAATTTAAGGTCGCTTAACGGAAAGGGTGGGGCCGACTCCATATATTTAAGAGTAGCAATAAGGCGTATTTAAATCTATTTTACGAAAGAAGTTATAGGATATCCGGAAGCGGGGAGATTAACAGTTTTAAAACGACGTTACGGGTTAAAGGGGAAATAAATTCTAGTTTTGGTCAGCGGAGATTTCTCGCACACGGATATAGGCTATTCACCATCCCCAAAATAATCCGAGTCGACTTTTTTAATTACATAACTCGCCGTTTCGGTCACGCCGACATTATAATCGATCATGAATTGCGCTAACTGCTCACCGTCGATTAAGACGATCTTCTTCTCGATGATCTTCACGTACTCCTTTGCATCCTGACTAAACTGTGAAGTCGTGATGAAGATGCCCTTCTTCGCCCTCTGCCCTTCCAGACTTCCCGCAAACGCCTGTACGACCGGCCTCCCTACCGATCCCTCCCATCGCTTCGCCTGGATGTAGATGGTGTCTAACCCCAGTCGATCCTCTTTGATCCTGCCATCGATACCTCCATCGCCACTACCGCCGATGGCTTCACCGGCATCCTTGCGAGAGCCGCCGTATCCCATTTTGACAAGCAAATCGACAACTAGCTTCTCGAAAAAGGACGGATCGGATGCCTTCATACGCTCCAAAATATCTTGCGCTAGTTGTTGCCTCAACTCAGTGTATGTCGCCTCTAAAACTTCCTCCGGAGTCTGAGGAGTGGGTTTTGGCGTCTTCTCCCCGCCATCCTGGCGAGAACTTTTCTTAAACTCCTGGTATTCGGGAAATTGCATTAAGAAGTCATTATCGATCACGAGAGGACTCTTCCTGATAACGTCGAGCCCTCTCTTTGTAATCTTGTATTTCCCTCGCCCTGTAACCTCGACCAGTCCTGCCTTCGTAAGGTATGTCCTTGCCCAGCCAAACCGATTGTCATACGTTTTCGATCTCCCGCTCGGTAGGAGCACCCGTCGTTCATCTTCTGTTAAATGAAAAATCGTATTGGCAAGGATATTTCGGTCTTCTGCCATCAGAT
>NZ_JMIO01000136.1 GCF_000691865.1 Methanoculleus sp. MH98A | reverse complement strand
CCTCTGATGTGGCATTCTCAAGACTATACGCCTGCCCTATCCCGCAGATGAGGCAGAATGCAATGAAGCATGCAAGGATCTTTCTGATCCTTCGGTGCCCGGGTGGTTTGGGGCACGTTATGAGACTGCTATGGGATATTGGAACTGGATAGCACCTGATCCGGGTCATGGTGTGCAGTGATACGGAATAGGTGTATATATATCTATCTCACCACGAGATTGGGTTACATGTCCCTTTTATTTTTACGCTGTTATCACAATCCCCCGTTCTTCCCGGAAGGTCGGCACATTGCATCTCGTATCGTAAGAAGAAGGAGGTTGCACGCATCCGTCGCCGGTGAAAACGGTTTGACGTTCGGTCACGCCGCTGCGATCTTCCGGTACACCGCCTGCGCCCAGGCGCGGACGGCTCCCCAGTCGCGGAAGTCTCCGGTCTTTGCCCGGATCATCTTGATGATGGTGCGGTCGGTGAAGGACAGGCCGCTGTTCTCCAGTTTGCCCGGAAAGATACCGACTTCCACCGGGTTGACGAGCAGCCTGACCGCGTCCATGGACGCTTCCGCGTTCCTGAGGATCTCGGGGCTTCTGTCCGTGACCGTGAGCCCCACGGAGAAGTAGGCGACAGGGATGGTGCGCAGGCTCTGCTGGTTCTTTTCGATGAAGACCTGCGGTTCCGGGAGCCATTTCCCCATGTATATCGGGCTCCCGATGACGGCGGCCCGGTACGGGGAGAGATCCTGGATTTCGTCCACCGGCCTTACATCGACCTCTGCACCGACCTTCTGGAGTTCGTCGCCGATCGCCTCCGCCACTTCTGCGGTAGAGCCGTAGCGGGTGGCGTAGGCAACAAGAATCCTCTCTGCCATAAACAATTATTTCTCGTTCGATTGGTCTTATTCGTTGCGGGTCAGGTTACGTTCTTATGGGTTTGGTTCCCTCTTAGGTTCCGATGGCGACTAGAGATGAGAATGCCGGAAGATGGTATCACAGAGGTCAGGCTCTCTGCACCACCAGCTGTTTCAACGATGCGGTCGTCTGTTACGATAAGGCACTTGAACTCTCTCCCGACGATCCTGTTCTCTGGAAGAGGAAGGGGTTTGCGCTCATCAAGGCCGGCCGCTACGACGAGGCTGCCGCCTGTTTTGACCGGGCGCTTGCCGCAGATCCCGAAGATGCGACGGCCTGGCAGCGGAAGGGCTACGCTCTCGCGCACCTCGGGGAGCATGAAAGTGCGGTCGCCTGCTGCGATAAGGCGCTCAGGCTCGACCCGGAGCACATTCTCGCCTGGCAGAGCCGGGGCTGGGTGCTCGGGGCGATGTGCCGTTACGACGAGGCGACAGAATGCTACGAGGCGGTTCTCTCGATCGACCGGAACGGGGGTCGGCGGCCTGGCACCGGGACCGGATGCGGGAGAGACGGGATCTCGCGGCGCTCGCGTCTGAGATCCGGGAGGCCGAGCGGGTCATTGAGGTGCCGGCCTGCATCCGCGACGTGGCCGAGGAACGGGACTACGGCAATGTCGGGCTCGCGCGGATGCTGCTTTGCGAACTCGCCCGCAGGGCGGAGAGGCCGGCGGTTCAGCGGCGGTGAACGCGGGCGGTTTACCCCCGATCTATTTTTTTATCTATCTCGCGTAAGACACAAGGCTCTTCTGAAGCGGAGTTTGAGCACCGCAGGTGCGAATGAGGAGGCCGGAGGCCGGGCGAGGTGGGGATTGTAGCAGCAACTTTCTCCGGCTCTGACAGATGTTGGCACGGATTTCAAGGGGATATCGCCGTTGGGGGAACGACACTCCGCTAGGAGTGGAGTTCGAGCACCGAAGGTGCGAGGCGCGAACGCAGTGAGCGTGAGCACCGAAGGTGCGAGGCGCGAACGCAGTGAGCGTGAGCACCGAAGGTGCGAGGCGCGAGCGCAGCGAGCTTGAGCACCGATAGGTGCGAGGCGCGAACGCAGTGAGCGTGAGCACCGAAGGTGCGAGGCGCGAACGCAGTGAGCGTGAGCACCGAAGGTGCGAGGCGCGAACGCAGTGAGCGTGAGCACCGWT
>NZ_JMIO01000135.1 GCF_000691865.1 Methanoculleus sp. MH98A | reverse complement strand
TAAATGTCTGAATATCAAAAGAGAGTAGGAGAAAAAATATTCCTTGAGAAGGAGCCTCCGGAAGTGATGATCGAATTGCAGAAAAGGATATATATCTCCACTGCGTGAACCGCATCCGACACCTAATTACCCATGCAAGCGCATAGTAGCTGCAATGAAACAGATCGCCCTCTACGGGAAGGGGGGAATCGGGAAATCCACCACTGCAGCAAACCTGTCGGCAGCACTCGCAGGAGAAGGACTCGATATCCTGCAGATCGGCTGCGATCCGAAGCACGACAGCACCCGCATGCTGATGCACGGGACCTGGATCCCGACGGTTCTCGACCTCATCCGGGAGCGCGGAGACGAGAACATCACCGCCGACGACGTGGTCTACCAGGGCTTTCGCGGCGTGCGCTGCGTGGAGGCCGGAGGGCCCGAGCCCGGGATCGGGTGCGCCGGCCGGGGGATCATCGCGACGTTCCAGCTCCTCGAACGCCTCGACGCCCTCAAAGGCGACGTAATCGTCTACGACGTCCTCGGCGACGTTGTCTGCGGCGGGTTTGCGATGCCGATGCGCGAGGGCTACGCCCAGGAGGTCTACCTGGTCACCTCCGGCGAGTTGATGTCCATCTACGCGGCAAACAACATCGCAAAAGCCATCGCGCGGCTCTCGCGCCGGGTGCGGAGCAGGTGCACGCTCGGGGGCGTCATCTGCAACGCAAAGAACATCGAGGGCGAGCAGGAACTCGTGGAGGAGTTCGCCCGCCGGATCGGCTCCCGGCTCATCGCCTACATCCCCCGCTCGAGGATCGTCCAGGTCGCGGAACTGCAGAAACAGACGGTCGTCGAGTACGCCCCCGAATCCGACCAGGCGGCGGTCTACCAGGAACTCGCGCGCACGGTCTACGGAAACGAGACGACGAGCATTCCCACACCCCTCGAGATGGATGAACTCGAATCCTTCGCCCTCGAATTCGTCCAGGTTTGAGGGGTGTACCCTGACCGGGGCGCTCTCGGTGACGACAGAGGTACGGGACGCCGTCTGCGTCATCCATGGCCCGGCGGGGTGCACCCACCACAACTTCTCGCTCCTGCACGCCACCCATCTCTCGAACGACCGGCTCGAGGTCCCCCGCCTCCTCTCGACTCGCTTAACGGAGAACGGCATCATCTTCGGGGGCGAAGACGCGCTGGAGGAGACCATCGCGCAAGCACTCTCGCTCTCGCCCGCCTCCGTCTTCGTCCTCTCGACCTGCATCGTCGAGACGATCGGAGACGACGTCGCGGCGGTCTGCGCGAAAGACCGGGGCGTCCCGGTGATCCCCGTGCCGACCGCCGGGTTCCTCGGGGGGGTCTTCGAGACGGGGGTGAGGAACGCCCTCTCCTCCGTCGCATCGCTTGCCGGTCCTGCGGACGCAAAAACCCTGTCGGCAAACCTGGTCGGCGAGAAGAACCTGGAGTACGGCGTCGACGAGAACGCAACCGAGATCGAGCGCCTTCTCTCCCGGCTCGGCATCGCGATCAACCTCCGGTTCGTGCGGGGGCTCGAGACGCGGGATATCGGGCGGCTCGGGTCGGCCGCCGTCAACATCCTCCGGGAACCGGCGCTCCGGCCGGTCGGCGAAGACCTCGAGCGGAGGCTCGGCACGCCCTACGTGGACTCGTTCCCGGCGGGTCTTACCGGAACGTGCCGGTTCCTCGAAGAGGTCGGCCGAATCTGCGGGATCGACGCCACCGCCGCCGTCGAGGAGGAACGGGCCCACCAGGCGGAGATGCTCGGGCAGTTCGACGATATCGCCGGGAGCCGCGTGCATTTCCAGTCCCCCCACCCCATGCTCAGGGGCGATCCGGGGGCGGAGGCGATCTGCACCGAGTGCGCCGAAGCCCTCGATCTTTCCGTCGACCCGGACGGGGCGGCGATCCCCTTCCCGTATCCGGCGCCCGTCGGGACGGCCGGCCTGGGACGGATGCTGCACCGGTGGCGGGTGCTGATCCGGGAAAAGCAGCGGGGGTGAGAGACGTGCTCGGGAGGGGGAGCAGCTGATTGGGAAGCGCAGGACTGCCCCAAGAGCAAGTCGGGCCGCCGCGCTTCGAGCGTTTTGTGCAACGAACGTTTGTCCCGGTATACCCACATTTTAAGCGTGGAACGGGGCAAAAGGCGAAGAGGCTTCTTCTAATTAGTATTCAGAAGGAACTAATTCAACTGGAAGAAAATATCACACCGAAGGTTTTCAAACAATGGAAAGACCCAATGCAGTGGACCGTGGTGGATATCGCGTTTGGGGAGGGGTTGCAGGGA
>NZ_JMIO01000134.1 GCF_000691865.1 Methanoculleus sp. MH98A | reverse complement strand
CTAGTTGTGAATGTTTGGCAGACTCAGGATGGCGCGAACCGGGGTCTATTTCAATTAGTTTTTCATTTACACATTGCTCAATGAGATCTTTCTTCCGTATTGGTTGCTCTTCGCGGATAATCTTGAGTGTTTTGATCAGTCTCGGTTTAGGTCGGTCAATCTTGTAATTGGGAAGTTGTATGACTCCTTTGTAACCACTTGTAAATTGTTGTCCTTGTTCTGGTGTTATCTCATATTTCTCTGGGCAAACATAGTAAGGCGTGATCTCCGTGATATCATCTCTAAAAATCATACTTGTCATAGTGCCAGCAATTGCCTCAATTTTGGTGCCCGTTGATACATTGATGTAAATCTGGTTGCCCTTCTCTCGTTCGACGATTTCACGGAAAGTATTGAGCAACACGAACAGATCACGTATATTACAACGCATTTCGTCAGAAATTATCCCCGAAGAATTCAACTGATGTTTAATTTCATTATAATGGTAAGAAGCGTCACTGGATTCTATCTTGGGTTCGACAATCAACCACACCTTGTCTGCCTTGAGATCAGTTAACGGTAGAACGACCCTATCTATCTCAAAACCAACTGGGGCAATATGGACGCGTAGTTTTACCAATGGCTTTTCGATCATATTCATCTTTTTAAGGATATTTTTGTTAATAAGAGGAATACAGTAAAATATTTTTCGATCTAACTCTCTAATGAAGAGGTGATACCAAAATGCCAAGTATAAGCGCCGGAACGGGGCCCGCAGCCGCAATTTTGGTGGGTTGGCTCTTTTGCCACAGTGGCAATTGGGCCGGGTTCCTGTTGATCGTTGCGGGGATAGGACTTAGCTTCATCTGGGCCAAGCGATAAAAAAAATCTGCCTATGTTTAACAAGGGTTTTGCCGAGGAACTCTAATCTTTTATGCCACGTCATTCGTATCAACGTTCGACACCGGCGACCCCGCCACCGGAGCTCCGTGTCACAGGAGAGGGATTCCTCGCTGGGATCTTCGCCGGGTTTTTTCTTAGCCACTGGCGTCAACGCAGACCCAACAGCGATTCTGCAACGCACACTGGAACTAACGGTGGAGGCCGTCGAGCGGATCAGCCCAGATCAGGACTTCACGATATATCTCCAGCTCTTTGCCCTTGCATCATTTATCACATCAGCCGTTGCGCTACTTGAGATCGTTACACTGTTCAATAGATGGTGGGCAGGAGCGGTGTTGTATGCAGGTGGATTTATTTTCGGACCGCTGCTCATAACTGCCATTTTCTGCTGATATTATGATCTATAATCGAATTAGAATTGCATATGCCATCGAATTAATAGAGTCAATTTAGTGAACGTAATAATGCAAGGTAGAGCATCATGAAT
>NZ_JMIO01000133.1 GCF_000691865.1 Methanoculleus sp. MH98A | reverse complement strand
TGCAGACGGTTCTGCACAGGGGGCTACTTACGGCTACTACCCATATCATCATCGGCATGCCTGGGCTCAGATGGTCCCTGACGACATCTTGTACCTGGGTACCACACACGGCCGCAGGTGCGTGAGCATCCATGAACTGGGGCACCTCTTTGATGCTGGTCACCAGGAGCTGGATGAAAACCGGACGATCCCGTCTTACCGTAGGGCCTACCAGTGGTATCAACCGTTTTCTCCTCCCCTCAACCTCAAGAATACCGTGACATACAGTTACTTCAATGAGTTGATGAGTACCACTGAATTTTCATCGGACGACTACCACGGGGATGCCGATCACGACAACGCAAGGAGAATCCGGGAGACGAAATGGACAGTTGCGAACTATCACTCCTGATGGGAGCCGATGCGAGTCTCACCCCTACCACCTTTTTAAATTGTTACCGGGTGGTTTGGTGGTACAGAAACCCCGGGCAGCATGTGTCAGAAAAGAAGAATGGGGGCCGCCGGAAGGATCCGGGGCGTTCTCTTTCTGGCAGGATCGGGCGAAAGGGATAAAGGAGGTCACATGAAATCGAAACATGACAGACGTTTGGTTATCGAGGGGGTTCTGGCGTTCATCGGCGTCATCCTCCTCGTTGCGATGGTTGTGCTCATGTGCACCGCCCTCTTCAACTGGCTCGAAGCAAGCGGTGGATCCCCGAGATTGGACGTCTGGGAGATCAGGGGCGAACTGCCGCCGGAAAATGCATCGATCATCCACCTGACCGAGAAAGACTTCGAGCAGCACCCGGCGCTCGACTCCGCAATCCGGGGCGACAACCGGGGTCCCGGACCCTGGTATTCGGGAGACACACCGTACGGTGTCCTCGACGAGCGAACGATTGGGAGCGCTCCGGTGACATACCTAGAACGGGAAGTACTTATCGAGTCGTTTGGTCCCGATGTCGAGGCGAGAAACCAGCCGTACATCGAATACGAGGGTGCGTATTACTACTTTCTCATCCTGATCCCCTAAAATCGGGTCAAAACAGGTGCTATTGGAATGGAAGAAGATAAAAATCCGAAATCAAGAAACCGGCTCAAAACGGCGGCCCTCGTCGTCGCCTGTGGTCTTGCCGGCGTCATCGCCATCGCGCTCGGCCTCATGCTCGCCGACGCCCTCATCATTTACGCTCACGAGAGTTCTGGGGAACAGCCGATGTTCTACGTTATGGAGAGAGCGGAGCCGGGGGGGAGCGTGATCGTTCCCCTGACTGAGCAGGACTTCGAACAGCACCCCGAACTCGCCGCAGTCATCCGGGGTGAGGAGCGGAACCCCTCGGCGTGGGAGTGGGGCTACCGGGATCAACGTGTCATCGGGGGAACTAAGGTCTCGTACACGGAGAGCAAGGCGCTCCATGATGCCTACGGTCCCCGAGAGGGGAGGGGGCTGTACCCGCTCATGGAGTACGAGGGTGCGTATTACGTGGTCCTGACGACATGGCCCTGAAGGGGAGTCCCCGTCGCCCGTGCTCGATATGCATCGCCTCTTTCCACGGGGGAGGCAAGTCGGAGGAAGTGAACTGAACCACAACATCAGTCTGGGCGTCACCGCCTGGCCTCGGGCCACCCTATCCCGCTATTATCCGGCCTTAGAGGCCGACTGGGGGAAAATCTCGGGAGGTACCATTCTCCCCCCTCAGCGAAGAAAAGGTTTGGGTTTTTCTGTTCCGAACCGGTTCTCCAGAGATCGGGTGAGTGCATCCTTTCGGGCACACCCCCTGGCGGGGACGGGGGCACACTGCCGTGCGATCGCCCCACAATGAGAGGGTTTAAGATGAATTCGGAAAAAAACGGACGATGGCTGCCGGTTTTATATGGTCTCATGACACAGAATCGGATTGGGTGCCGCGTGCGGTACCCATTTGTGTGCGGGGGTCGCCCATCCCCGGTTGACGCCCCGGATGACGCGCCCCGCAAGCCCGGAGGCAAAGGGAACGTAAGCGTTCTGCGTACTTAAACATGTGCCTCTCCTGCCTCTGGGCTAGAATGTTATGGAGGTAGGTTACATGAAAGGAAAAACTGGACTGCGGGCATTCTCCATGCTCCTGGCGGTAATGCTGGTGAGCGTGGTTTTGGTGCCGGTAGTGAGTGCTTCAGCCTCCAATAGTGGAGGTGAACAGATGTCTAACAGATCCGTTAGCGAGAAGGCTCTTGTCCACTTTGGGGATCTGACAGAGATGAGAATTGTTGATGAAAGAGCGGTCAACGTGAAAATTCCCTTTTCGATAAAGAACTACGATTTAGTAGTCTTTGACCTGCCAAAAATCCGGGAATATCTGCTTCATGGTGATCAACTAACAGTGTACCTAGAAGGGCAGCCTTACACGATGGATCT
>NZ_JMIO01000132.1 GCF_000691865.1 Methanoculleus sp. MH98A | reverse complement strand
ATGAGTTGGGGTATACTTTCCTGCGGTACCTGGCCTGCAAATTGTATGCAGCCGTTCAGATTCAGCTTCTCCGCGAGTTCATCCAACCTTGATCTCTCTATACCGTCACCCACAATAACCAGTTTGACATCTGGTATCTCCTGATGTACAATAGCCACCGCTTCAATCAGATACTGAACCCCCTTCACTGGGTGCAACCTGCCTACAAAGACAATCGTCTTCGTGTTACCCTCCTTCTTGGCTCCCAATGAAGTTTTAAACCTCTCTAAATCGACACCATTCGGTACGACAGAGATATCCCCATCGCATATATCCAGCATCTTCTGCTTCATGTCTTCGGTCAGAGCGAGGGTTGCGCTGGCATTTTTTAGGATTGGTTTAGCGGTCAATTTTGTAAGCCAATCGGGCGAATAAACGTCTGACCCCCTTCCATAGATCACGTAAGGGATCTTCAGTAATCTATTTGAGAAAAGGGGGGGGCACTCCGCCTCCAAGGCTCTGGGCATGAACGATATCTGGCTTGATCTTTCGTATTTTTAGGCATATACTCACCCAGAATGCGACCAGGCCAATGAAGCGGATCTTTGGCCATGCAATCCTATGAATATAAAAGCCATTCTCCTCACAGAGACCAGGCAGACCATCGTCATGCGAAGTTATGACGTGAACCTCGTGCCCCTTCCGGGCCAGATGATCCGCCAGATTATATGTAGCTATCTCTGTCCCTGCGAGCCATTTTGGGGGGAAGAGACCAACTAGAATTGCAATTTTCACGTCATCCGCTTCCTTTCGATCTCTTTTTGTCCACTTTTCTCCCCACGAGAAGCATTATATTGCTGAAAGGATTCTCACCACGCCACTTTGCAACTCTTTCGATCATTCGATAGGTCTTCAACCCGATCGCTTCATCAATAATATTTGGAAGCATTATCAGTCCATCATCCATCCTGAACTCAATTATATCAAGATCCGCCTCTCTCAGTAGCATTAACATCTCTGGTTTAGAGGGTTCATTTTTTCCGTAATATTTCCCCATTATTTTTGAAAATATTTTTTGGGGAAACCTGCAAGCACTGTATTTATTTGGGACAAGTATTATGCAGATTCCATTATCCTTTAATATCCGGGAAATCTCCTGAATCGTGGCTTCCCTATCTACGAACTCAAATAAACCACGACTGACAATGACATCAACAGACTCTGTCTTTAAGGGAATGTTTTTGCAATCCGCAAAAATGAGTTGGTAGCGTAACGAAAGTTCTGTAAAATTGAATTGGCCCTGGATCCAACCTAGATTTGCACAAAGGAGAAACAGGGCCATGGATCCCTTAGCGTTAATCGAAGATTATCTTTCCGATCAGGAGAATGGCATGAAGACCCTCATCACCGGGTTCCTCAACCAGGTGATGCTCGCAGAGGCCCTCCAGCAGGCAGGAGCTGCCCAGTACGAGCGAACCGATGCGCGGAAAGCGCATCGGAACGGCTACAAAGACCGATCCCTCAAGACCCGATACGGGGAGACAATCCTCCGGAAACCGCAGTTCCGGGAGCTCCCGTTCGAGACACAGGTCTTCGGGCGCTATGCCCGGGTGGAGAAAGCTCTGGTGAACGCAATTGTCGAATCCTACCTCCAGGGAGTTTCGACGAGAAAGAACCAGGAGATCGTCAGTCATCTGGGGATCGACCAACTTTCTCCGGCTTCGGTCTCCCGGCTGGCCAGGGAACTCGACGACCAGGTGCAGGCATTCCTCTTGCGGCCGATCGAACAGGCTATCCCGTACCTCTTCGTGGATGCCTCGTATTACAAGGTGCGCGATGGCGTACGGTACGTCACCAAGGCGGTCCTGGTGGTTGCCGGGGTGCGAGAAGACGGCTACCGGGAGATCCTGGGAACTAGGATCACCGACTGTGAGAATGAAGAATTCTGGTCGGGACTGTTCGAGGAGCTCAAAGAACGGGGACTCACTGGGGTTCAACTGGTCGTCTCGGATGGGCATACCGGCATCCAGAAGGCGGCTGAAGCCGCCTTCCTCGGTGCATCCTGGCAGATGTGTCAGGTTCATTGCACCCGGGCCGTCTTGAGGAATATTCCCCGGAAACACCAGAAAGAGGTTGTAGAGGGGCTGAAGGAGGCCTATGGGAATGAGCAGAGACTCCAGGAGCTCGCTGATGACCTGAATGCCGGGGGGTACCGGAAAGCAGCCAACACCATCGAACGATTCCTCCCCGGGCTTATGAGTTACACGGCATTCCCAAAACCGCACGGGAAACGGCTCAGAACGACGAACATGGTGGAGCGGGTCAATAGGGAATTGAAACGGAGAACCAAGGTTGTAGGAGCGTTCCCGAACGAGGAATCCCTTCTCCGGCTGGTCGGATCCATCCTGATGGACATCAACGAGGAGTGGGTCACCGGCAGAAGGTATTTGACGATGGAGAAGGAATGATCAGGCAAGGAGACAGGGCTCAGACAAATTACAGAAAATCTGAGACGTTACCCTGTCACCCTATGATAACGCTCATCCTGCTCCTTATCCTGGGGGTTTTCTATGGATATGTACAAATCAGCAACAGGTTCCAACTCGGATTTTCCTGCAGATTCGATATTTTGAATATGACTGCGATTGTCGGAATTACATTTGTATTCTGGTACATCCACTTTAAGAGTATCTCAAGCATGGGCAAGAGCGTTATTTCTTCTCTGCGGGAAACACGCGATACTGAGACAATAATGGCTTATAACCTGGACATGGTCAGTCAATCGGGCGCACCATTAATTCGTGTCATTGAGGGTTTCATCAAAGTATATGGCCCGGCGGTCATTTATATTGTGGTAGCCCTCCTTATCACCACTTATCTGGTAAACGAATTTTTAACTAAAAGACGGTATGCAGATGAAATGATTTATGTCGTCTTCTTCCTGCTATCCATAGCATTTGGCGCGGCGCTTACCCTGGGCTACTTTATTGTGTTTGAATTTATAAGGGCAACAAGTTTTGCGATTATAATGGCAACGATTGTGTGCGGTATAGGTTTTTACGCACTCTTAAAAAACACTGGGACGCCAAATAGTAAAAAAATCTTCACCTTGGTAGTCGTTATCATATTGTGTTCGGTAAGCATTCTTTCGGTATTCAACATATATCATAGCCCCTGGACCCTGTCGGCCGGTAGTCATATGACAGAAATGGAGACCTCCGGGTTAGATTGGTTTTTGACGAGACAGGATGGATCTACACCCCTATATTTTAATGACTACAATTGGAATAAATATGTTCGTCACTTTCAGGAACTGCACAAAATTACAGTTCAGCAGCCACTGGTCATCACAGGGAGCGTACCGCATCATTTTGGATATGACCAAAAGCAGCATTTAACCCAATCTATCAATGATTCTAGAGATAATACGTATTATATGGCGACCAATGAACGATTGAGACAGAATTACCTCGCAGTTCTGGAAGAATGGCGATCACTTAAGGATTATTATTCAGAGGAGGACTTTACCCGGTTAAACAATGACAGTACCATTATGAAACTTTATGTGAATAGCGAGTGGGAGATCTGGAGAACGAGTTAACTCTATGTGGAAAG
>NZ_JMIO01000131.1 GCF_000691865.1 Methanoculleus sp. MH98A | reverse complement strand
CTATCGGTGAAGAAGACAGTACGCTTCAGCGTTCCTAGGTGCTTCAGCGTTTGTAGGGTTCATACGTACTCGTTATCCGAGGTTGTATATAAAGAATAACGTCCGCGTTGCACCGTTCTCTGCAAATGCTGCGAAATGTTTAATAACAACTCGATCTAACATTATTAGAGCAGAGACCCGCCTTAACTCAGACTGGTAGAGTGCGCGGCTGTAGTATAGTCTTCGCTCTCGGGCGAACTGCGCGGCTACCGCGATGTCCCCGGTTCGAATCCGGGAGGCGGGATCCCCTCGAACATCGAGTGCCCAGGTAGTGTAGTGGCCTATCATGACGGCCTGTCACGCCGTCGACACGGATTCGAATTCCGTCCTGGGCGTCACTTTCTTTCATTTTTCAACGCTTCAGCGGAGCGGCCTTTCGCTCATTGAAGGCGCGCAGCATGCCCCGGGAATGCACCGAGAAACCACTTTGAATCTCTCGATAACCTGAAAGCCTGTAATCTGGCGAGTATCGTTATTGAAAATGGTTATATAGTAGGATTTATTTTTATTCTCCAGGTAAAATATATATACCTTGATGCGGTATTCGGTGTCATGCACGCTCTAGGAAAATGGATCGCGGGCGATCCCTTATTCGACGCTCTGGGGTCGCTCATCCCAGGGATAGGTCTCTTTGTTCTGGCAAGTCTTGCCATATATGCTTCCGGATTTCTGATCTGACGGCAGAAGGGGGCCGCAGAGATACGGTGCCTGCGGCGGATTCCGGCGGCCCTAAGCACTTATTACGAATCCGTCTCAACGTGTGATGTACGCCGTAACGTAACATCGCGGAAGTGACAGAACCATGACTCATAGCATATCCCCTGAATCTGGAGCCGATCGTTTGAACCTGCAGGCCCTGATCTCCCGGCTCTCCGATCGTGACAAGGCAGTGCGGGCGGAAGCGATGCACGGACTCGTGGCGATTGGAAAACCTGCCGTGCCCGCCTGCATCGCCCTGCTATCGGACGGCGACTGGAGAGTGCGCTATCGTGCGGCGGAGGCCCTCGGGCTGCTCACCGACGGCGGGGCGTATGCGCCCCTCGTTGCCGCCCTCGGCGATGAAAAGGATCACGTCCGCTACATGGCGGCGAAAGGGCTCGGGCTGCTCGGCGATCCCCGGGCGGTCGAGCGGCTCGGGCCGATGCGAAACGACGAGAACGAGTTCGTGCGGCGGAGTGCCGCCCGTTCGCTCGGTATGATCGGCGGCGAGGAGGCCGTTTTAGCGCTTCGCGAAGCTCTCGAAGACGAGACGACCGACGGCGTCCGTGCGGCAATCCTTGAGGCGCTCCGCGATATAGGTACGGACGGGAACTGACACTCTCAACGGGCTGGCGGCTCGGGAGATCTCTTAATACATTACTTCACGCGAAGTGCGACTGTCCGCAGGACAGGAGTTTGAGAAGCCGTAGGCTTCGAGCCGCGAAGAGCGATGGGCGGAACGCCCGGAGCTTGAGAAACCCGAAGGGTTTCGGACAGGAGTTCGAGAAGACCGAAGGTCTTCGAGGCGCGAACACAGTGAGCGTGAGCACCGCAGGTGCGAGTTGCGATGCCCCGTGAGGAGCGGAGCAGGAGCACCGCAGGTGCGAGTTGCGATGCCCCGTGAGGAGCGGAGCAGGAGCACCGCAGGTGCGAGTTGCGATGCCCCGTGAGGAGCGGAGCAGGAGCACCGCAGGTGCGAGTTGCGAT
>NZ_JMIO01000130.1 GCF_000691865.1 Methanoculleus sp. MH98A | reverse complement strand
CGAGAACATGGGTGCGAACAACCCCGATCTGGCCTTCTTCAAATCGAAGTTCAACCCCGATCTTGCGATGTACTTTGAGATCGAGAAGAAAGACACCTTCGGCGCGTTTTCCGAGTGGGCATACCGCTCCTTTGTGAAACGGTTGATGATGGCGACCGGCAGGGTTTAGGGTTTGCTGTCTCTCCCCCACGGCACCGGGCGAGATATGTTATCTCAAAAATCACTGTTCGGGACTCCCGATGCCCGGAAAAGCCGGCATGGATTCCATGTTCGTGCGGTCGGTCGGGCTCAATCCCCCGGCACGACCCCCACGAGACGTTAGATTTATATAGCCGACCGCAGGAGGTAAAGGTCGGCCGGAGATATCCGGTAGAGCGGAGGAAGAACTGTTTGCCGGTCGAGATCATCGCTGACAGAGATGCCTGGGACGCGTTTGTCGACGAGAGCCCCTCAGGCCTCCTCTTTCACAAGTGGGACTTCTTAACGATCACAAAGCGGCATACCGGGTATACGTTTCTTCCCTGCGGGGTCTACAAGGGCGAAGAACTGCTCGCGGTCTGTCCTCTCTTCTGCAGGCGGACGAACGGCGTCACCGTCGTGCTCTCGCCGCCGCCCATGCAGGCGGTCATACCGTATCTTGGGGCGGTCATGGGCAGGGATTATGCAGCGGCGAAGCAGAGCAAGAAGGAGTCGATGCTGCAGGCGGTGGCCGACGGGCTCAAGGAAGCCCTCCGCGATCTCGCGCCGAACTACCTCTCGATGACGTTCGTCCCGGGCTTTCACGACATCCGCCGGTTCATCTGGGACGGTTACCGGACCGGGATCAACTATTCGTATACGATCGACCTCGCACCGCCTATCGAGACCCTCTGGGGGAACGTGAACGCGAAGTTGCGCACGAGTCTCCGGCGGTTCGAGAAGGAAGGCTACCACCTGGAGGAGGGTGACGGTCTTACCCGATTCTACGAGACGGTGCACCGGCGGTTCAGCCGCCCGGATATGAACATCCCGATGATCACCCGCGACTACTTCGAGGATATCTTCCGGGCATACCCGGATCACGCCCACGTCTACCACCTCTACGACCGGGCCGGCGACCTCAAAGGGGTCGGCACGACCCTGGAGTACAGGCGCTATCTCCTCTGGGTCGGCGGGCCGAAGATCGACGGCACGTCGGCGAACGAGTATCTCCAGTGGTGCCTGATCCGGAACGCGAAAGAGAAGGGTTTTTCGGAGTTCGAGAATACCGGGGCGAACAACCCGAACCTGAACATGCATAAGGCGAAGTACAACCCGGATCTTGCTATCTTTTTTGAGGTGAGCAGAAAAGACGGCGTGGGCAGGGTTGCGGAATGGGCGTACAGCAACATCGTCAACAGGCCGCTGATCAAGAAGAGGTTTGTCCCCTACGTCAGGTGATCGGGAGGGGCCTGCAGGGGCCCGGCATCTCCCGGGTCCGCTTAAATCGGTGCAGCCCCGCGCTCCCCGGCGTTGCCGGGGAAGATATAAATATAACCCTTGAGGTATCCTGTATCGGGCCCGGTCAGGCATGACCGATCGGCCGGAAGTCAGGCTCTATGGTGCTCGAACTTGTTAAAGACAGGGATGTGTGGGATTCATTTGTCGATGCAAGCCCTTACGGGTTGCTTTTCCACAAATGGGATTACATCACGATCACGGCCCGGCATACGGGGTACCGGCTCCTCCCGTACGGCATCTACAAGGGGGAGGAACTCGTCTGCCTCGCTCCGCTCTTCTTCAGGAGCGTGCACGGGGTCAAGACGCTCTTCTCGCCGCCGCCCATGCAGGCGGTCATCCCCTACCAGGGCCTTATCCCGGCGAAGGATTTTGCCGCGTTGAAACTGGGCAAGCAGGAGGCGATCATGGATCTCGTTGCGGCGGATCTCTCTGCGGAGATCGATGCGATATCGCCACATTACTTCTCCCTGATCTTCGTCCCCGGCCTCACCGACGTCAGGCAGTTCATCTGGAGGGGGTATACGCCGAAGGTTCACTACACCTACGTGATCGATCTTACGCGGCCGCTCGAGACGATCTGGGGTGATTTCCACTACAAACTCCGGAATAAACTCCGGAAAGCCGAGAAGGCCGGGATGGACCTCGTCCGGAGCACCGATCTCTCTGATTTGTATACGGCGCTCGCCGGGCGGTTCAGCCAGCCGGATATGAACATCCCGATGATCAGCAGGCGTTACTTTGAGGACGTCTTCCGGGCGTACCCGGATCATCTCGCGGCATACTACCTCTACGACCGGGAAGGCGCGCTCGCGGGAGCCGTCGCCACCCAGGAGTACAGGCGGTTCCTGCTCTGGATGGGTACGCCGCGGATCGAGAGCGCTCACGCAGGGAACGAGTATCTCCAGTGGCTCCTGGTTCAGCGTGCACAGGCACGGGGGTATTCGTACCTGGAGAACATCGGGGCGAACACGCCCGACCTCAACTTCTTCAAGTCGAAGTTCTGTTCGGTTCTCGGCATGTATATGGAGGTCTGCCGGAAGGATATCGTCGGGGCCCTGGCGGAATGGGCGTACACCTCCGTCTTCAACAATCCCTGGCTGAAACGCAGGGTCGTCCACTACATCGACTGAGCCCGTCAGAGGTCGCCGATCGAGATGGGAATTTTCTGGATGAGGTACCGGAACTTGCCGCCTTCGGTGCGGGGAATCTCGTCGACGAAGCGGACGTGGACGTTCACCTCGTCGCCGAGCTGGCACCGGAGTTCGTCGATCAGCTGCCGGGTGTCCTTCTCGGTGTAGGCCGGTTTTCGAACGACCTTCATGATGAGTTCGCCCACCTCCTCCTGGTACATCTGGAACTGCCTGATGTTCTCGAATGCCTCCGACTCGTAGTTGATGGGGGTGACGGAGATCAGGTGCCCGCTCCGGGTTACGATGAACTCCTGGAGCCTCCCCTCCACCTTCTCGAGCAGAGGATACTGTCTCCCGCACGAGCACCGCTTCTCCGTGGCGACCGCGACGTCCATGGTGCGGTAGCGGATGAGGGGGCAGACGAAGTTGATGAGGCTGGTCGCGACCACCTCGCCCATGGCGCCCGGACCCCGGACGGGCCGACCGTCCCTTCCGATCAGTTCGACGATCCCGTATTCGGGGAAGATATGGTAGTGGGTGCTCTCCTCGCACTCCCCGGCAAGCACCGTCTGCTCGGAGTTGCCGTACCAGGAGAAGACCCGGCAGCCGAAGACCTCTTCAAGCAGGTCGCGCTGCCAGGGGTAGAGGTTCTCCGACCCGCAGAGGACGGCCCTGACGGTCGGGAACGGCTCAATGCCGTGTTCCCGCATGTGCCGCGCCAGGATAACGGCCGTGGAGGGATAGGCGTGGATGAAGCGGGGCTTGAACCTGTGGATCCAGGTGATATAGTCCGGCAGGGTCTCCTCGGTCATCTGGTGGGAGGACATGATCAGCCACCGGCCGAAGAGCGCTCGTCTCCAGTAGGTGCCGCTGGCTGCCCCGTCCACGACGTGCCCCCGGAGTATGACGCAGCGGTCGCCGAACCGGTAGCCGACGCGGTCCCACTGGGTCTTCATGAACGCCCATTCCCGGGCACGGGAGGCCCCTTTCTCGTAGTAGAACCCCATGGGGGTGCCGGTGGAGCCGGACGTGCGCACGTACTCGAAGGCGGACTCCGGGTAGTTTCTGGCCTTCAGGTCGGGAAGGTTGGCCTGGACGATCTCCTTGGTCAGGAACGGGAGGAGTTCGAGATCCTCCGGGCCCCGGATGTCCTCCGGGACGAGACCGCGCTCCTGAAAGACCCGGCGGTAGTAAGGGACATTCTCGTAGGCGTGGTCGAGGAGGCGCGCGAGCGCCTGCGCCTGGTAGGCCGCGAGTTCTTCCCGGCTCCACCACTGTGACCGCTGGAGGAGCGCGTACATCTGCCGGTAGGTGCGGTAAGACGGCACCAGGCTGAGTGCCTTTACGGTGAGCGGGTTCGCGCGCGATGCCCATCGATGAAGACCTGTCTTCGTATGCATACCTCCCGGCTCAGGCGAGCAGATCGGGGGACACGTGTTCGACAATCCCCCCCTCTCGTTCGCTGAAGTGTATCGGCAGGTCCTGAACGAAGTAGCGATACTTGCCACGGGCGGTGAGCGGTATGTTATCAACGTACCTGATCGTGATAAGAACGTCGTCGCCGCAACTCCGGCTCACTTCCCGGTAGAGATACTCCGCATCCTGCTTGCTGAACGTCGGTTTTCTCACGATATTCAGTATGACTTCCCCGACCTTCTCCTGGTAGAACTGAAACTGTTTAACGTTATCGAACGCATCGGTATCGATGTTCATGGCAATCCCGGAAAGAAGCTCGCCTTTACCCGTCACGATGAAGTCCTGGAGCCTCCCCTCGACCCGCTCGAGCATTGGGTAACTCCGGCCGCAGGAACAGCTCCCCCCGGCCGCCGTGGCAAGGTCCATGGTGCGGTAGCGGATGAGGGGGCAGACGAAGTTGGTGAGGTTGGTCGCGACCACCTCGCCCATGGCCCCCGGGCCCTTAACCGGCCGGCCGTCCCTCCCGATCAGTTCGACGATCCCGTATTCGGGGAAGATGTGATAGTGGGTGCTCTCCTCGCACTCCCCGGCAAGCACCGTCTGCTCGGAGTTGCCGTACCAGGAGAAGACGCGGCAGCCGAAGACCTCCTCGAGCAGGTCGCGCTGCCAGGGGTAGAGGTTCTCCGACCCGCAGAGGACGGCTTTGACGGTCGGAAACGGCTCGATCCCGTGCTCCCGCATGTATCGTGCCAGGATAACGGCCGTGGAGGGGTATCCCTGGATGAAGCGGGGTTTGAACCTCTTGATCCGGTCGATGTAGGCGGGAAGCGTCTCCTCGGTCATGTGGTGGGAGGACATCAGCAGCCACCGGCCGAAGAGGGTCTTCTTCCAGAAGACGCCGTCTTTAGCAGACCCGACGATGTAGCCCCGGAGGACGACGCAGCGGTCGGCGAACCGGTAGCCGACGCGGTCCCACTGGGTCTTCATGAACGCCCATTCCCGGGCGCGGGAGACCCCTTTCTCGTAGTAGAAGCCGACCGGGATCCCGGTGGAGCCGCCGGTGGTGACGTACTCGAAGGCGGACTCCGGGTAGTTCCGGGCTTTCAGGTCGGAGAGGTTGGCCTGGAGGTCCTCCCGGGTCAGGAACGGGAGGAGCACCAGGTCGTCGGGGCCCCGGATGTCCTCCGGGACGAGACCGCGCTCCTGAAAGACCCGGCGGTAGTAAGGGACATTCTCGTAGGCGTGGTCGAGGAGGCGCGCGAGCGCCTGCGCCTGGTGGGCCGCGAGTTCTTCCCGGTTCCATCGCTGGGACTCCCGAAGGAGGGCATAGGTCTTTCGATAGACGTTATAAGCCGGGAGAAGCCCGAGAGCTTTTGCAGTGAACGATTCCCTGCCGCAGATCCTCTCTCCCAGACGAACCATGATCTCCGTTTCCCTTTTCATGCGCACTTCTGCCGTATCTGCCGAAAACGCACGCCGCCGCCGCCTCTTCGTCCTGCCGGTTTCCGGGTTCCACCGGGTTTTTTCCGGCTGTTTTCCGGGTTATCCGCCCGGACGGCTATCCACCGGTGCATCGGGATAGTATACCCCTGAACAACGTATATAAAAATTGGCATGTCGTCATCTCTCCCATTCGGGATCAGGGTTCTATGGACGAACGGATCGCCCTCCGAGGGAAAAACGGCGGGAGTCCGGATCCGATTCTTCTCGACAGACTGCCTGTTCTGCCGGATTTTCCGTCAGAGAATACCTTTTTGGAAACATGACCCGATAACCTGGCTGATTGGATAAACTATAAATATGCGGAAGCCTATCAGGGGTATGTCTTGGTAAGATAAGGCGACAGTCACCGGGGACGTGCGCTTTCGGCATGAAGGTGCATGCCCGGAACAGGGGGGATAATTATTCTAGATAGGGCCGTACCTGATAGCAGTAGCAGCGCAGAGACCTTCACGGGTCACTCAACGGAGAATGATATTTTAAACGAGATCCGGGCACTGGCCGGCGGGCTGCGTAAACGGAATGGAAACGCTCCGCACGATCTCGATTTTACGGTTCCCATTGGCTGGGAGGAGCGGATTGGACATCTCGACGATCAGCCCATCAGGCGGTTGATTATCTTCCTCCGTTCCACGGGGTGCGAATGGGTCGAGAAGACGGGGGGGTGCACCATGTGCGGTTTTTACTGTGCAACGTCCCGGGGCAGGGAGGTGTCGGCGGACGAATACATCGCGCAGTTCGAATACGTGATGGACGCCGTCGATCTCGGGGATTACCCGATCGTCTCGATATACAACGACGGCAATATCTTTAACGAACGCGAGATGCCGGTTGCCGCCATCGAGAAGATCTGCTCGTACATCGACGGCTACAAAAACATCAAGAAGGTGGTCGTCGAGTCGAGGATCGATTATTCCCCCGACGAGCACGTGGCAAAGATGAAGAAAG
>NZ_JMIO01000129.1 GCF_000691865.1 Methanoculleus sp. MH98A | reverse complement strand
CTCATGAAACGTTTCCTCCTGTTACCGGAGTCCGAATGAGCGTTTCATCCGGAACAATACGGTTCTTTTGAGTATATGCGTAAGCCTGTATAAAAAGTTATTCAAACAGTAGGGGATTTGAAAACAGCCTTTTTTGATAACGAATCCGTATAAAATCGCTTTTAACGGCCTGCATCGGTCTCAGACAAGTATTTGTAGCCGGAGGTACAACGATACCTGTACCGAAAAACCACGCGGATGACCGCCCCGTTTTGGAAAAAACGTTTCGAAATGGGAAATATAATGCAATTTCCGGGTACCGGAAACGGAGAGGCGGATCGGCCGCACGGGATGGTCCCAATCGGGGGGAAAGGAAGGAACGGGATATGACGAAGAAGCAGGATTTCATCTACGTTGTTCTGGGAATTGCGGTCGTCCTCGTGATGGCCCTGATCATCAAGCCGGCGGCGACCGGCGAGCTGCCGGGCTTATGGGGGTCCGGGGAACCGGAGCCGGGAATAACCCCGGCCTGGACGCCCACGATACCCACCACGGTGCCGACGCCCACGCCGGTGCCCACCTGGGACGGGAAGCCGCGGCCGGTCGGGTTCGTCGACCCGGGGACCTACCAGATTCCGATCGAGGAGACCCGCCTGAACATGACCACTCCGCCGGGGGCCGTGGCCGGGCCCGGCATCACCCGGTGGGTGACTTACGCGACGATCGACGGCCAGTGGTCGGGGACGACCGGGATCGTCCGGGTCCCGTTCCCGATGTGGCGGCTCGACTACTCGGATATCACGACCTCAAACGACGAGATCCCGCTCTTCAACTGCCAGGTGATGGACGCCGAAGACCCGAACCGGTTCGTCCGGGTCGTCACCCTCAACTTCGCCGACTTCCTGGGGGCGAAGGAGAACCCCGATCTCAAGAAGCAACGGTGGGTGAGCACCTTCTACGAAGGATATCATGATTACTACTTCGTCATCAACACCCGGCGCATCGACTCCTACCACTTGAAGATCCAGGTGCCGGAGGAGTATGTGGGTACATAGTGGGTTCGATGACGTCTCTTCCTAGTGCCGAGGGGGTGCAAACCGGCAGCGAGGGTCGAGGAGGACTTTGAGGAGTTGACAATTACGACAAATGCGCCAGATCTACCAAATGATTATGGCTCACTACTTATCGAGATCAAAGAACGCATACGCACCGCTCAGTACAGGCGCTCAGGGCAGTCAGTAAGGAACCGGTCGGCCTGTACCGGGATATCAGGAGGCTGATCGTGGAGCGGCAGTCCGGCGACACCTGGGGTAAGTCAGTTGTCCAACAACTGGTTGGAGATCTGCAAAAGGAGTTTCCTGGCATCGACAGATTTTCTCCCTCCAATCTGGCGTATGAAGTCATTTTTCGAGATATATGTCGGTTCTGCAAAACTCGCACAATTGGTGCGAGAAATAGACTGGCGTCACAACCCGATCATCCTCCGACCTCACGATGGGCGCCGCCGCGAGCCAGTCGACCGAGGAGGCACTCCGCGACGGAAAGGAGTGGGTCTGCTGGTCCGCAGGGGCCGGGAAAGGATGATATGTGATGCGGGAAAATGTACGATAGTATGAGGGCGCGCCATCTGCTTGAGGCGGGAGAGAAAGAGGAGGTGCTCCACACCATCCGTACGGTCCTCGCCGGATTTGACGAGATAGAGGTGGGGTACGTCTTCGGCTCGTTCTGCAGGGGGAATTTTGGCGACGTGGACGTGGCGATCCTCGTCACCGGCGAAGTTGCCCCTTACCAGGCGATGCGGTTCGCGCGGCGGGTCGAGCGGGAGCTCGAACGGGGGTTCGGTTACCGCTTTGAGGCTGACGTGAAGGTCCTCAACACCGCCCCAATCTCCCTCCAGCATGAGATCATCAAGAGCGGCAGACCCGTGTTCTCCCGCGACCGGGAACGGAGGGTCCGTTATGAGGCAGGCGTGCTCTCCCTGTACCTCGACTATGCGGAGACGCTCGACTGGTTTGACAGAGTTCTACTCACGAGGGCCTGATATGGACGAAGGGATCCTCGGTCACCTCCGTGAGCTCGATGAGGCAGCCGGGGATTGGGAGCGCTATCGGTCCATCACTCTCGCTGAGCTGAGGACCGACCGAGACAAACGGAACATGGTGCTGCACGCGCTCCTCGTCAGCATCCAGGCATCGATCGACATCGCCAACCACCTGGTCGCGGCCTGCAGCTCCCGGCGGCCCGAAACTTACCGGGAGAGTTTTGCTATTTTATGTGATGAAAGGCTTATCCCGGAAGACCTCGGAGTCCGGCTCTCCGACCTCGCAGGATTCAGAAATGTCCTGGTCCACCTCTACTGCCGGCTGAACCTGGAAGAGGTCTATGGGGTGCTACAGGACGATCTTCCGGTTGTGAACCGTTACCGGGAGATGGTCCGGGCGATGCTCCGGGACCACCTTCTCCCGAAGTAACGGCCCGGGGGATCTCGCGCCCGCTGCTGGAAGAGTGCGACGAAGGGGGTGGATGAACGATTATCTGTCCTATACTGAGGCACTGCCAGTTAAAATCGGTATATACCGTCGGAACACTATATTCAATACTCGATGTGCTTTCAAAAGCAACCGAGATCCCGCGGAACGAATTGATCGACGCGATCAGATAGTTCCTCCATTTTAACTCCCTCCGGTCAGTTCGTTGTGCAGGGGAGCGACAACATGATATTTCTTGTCACCTTTTTGGATAACCATTTGAACGTGGTTTCCTGTTTGTCGAAGGTACGTGTACCCGAGAGATTCGAGGTATTTAACGATCTTGAATCTACTAACAACCGGTCGCCTTGACATTGCGATCGAC
>NZ_JMIO01000128.1 GCF_000691865.1 Methanoculleus sp. MH98A | reverse complement strand
AATGGTCGAGATATTTAAAGATAAAACGAACTGCTGGCATATCCGTGATTATGGGAGAGGGCTTAACCATCATCATCTGACACAAAAAGAGAATGACGAAAAACTTGCAAACCCCCGTGTTATTGGAAAATTCGGTATCGGGTTGAAAGATGCTCTTGCAACATTCAATCGAAAGGGGGTGGACGTTTCAATAAGATCACGGCATGAAGACCTTTCTTTTGGTAAATCAAAAAAACATGGTTTTGAGGACATTATAACATTACATGCATACATTTCTCCACCTTCGGATAATAAATTCCAGGGAACAGAGTTTATCCTTAAAAATTGTTCAGACGGTGATATTGCGAAAGCGAAAGAGTTGTTTCTACGCTTCTCGGGCGAAAAAGTATTAGAAACAACGTCATTGGGACAAGTCCTCGAAAAGAAATCAAATCCTGCAAGAATATACGTTAACGGGGTTCAGGTTGCGGAAGAAGAGACCTTCCTTTTTTCGTATAATATTACATCTCCAAACAAGGCCATACAAAAGGCATTGAATCGCGAGCGTACAAATGTCGGTAGAACGGCTTACTCTGACAGGATTAAAAAGATCCTTATTGCCTGCGAAAGTCAGGAAGTTGCACACGAATTAGTAAGGAACCTGGCCAACTATAGTGCCGGAGATCATAACGAGTTAGACTGGGCTGAGGTGTCTGTTCATGCATGCCGATTGCTCAATGATCGTTCCAGGGTCGTATTCTTCACCTCCGATGAGGTCATGTCCGCACCGAACCTTGTGGACAATGCCAGATCTGGTAAATACAACGTCATAATTGTTCCCCAGAAAGTTAGAGAAAAACTGCGGGGTATGGTAGACATTGCGGGTAATCCGATCAGAGATGTGGAGCAATTCAGCAGCGACTGGAATAATAGTTTTAAGTTCTCTTTTGTGTCTGAAAAACAGCTTACTGCAGATGAAAAACGGGTCTTTGAGCAGACTGATCGAATACTAGGTTTCGTTGGAGGTCGGCCTGAAAAAGTTAAGGAAATATTAATTTCCAAAACAATGCGGCTCGATCTTCAATTATATCGCGAAGCACTAGGATTGTGGGAGCCCTCTGAAAATAGGATTGTAATAAAACGGGACCAACTGAAAGACGTCCAGAACTACGCAGGCACCTTACTTCACGAAGTTGCTCACGCTACGAGTGATGCATCTGATGTATCCCGTAGTTTTGAGCACGAATTAACCCGGTATCTGGGACTTGTGGTAAAAGGGGCAATTAAGGATAGTTGAACTCAGTTGAGGGATATTTCAAACCTTTCTCTCCGATTGTGAGAGGGGTTTTGCCATCGATCAAAGGCTTAAAGTTTCAATGACCTATTACCCTGGCATGGTAGAGGCCGCATTTTTTCTATTTGAGGTAAGTCAGAGATCACTTTTATATCCACCTGGTCTTTAATCCCGCGCCACCCACCCAGAACTCGTGGTGGCAGGTGATACGTTGAAAAAATCTTAAGGTTAGTCTCGTTTTACAATTTTTCCGTAGCCTTTTTGCTCAAACTCTATTGCATCGTCCTTATTGATAGGCCACGTACATCCGTATGGATTAATGTATTTCATTCCACGTTGCGATACAAGGGTGAGCGTGGGCAGCACTTTCAAGAACTCGAAGTCGACTTTATCCTCCTGTTCTTGCTTTTTATTGTTCGGTTTACGAATCGCTTGCTCTTGCTCTCGCTTGTTCGGTTTATGGAGCGTTCCTCTCTCGATTGTGCGCACCACAGTCTGGTTTTTTCTGCTATTATGTTCGAGATAGTGCTCCAGGTCATTGAATATCGACGAAAATCTTGCTTCGAGTTCCTTAAGGTCCCTTACCTGCTCATGGATTGAGGATATCTGATTCTCTGAGGCGAGGTTGAGCTCCCTGTATTTATAGTTAGAATGGGGATAAGTCTTCCATATGAACCCATTTTTTGGAGAGTAGATCTTCCAGAGAGCATCCTTGAATCTTTTAAATGATGCGTACATTAATTTGATCTCTTCTCTCAGGGTCGTGGGATTATCCCAAGTGTTACTTTTAAAAATTGCATAGAGTCTCTTCAGGCCGCGTCGATAACTGTAGTATTTGTCCTTCAACTCGGTAAGTTCGTCCAGGACGGGTAACACAGAGTCTCTTAATCTGGCACATCTCTGATATTGCGCCTTAACATCAGCGAGATAATGAGAGTACTCCCCGTTCAGCACATACCTGATCCATTCGCTCAATCCTGCCGATGGATTCTTCGTTGTACATAGCGTCCTGTTATCGGAATTGATGCCGATAGTGCGGATATCTTTTCGAACGTAGTAAAGTCTTTCGTGGGTTAAACGAAGGTCGCTTCTA
>NZ_JMIO01000127.1 GCF_000691865.1 Methanoculleus sp. MH98A | reverse complement strand
TTGTTCTGGGGGATGTTCAGGATCGACGTGACAAGCGCACCCTGCATATCCTGCGTGTGGGGGTAGCTGCCCCAGCAGGCCGCCTTGACGGTGGATGCGTTGAAGCCGTCGATGTTGAACTGGTCGACGATCGCGAAGGTGGTCGCGGCTGCAACCGACGTGATCGCGGCATCGTAGGTTGCCGCGTTGATCAGGCGCTTCGACGGGACCTCGACGAGCAGGAGTTTTCCTCCGTTGAACTCCAGGATCTCGGTGTCGTCGCCTTCTTCAACCTGGATCATCTCCTTGATCTTGGCGACGATCGCGTCTTTGTTCTCCATGATGGGGAGATCGAGTTCTCTTCCCTTGATCTTGCCCTTTCCAAGTTTCCCGGTCTTGAGCGCATCCTGGATTCCTCCGAGGTTCACGTTGATCGTTCTCTTGGTCAGGTCGATGATCTTACTTGTGGCCGGGTTAACCAGCGGGCTGATTCTGTCGAGGGTGACGCCGCTCTTGAGCAGCTTCCCATCGTCAGAATAGAGATCGATTGTTTCCGTGTATTTAGCCATAGTATTTCATCCTTTTACCCTTGTTCAATACGTTCCGTTCATGCGAGAGACCACGGGGCAAACACCAGCTCCGGATCCCTGAAGGCCGCTACTGCACGTCCCAAAAGGGACTATAAGAGTAGAAGGAGACATATTAATAAAATTTGCGAAATAAGACGGATTTTTTTGCAAAAAGTAATATTAATATCAATTATATTTCCAATAAGATATTTTAAAACCGGGATTCAATGGTTCAAATAAT
>NZ_JMIO01000126.1 GCF_000691865.1 Methanoculleus sp. MH98A | reverse complement strand
CATAGATATGATAAACGAGTGAAAAACTATATATAGAACCACAAACCTACCTTTCTATCGCTTAACAACGGTGATACCTATGTCAAGTCTTGGAGGACAACCAATCCTGATTCTAAAAGAGGGTAGCCAGCGTACCCGCGGTCGTGACGCACAGTCGGGCAATATCGCAGCCGCAAAAGCCGTGGCAAGCGCTGTAAGGACAACGCTTGGACCCAAAGGCATGGACAAGATGCTCGTCGACACCATCGGCGACGTCGTCATCACAAACGACGGTGTGACCATCTTGAAAGAGATGGATATCGAGCACCCCGCCGCGAAGATGATGGTCGAGATCGCTAAGACCCAGGACGACGAGGTCGGCGACGGTACCACGACCGCCGTGGTGATCGCGGGCGAACTCCTGAAGCGTGCCGAGGATCTCCTCGAGCAGGACGTGCACCCCACGGTCATCGCCCACGGCTACCGCATGGCCGCCGAGAAGGCGCAGGACATCCTCGATGAGATCGCCGTCGACGTCAAGCCCGACGATATGGTGATGCTCAGGAAGATTGCCGACACCGCCATGACCGGCAAGGGCGCTGAGGCTGCAAAGGAGAAACTCACCGAGCTCGTCGTCAAGGCGATCACGATGGTCGCCGATGCCGACGGCAACGTCGACACCGAGTTCGTGAAGGTCGAGAAGAAGGTCGGCGGGTCCACCGATGACTCAGAGATCATCGAGGGCATGATCATCGACAAGGAGCGCGTGCACCCGGCAATGCCCCGTGCCGTCAAGGACGCGAAGATCCTGCTCCTGAACGCCGCCGTCGAGTTCAAGAAGACCGAGGTCGACGCCGAGATCAGCATCACGAGCCCCGACCAGCTCCAGATGTTCCTCGATGAAGAGGAACGGATGATCAAGGGCATCGTCGACAAGATCGTTTCCAGCGGTGCAAACGTCCTCTTCTGCCAGAAGGGCATCGATGACATCGCCCAGCACTACCTTGCGAAGGCCGGCATCTTTGCCATCCGCCGTGTCAAGAAGAGCGACATGGAGAAACTCGCCCGCGCTACCGGTGCGCCAGTCGTCAGTTCCATCGACGCCATCGCCCCTGAGGAACTCGGTAAGGCAGGCACCGTCGAGGAGAGGAAGGTCTCCGGCGAAGAGATGACCTTCGTCACCGAGTGCGAGAACCCCAAGGCCGTCTCGATCGTCATCCGCGGCGGCACCGAGCACGTCGTCGACGAACTCGACCGTGCCATCGAGGACGCGCTCCGGGTCGTCAGCGTTGCCGTCGAGGACAAGAAGTTCGTCGCCGGCGGCGGTGCGCCCGAGATCGAGCTCTCGCTTCGGCTCCGCGAGCACGCCGCAAGTGTCGGCGGGCGCGCCCAGCTCGCCATCGAGGCGTTTGCAAACGCGCTCGAGATCATCCCGAGAACCCTCGCCGAGAATGCGGGTCTCGACCCGATCGACATGCTCGTCGCCCTCCGCGCCTCTCACGAGAAAGGCGGGGCGAACGCGAAATACATGGGACTTGACGTCTTCAATGCCGCTTCCGGCGACATGCTCAAGGCCGGCGTCGTCGAACCCCTGCGGGTGAAGACCCAGGCAATCGCAAGCGCTGCCGAGGCCGCCATCATGATCCTCCGGATCGACGACGTCATCGCCGCTTCCAAGTCTGCCGCGCCCGAGGGCGCCCCTGGCATGGAAGAGATGGGCGGCATGGGCGGCATGGGCGGCATGGGCATGCCCCCGATGTAAGATCACCGTACCGCCCCACGATACAATCCGGGGCCGCAATCCGGCCCCGCCCGTCTCTTTTTCAGTTCTCTTCCCGCCGGTCGTGATTCGGGCGTCCGGTGCCCCAGCTCGCGATCGCGCCCCGGGCGAAACGTCGCACGCACTCAAAGAGTGTGATCTTCTCAAGCTCCTGCCGGTCCGGCGGCCGTTTCTCGGAGCGCCGTCTTCTTCTTCAGCCGGTTTCTTTCTAAGATGCTGCTGGATTTTGCGGGGCCCTATGGTGAACCGGGGTGTTCGAATTTGCGCATTTGTGTTAAAAATTGTTCATTCCATATAGTTACAGATATATCCCTCCTTGAGGGATTGATCCTGCCCAGGGGAAGGTAGTGCATGAGGAGCGGGAGCGGTACCCGGATGACGGTGAAGAGAGCTTTGCGGCCGCCGTTCCCGTTTATGCTCCACTTCCTGCTCGCGATGATCCCCGTCGTCTGCCTGATCTCGTTCGTCGATTCTGCGGTGGTCGGACAGGAACTGGAAGAGAACACCCTGGAATCGCGGAACCAGACCGAGTCCGGAATCATCCTCTCGGTGAACTTGGTTGACACC
>NZ_JMIO01000125.1 GCF_000691865.1 Methanoculleus sp. MH98A | reverse complement strand
GATAAAACCAGTATACAGGAAGCCGTGAAGACGGCCCTCTCAAAGGCTCCGGAACGGAAGTTCAAGGAGAGCGTGGATATCACCGTCAACCTCAGGAATATCGATATGTCCCAGCCCAAGAATCGTATCGATGAGACGATTCATCTCCCGAACGGTTTTGACAACGTCAAGATCGCAGTTCTCGGGAAGGGCGACATTGTCACCCAGGCAAAAGAGGTGAATGTGGACCTCATCATCGGACCTGAGGAGATCGAGCGGCTCGGGGGAGAACCCCGGGAAGCGCGCAAGGTGGCGGGTGAGTACCGGTTCTTCCTTGCCGAGACGGCAATGATGCCTCTCGTCGGCCGTTATCTCGGTGTCAGGCTCGGTCCGCGCGGACGGATGCCGATGCCGGTTCCGCAGGGAATGGATATCCGGCCCGTCGTCCAGCGTCTGAGGAGCTCCGTGAAGATCCGGACGAAGGACAAGAAGGTCTTCCACACGAAGGTCGGAACCTCCGGCATGGAGCCCGAGCAGATCGCCGAGAACATCGACGCTGTCCTTCACAGGGTCGAGTCGGTCCTGGAGAGCGGAACGATGAATATCCACTCGGTGTACGTGAAGACGACCATGGGGCCGGCAGTGAGGGTGATCTGATGGCACTCTATACGCACCACCTGCCCCGGTGGAAGAAGGAAGAAGTAGAGGAGATCAAGCGCGGTATCGAGGAGCACACGCTCGTCGGCGTCGTGGACATGTACGGCATTCCCGCCTCGCAGGTCCAGCAAATCCGGCGGAACCTCCGCGGCACGGCGAGGGTGAAGATGGCCCGCAACACGCTGATCGAGCACGCCTTAAACGAGCTCGGCGGCAGCGTCGCGACCTTAAACGACCACGCCGAAGGCCAGAGCGCCCTGATCTTCACGAACGAGAATCCGTTCAAGCTCTTCAAGCTGCTCGAGAAGACCAAGACGAAGATGGCGGCGAAGCCCGGCGAGACCGCTCCCGAGGATATCGTCATCCCGAAGGGTCCGACCAGCTTCAAGCCCGGCCCGATCGTGGGCGAGCTCCAGCAGGTGGGCATTCCCGCGGCTATCGAGGGCGGAAAGGTCAAGATTCGCGAGACGAAGACGGTCGTGAAGAAGGGCGAGGTCATCAACAAGAAGGTTGCCGAAGCTCTCGTGAAACTCAGTGTCAAGCCGATGGATGTCGGCCTCATCCTGCAGGCCGCATACTACCGGGAGACTATCTTCACGCCGGACCTGCTCGCTATCGATGAGGAAGCCTACGCGAACAACATCGTGCTCGCGGCCCAGCAGGCGTTCAACCTCTCGGTCAACGCCGTCATCCCGACCAGACTTACCGTCGCGGCCATCATCAGCAAGGCGGTGAGCGAGGCCCGGAACGTGGGCGTCGAAGCGAGCATCTACGAGAAGGATGTCGTCGACCTGATCATCGGGCGGGCACAGCGCGAGATGCTGGCCGTCGCGCTCGCGGCGCAGGGCCGTGGGTTCGAGCTCGATGAGGCGACCCTGAAAGCCGCATCGGCTGCGACCGCTGCGGCACCCGCGGCAGCAGCCCCGGCGGCAGCCGAGGAGAAGGCCGAGGAAGAAGAGACGGAAGAGGAGAAGAAGGAAGAGGATGAGGAGGGCGGCATGGCCGGTCTCGGCGCCCTCTTCGGCTAATATCATTTCAAAAAGAGGTGAATGAACTATGGAGTATATCTACGCTGCACTGCTCCTGCACAACGCAGGCAAGGATGTAACTGAAGAGAATGTGACTGCTGTCCTGAACGCGGCCGGTGTCGAGGTCCAGGACGCCCGCGTGAAGGCGCTCGTCGCCGCACTCGAGGACGTGAACATCGAGGAGGCCATCAGCAAGGCCGC
>NZ_JMIO01000124.1 GCF_000691865.1 Methanoculleus sp. MH98A | reverse complement strand
GAGCAGAGCGGTATGATAGGGGGTACCAGGTACGCATCTAGGAAGCGAGCCCTATATCGTTCAATAAAAACTTGAGACCCCGCGATCAGGTCCGCCATTTGCACCTCTCAGGTGCGAAGACCTTTCGCTCTCATCAGGAGCGATCTTGAATGACTCCCATGACTGGCAAAGCTGGTAACGGCCGGTTTTGACACTTAGTTTCACGTCAAAAGTCAAACCAAGATACAGCCATCATGTGGAATAAAATAGCAAAAAGTTTAGCCAACTGAGATTCGACAGATCCACTACCATGACAGAGAGTCACCCCCAACCACCCAATACCATCGCCACCCTCATCCTCGACTTCGACGGCGTCGTCGTCGAATCCCTCCCCTTAAAGACCGCTGCGTTCAAAAAGATCTTCTCCTTCGCGCCCTCCGAACACCTCGACGCAATCATCGCCTTCCACCTCGAGAACGGCGGGATGTCCCGGTACGACAAGTTCCGCCACATCTACGCAAACATCCTCCACGAAGACCTCTCTCCCGAGCAGGAGGAGCGGCTTGCGAACGAATACGTCGGGCTTATCTTCGACGCCATGCTCACCGTACCCTACGTCGCGGGCGCAGAAGAACTCCTCCGGGACTGCTCCCGGCGGCTTCCGCTCTACATCGTCTCCGCAACCCCGGAGGGCGAGATGCAGGAGATCGCCCGCCGCCGGGACCTTACCGGATTCTTTGTCCGGATCTACGGCTCGCCGAAGACGAAGGCCGAGTGCATCAGGGAGATCCTCGCTGAGACCGGCGCCTCGCCCGAGGAGGCCCTCTTCGTCGGCGACGCCCCGAACGACTGGCAGGCGGCATACGAGACGGGCGTTCGGTTCGTGGCGAGAATCCCGCCCGGCGACCCGAACCGGTTTATCGGCCGGCCGGGGGTGGAGGGGATCATAGAGAACCTTCATGAACTCCGGGAGTACCTACGGGAGAACATATGCTCATCCCGATCTCGTACCCCCTGAACCGGAGAGCGCCCCTCTACCCAGGAACGGAACCGCTCTCGATCACCCGCACGAAGTCATTCGACAAGGGCGATGCGGAGGAGAAGAGCCTGATCACCTTCTCCAGCCACGCCGGGACGCACATCGACCTCCCCCGGCATTTCTGCCCGGGTGGCGGTTCGATCAGGGGTCTCCTTGCCCCGGAGGCGGTCTTTGAGCCCGCGCGGTGCATCGCGATCCCGAAGACGGGAGCGGAATCGATCCGGATCTACGATCTCCTTCCCTATCTCGATGCGATCCGGGCGTCGCGTGCGCTCTTCATCAGGACCGGGAGCGGCCGGCTCCGGGAGAGCGACCCGGATGCCTACGCGAGAGAGCATCCATGGGTACACCACGAGGTTCCAGGCTTCCTCCGCATGGAGAACCCGGGCCTCAGGCTGTTCGGGATCGATACCATCTCCATCGCCGTCCCCGCAGATCCGGAGGAAGGCGCGGAGGCGCATCGCGCGTTCCTCTGCGGATCGCCGCACATCTTCCTCCTCGAGGACGTGGATCTCTCCTACGGCCGGCTGATCGAGGAGCCATGGATCCTCCGGGTCTACCCGACGGTCTTCGACGACCTGGAGGGGGTGCCGGTAGTGGCGCTCGCGGAGTTTGGCTAATCCTGTACGACTCTGTAACTTAACAATACTCAAGCCGGGCGCTCGATATCTTATTGAGGGTGAGTGAGGCCCCATAAACGTAGTCAGCGGCCGGCCGAAAGATACTGATGATCTATGACGCCTGCAGAGTAACTCCATTTGAGGGATATGTAGCGATCCTGCATACATCAGTGCATTCGCGGCCTTTGGGCGCATGGATACCTTCTACCCCCTCTTGATGCCTGGAGTGGAGTTGTCTTCGCAAAGATCTGAAAAGAGGATTAATTTTTGTAAACTAATCTGCTACTTCTGATTTTTCTGATCGTAGGGATAACTGCACTTTTTGTCGTTGTCTGTAAATAATGTACACGATTGCAGCCCAGTTCAGTGCCTGGAATGTCAGCGGCAGCAGTATGTTTGAGTTTACCAGTTCACCGTAGTTAAGCCAGAATAAACTGAGCAAAGCGGTATCGACGATCATGAGGAGGGTAAG
>NZ_JMIO01000123.1 GCF_000691865.1 Methanoculleus sp. MH98A | reverse complement strand
ACGCATATTACCCTCTCATGATACCGTACGCCATCACGCCGAGGCCGAGGATCACCACGATGTGTGAGAAGATCGTCGACCAGACGATGATGAATTCATCGGGCGTGAAGACGCTCACGAGATCGGCGAACGTGATCCCCACGACCAGCGTAAACAGCCCGTAGATGAAGAGGAGCAGGGTCGGCTGCTTCACAATCCGGTAGGCGTTGAAGATGATGCCGATGACGAGCACTCCGAGAAGGAGCGTCACGATCGCAAGCATCTGCTGTATGGTTTCTATCTGCAATCCGTTCATGTCTGTTCCTTGACCTTCCTCACCGAGATGATCGTCTGGATATCCCTCACCCCCGGAAGGCCGGAGAGGGGGACGAGCACGCTCCGTTTCAACTCGGATATGTTCTGCACCCGGACCTTGATGAAGAAGTCCCCGGGTTCGAGCACCTCGTAGAGTTCAAGGATGCTCGGGAGACCCTGCATGAACTCTTCGACCTCTGATTTCCCGTCGGGGTGAACCCTGACGTTCAGAAAAGCGACCAGAGTATGCTCGAAACACTTCTGGTTGATGACGATCGTGAACCGCTCGAGGATGCCGGCGTTCTTCAGTTTCTCGATCCGTTTAAAGACCGTCGACGGTGCTATACCCAGCATTGAGCCGAGTTCTGCCATAGACATTCGCCCGTCTCTCTGCAGTTCCCGAAGGATCGCATCGTCGATCTCGTCCATTCAATACAGTAGTTACAAGTTTTTATTTATAAAAATTCCGCATTTGTATTTATAATATGAGTGGATTATTTTTCGTTTCTGTCGGATTCTGCCGCCACTTATCCTGTGTGTCGTTCGGGAAGCATGTACCCTCCCCGCATT
>NZ_JMIO01000122.1 GCF_000691865.1 Methanoculleus sp. MH98A | reverse complement strand
TGCCTTTTGACATTCTCTCACCTACTGTTTATTCGACTGAAGGGGTAATGTAGATCACATTGTCACCGCGGACGATCAACGTGCCGAGTTTCTGCGCCGCGCCGTCCACTTCTTCTTCTGCCTTGTCCAATACCAGATTCATGTGAACGTCGTATCCCTGGAGGATCCCCCGGATCTCCCTCCCACCTTTCAGGCTGATGATGACGGGCTGACGATTCAGTACCTGATCTAAAATATCCAACGGTCTTGGCGTCATATGATTACCCTTTGCCGTCCATTCTGGAGTAATATATTTGAGTGAGGAAGCTACTTAAATATAACCGCGTTGCTGCGCGAGAGTCAGCGCCACCTCGAGGTTTCGACACATGCCAAGGATTACCGTAAAAAAGCGCCACGTCATCCGAAAATCACAGATAAGCGAACTTCTCGAGCGACTCACGGGCGAGATCGGGGCATCGGCCGACCTCTTCCGGTCGGAGAGGATCGAGCGGGTGGAGACGGATGCTCCCGTCGGGATCTACCTCGTCGATAAAAAGCCCCTCCTGATGGGCACCGAGGACTGGGCCTTTCCGACCCTGCGGGGGCTCGTCGAGCACCCGATCCCCGAGCGGCGGGTGGTGGTCGATTCCGGCGCGGTCAGGTTCGTCGCAAACGGCGCGGATGCCATGCGCCCCGGGATCGTATCGATCTCGCCGGACATCCGTGCGGGGCACCCGGTGCAGGTCGTCGAGGAACGGCACGGAAAACCGCTTGCCGTGGGGATTGCGCTCTTCGATGCGGCCGATATGGAGCGGCAGGAGAAGGGCAAGTCCGTTAAAAGCATCCACTATGTCGGGGACGATCTCTGGAATCTGGAGGTCTGACGGAGAAAATAATGGATACTATTAAATAAAATTCATTCCTCAATTTTTCTATGGTTAAAAAACTCTTTGACAGCATCCTCGGCAAAAGTCCGGCAAGAAACGAAGAGGACTACATGGAACTCGATCTCGCCTCCTACGAGGGATCGAACGACGAAGAGCCGGCATCCATGTACATCAAGATCGCCACCATCGCCGACCTCAAAGATACCCCCCGCGTCAAAGACGAGGTTTACAACGGCAATATCGTCATCGTCGATATCGGGCGGCTGAAGATGGACAAGGTGACGTTCGAGCGGGTTCTAAAGGATCTCCGCGACGTCGCCAAGGACGTGAACGGCGACATCGTCGGCCTCGGCGAGCAGAAATACGTCGTCATCACGCCCATGTCCGTCAAGGTCTCCCGCGAGAAGATCGGCGGGGGCCTCTAGTGCGGGAGTCCCATCCGGGAACCTGTCCCGCCTGCGGGGGCGAGATCCGGATCGTCCATCACCGCCTTGACATCCCCCACTTCCCCGACCTCCTGCTCGTCTCCATCGCCTGCGAGGCCTGCGGCTACCGGCACACCGACACCATCATCCTCGGGGAGGGCGACCCGGTCCGGTGGACGGTGCGGGTGGAGGAGCCCGGCGACCTCGCCATCCGGGTGGCGCGGAGCACGACGGGGAAGATTGAGATCCCGGAACTCGGCCTCGCGGTCGAACCCGGCACCGCCTGCGAGGGTTTCGTCACCAACATCGAGGGAGTTCTCTACCGCTTCGAGCAGGCGGTGGAGACAATCCTGGCAAACCCCGAGAGCGAAGACGAGCGGGCGGCCGCACTCAGGATGATGGAGACGATCGCCGCCGCACGGGAGGTGGCCTTCCCGTTCACGGTCGTCCTCGAGGACCCTTCCGGGAACAGCGCGCTCGCCAGCGAGAAAGCCGAAAAGATGCTCCTCGATCAGGAAGAAGCCTGACCACTTTTTTCAACCCTCCCGGGGGGGGTTAACCTGAAATAGAACCTCCCCTCCATACGGCAGCACCGTGAGGTGAAGAGCAATGGCACGAACAATATCGGTGCTGAAATGGGAGAGCGAAGCGGAGGTCGAGAACGCCGTCCACGACATAAAAGCGGAGATGGACCGGGCAGGCGGGCTTTCCAAGGAGACGGAGCGGGCGATGCAGCACTCGCTCTGGGTGGCCGACCCCGACCTTGCGAACCACTTCCTGAAGCGGATCCGTGAGCAGGTTCCCGGGGCGCTGCACTACTTCGAGGAGGAAGGCGGCGGGGCTTGAGGATGCGACTGCCGGAACGGCAGGAGCTCGAGAAGGTGCGAAGCATCTTCGAATGGCGACTGTCCGTAGGATGCGACTGTCCGCAGGACAGGAGCTCGAGAAGATGCGAAGCATCTTCGAATGGCGACTGTCCGTAGGATGCGACTGTCCGCAGGACAGGAGCTCGAGAAGATGCGAAGCATCTTCGAATGGCGACTGTCCGTAGGATGCGACTGCCGGAACGGCAGGAGCTCGAGAA
>NZ_JMIO01000121.1 GCF_000691865.1 Methanoculleus sp. MH98A | reverse complement strand
TCACCCAAGAAAAAGTAGTCGACTCTATTTACGAAGATATGCCACGGAGAAAAAAGGAAGGGATAGCGAATAGGGATGAACAGAAAGGGAATCCTTAATTGTGTTTTCGAGATTTCAGCATGACAAAACACGGAATATATACCGCCCTTCTTTGAACAGGAGGTTAACTCAATTAATTGCTTGTCAAGCAGAAATCTCCAGTTGCATTTTAAAGAAAACCATAACTTCAAGAAAAAATGCGAGTGGCAGGATTCGAACCTGCGAACTCCTACGAGAATCGATCTTGAGTCGATCACCTTTGGCCGCTCGGTAACACTCGCGCCTGTACCTCTTGAACCTACGAAGTAATGAGTTTGATGGCGGCCGGCTCCGCCGGACGAAGACCCGATCCCGGCACGGCCTCCGGCGCCCTCCAGCCCCTCTACATAAAATCCGCGAGCCCGAGTTGCTTCTCCGGGGGCTCGCCGAAGGTCGACTCGATCTGCATGAAGAGCACCTCCACCCGCTGCTTCGTGTAGTCCGATATCGCGTAGGTCCCGCAGATGTTGCGCGACATCTCCAGGTACTTCTTCACCGAGCCCTCGTGGACGGTCGGGATGACGTGCCCCCCGCAGCGGGTGCACTTCCCCGCGAGCGGCATCCGCCGGTACTTCGCGTTGCACTTCATGCACCGGACCTTTTGCTTGGAAAACGCGTTGAGGTTCCCCTGGAGGTCGCGGATGAAGTGGGTGTTCAAGACCCGCTCGGCGACATCGTCCTCGTCCACCGCCCGGATCTTCTTCGCGAGGTCGAGCTCCGCTTCGAGCTTGTCGAGCATCGACCCGAGTTTCGTGTAGGTGGACTCGAGCGGCCCCGCCGAGATGTTCGAGGTCGCGTGGGTGAAGAGGAACCCCTCGCACTGCGCCGGGGTCCCGAGCCGGCGTTCCACCCGGTCGACGTAGTCGTCGAGGTCTTTGGGGTGGGCGTAGGCGAGACAGCCGTTGTAGACCTCGAGGGGATAGTGGTCGCAGACGTCGACGTTGTGGCTCTCCTTGTCGACCTCTGACGGGTCGATCCGGGTCGTCAAAACCAGCGGTGCGTCCATCGTCCCGCCCCGGGTATCGGGGAGGTAGGCGCGGGAGAAGTTGATCAGGCCGTCCAGGAGGAGCATCACGCAGTCCTCGTCGCCGTCGCACTGGCCGCAGAAGATCCCGTTCGCGACCAGCGTATGATTGTCGGCGACCGTCAGGCAGTAGACCCGGTCGTCGAGCGCCTGCACCGTCTCGCGGCTGACGACCTCGTCCGCCACGACGAGCCCGCCCTCCTCCACCGGGACGCGGTCGCCGACCGCGACCTCGAGCGCCCTGACCTTCCGGAGGTAATCCGTGTCCCAGACCAGCATCGCGTGATCGGGCGTCACTGTAAGGACCCTCCCCCGTCGTGTCGCGAACCGGATCAGGTGCGCCGGGGCGCGGTGGACGGAGACCGAGGTCACCCTCTTCAGGCTGGTCTTCCCCTGCGGGTCGATGCTCCGGACGTAGAACGGCTGGCGGGGATCGGAGTAGAACGTTCCCACGTGGTCAAGCCCCGGCTTCGATATATCGAAGTTCTCCGTTACGAACTGCCGGATCGGCAGCGACATCCACCGCCGCCCGTCGGAGACGGCGATCTCCGTATCGCCGGAGAAACAGTTCCGCCGTTTCGCCGCGTGGAAGAACGGGTGGCCGTAGCCGACCGGCGCCTTCGAAAACCCGATCAGCCGGCAGAGAACCCCGGCGCTCGTGTGCGGGGCAAGCCCCATCAGGAGATGGCCGACGAGGTCGAGGGGTTTCTCCGCCTTATAAAACGGTTCGAGCCCGTAGAGCCGCACCAGGAGATCGTCGACGAACTTCGCCACCCGGACCAGCCACTCGCCGCAGCCCTCCGAGACCAGGATATCCTGGTGGCGGAGTTCCAGCACCTGGTCGTCCGAGACGAGTTCCCCGCCGTGGATGTCGTGGGTGTAGCCGAGTTCCCGGAGCCGTTCGATGGGAGCACCGACCTCGTCCGGCCGGAAATGAGTCAGGGGAAGATCGATCATATCGTAGCGGGCGGTGCCGTCCTTGAAGACATAAAGGTTCTGCAACGCCCGGAGGATCCCCTTCTCGATCGGCTCCACCGGCCGCTCGCGCGAGATCAGCCCTTTCACGCCCTTTAGGAGCGCGACCGAGGACTCGCGCACCCCGAGGTTCTCCATCGCGGCCAGGTACTCCGCTTTCACGTTGATCGTGACTTTCTGGAGGCAGACCGTCTCCGCGTTGCACCGGGGGCAGACCTCCTGCCCGACGTCCTTGCCGCACCGGGGGCACCGAAAGACCGGGTTCGTGTGCGCCCCGCACTCGCAGAGGTTCTTGTAGGTGAAGGCGCCGCAGGCGGGGCACTGCCGTTCCCCGACCTCCGCCTCGATCACCCCGCCGTCGGTGTTCGACCGGGGTTTCGAGGAGCAGGCGGCCTGGAACGACCGGCGGGCACCGCCCTCGTCGCCGATCGGAAAGAGCGAGTGGGGCGGCGGGCGCATCTCCCGCGGCTTCGACTTCCCCGGCCGCCCCATCCGGCCGCCGATCCGGGTGCCCGCCCGCGAGCGCACCGTAAAGCCCGAGAGGTGCGCCACGAGGTCGAGCGAGTTCTCCATCGGCGCGTCCTGCCACGCCGGCCGCTTCGTAAGCTGCAGCGTCAGCCCGAGGCAGGCGAGGAGCACCAGGTGCTCCCGGATCGCCAGCCGGTCCCCCGCGAGGTGGTGGGGTATGAGGAGTTCCTCGAGGACCGCCTTCGTCTCGGGGGTGTTCGGGACCATCAGCATCCCGTCCTCGACCGTCCCGCCGGTGCCGACCGCTTCCGCGAGGGAGGCGATATCGGCCGGGGCGACGTCGTCCCACATGTAGGTGTAGTCGGGATGGAGCGGAGCCCCGTCGAGCGCGAACTCGATCGCCTCGAGCTCGTTTTCAGGGTGCCGGGGACCGCCCTCGAGCATCCACCACTCCTCGCAGTAACTCGGCGGCATCAGGGGATGGTTGTTCTCCATGAACTCCCCGAAACTGACCAGCATCTCGCCGACGTCCAGGATCTCGTCCACCTGCCCCGCGAGCCGCCGGGCTTCCGCCGCGTCGTCCACCCGGCGCACCTCCCCGCTCCGGAGTTTGACCGTCGGCCCCTGGATCGAGTCCACCGGCACGACCCCCGCCGCCTTCCCCGGCCGCTCGACCTTCATCTGCGTCCCGACCGCCAGGAAGTCCCCGAGGATGTGCAGCGTCGCCGGGTTGAAGCCCGCGGCCGCAAACCCGGTGTTCCGCGCCCGGCCGAGGCGCAGCCGGAACCCGCCCTTGCGCATCGGGTAGGAAAAGACCGGCCGCCCCCCGATCAGGTCGCGGATGTACTTGTCTTTCGGCTTGATCGCGGCGCTCGCATCGTCGTCGTCGCTCTTCGCCGAGGCGCCGCCGCTGATCAGGTCGTCGAGCCAGTCCCAGCCCTGCATCTTCATCTTCCGGACGTTCTTCTGGACCTTCGGGGCCTTCAGCGCCAGCCCTTCCGCGACGACGAGCGCCATCCCGCCCCGGACGGTGTTCGTCTCCACCCGCTCCAGGTTCCGGTAGCCGCTCACCTCCTGCTGCTCCGTCGGCTCGCCGTCGATGCAGACCGGGCAGTTCTCGATGATCATCCGGAGTTCCTTCTCGCTCGGGAGATACTGCAGGCTCATGATGTTGTTGTACTGCCGGATCTCCTCGATGTAGCGCTCCACCTCCTCGGGCCGGGGAATGTAGCGGTTGATGCCGAGCGCCTGGCGCACGTAGTCGCCCACCAGCACCGAGAGCGCCTGCGCCGTCCCGCCGGCGCTCCGGATGGGGCCCGCGTAGTAGATCTTTAAGTATTCCGTCCCGTCGTCGTTCTTTCCGAGACTGACCTTTCCGATCCCCTCCGTCGGGGCGGCCACCACGCCCTCCGTCAGGAGCGCCATCGCCGCGCGGATGGCGTGGTCGAGGATCTCCTCCGGCGTGGTCTCGCCGAACTTTCGTGCCGCAAAATCGTCGCCGATGCGGAGCGCCGCCTCTTCGCGGGACATCTCCGCCTCGAGTTCCCGTATCCGGGCCGCGATACCCTTGTAGCCGAGGAGCGCCTCCACGCGGTCGGCGAGGTCACTTGCCACCGGGATCTCGATCTCCGTTCTCGGATCGAGTCCCCGGGCGCGTGCGGCGGCGGCGAGCCGTATCGCGGCATCGAGCTCTCCCTCGAGTTCCTCGAAGTACCGGGCGATAGCAGGCGAGACCTCCATGCATGAAGTATGGGCCCTTCACGCATTTAGAGCAGTCGTTCGGGTTCGCCGGCCCCGGTTCAGGCAGGCTGCAACAAAGGCCTGAGCGTCAGAGGATTCCGGCGAACCTGATGATATTCTCGCGGATCGCATCCGGCGGAAGCATCTGGTCCACCCGCCCGGTCGCGAACGCGGCGCGGGGCATGTAGTGGATGGCGCAGGTCCGGAGAGCCTGTGCGAAGGTGGTCCCCCCGATGGACTTGATGTGAGAGATCCCTTCGGCGCCGTCGCTCCCCATCCCCGAGAGGATCACCCCGGCGAACCGGTCGGTGCCGCGCCGCTCAAGCGACATCATGGCGACGTCGATCGAGGGCCGGACGTACTGCACCTTCTCGTCGTCAAAGAGGCTGATCGTTCGGTTTTCGACGAGTTTCAGGTGGAGATCGCTTGGAGCCACGTAGATCGTGCCGTGCTCGATCTTCTCGCCGTCCTCCGGAACCCGGACATCCATGAACGAGATCTCTTCGATATGCCGGGAAAGCGCGCTGTTCATAGAGTGCGGCATGTGCTGGACGAGGATGACGGCGGCATCGACGAGCGGGAACTGGGAAAAGATGACCTCGAGCGTTCGCGCCCCACCGGTCGACGAACCGATGACGACAATCGTCCGCCTATCGCGGGGAAGAGATAAGGAATACTCCATGTAATCTCCCCCTTACGGAAGGTAATTGAGGTACCCCTTCACGAGAGCCACGATCTCGTCCGGCTCGAACGGCTTCGTGATGTAGTCGATGACGTGCTCCTTGAGGCACTCCAGTTCCACGTCCGGGACGTCCTTTGCAGTGAGCATCGCGATGACGTTCCCCTCCATGAGATCGCGGTCGATCATCTCCTGGATCGTCTCCCATCCGTCCTTTCGGGGCATCATGATATCCATCAGGATGACCCCCCGAAACCCATCTGCGAGTTGT
>NZ_JMIO01000120.1 GCF_000691865.1 Methanoculleus sp. MH98A | reverse complement strand
TGTCAGCGTGAGGTTCTGCTTCGGGGCGAAGAGCGACTCGTTGCCGAATGGGTGCCGTGTATCGATCAACTGCGGGACGACCTCAGGGCGTAATTTGTCACCAAGAGAGGTGCGATTAGAGTAGCGAACACCGATCGGTTCTGCGGGATTCATGTAGGGAGTGGTCAGCCGGAGGTAGTACTGGCCGTCGACCGGGACGATCGCGAAATCGTAGTGCTCCGGAAGAGTCGAGGGATCGGAGGGATGTTTACGGAGGTTGCCGGGATCGGTGTAAAATGCACCGGAGATCGGTTCGGAACCGATGATCGGCTGGTCGCCGCGGGTCGGGATGGGTACAAGGAGGGTCACGTTCTCGATGGGCGTGGCTGTCCTGATGGAGAGTTCGTATCTGAAATATGCATAAGGATCTTGAGGTTCCCCCGAGATACAGCCGCAGAGGAAGACCTGGGCAACGACGAGGGCGAGGAGGACAATGGGGAGCCGGCGATGCATGCAGGAATCTGTTCCTTCCTAATATACATTCATTTCCCCGGAGATGCCCCTTGGATGGTTCTCTGTTCATTTCCTGCGATATTTTGTCTCTTCAGCTCGAAAAATTTGTTCTACTTCCCTGCACCGGAAGTCGGGGAGGCGTTGAGTTGCCACTCCCGGTAGATCCCTTTTCCCGCCGTCATTTCCCCGCCAGCGGGCATCCAGCCCTGTGGTTCGCCCTTGACGACAAGACGGTAGGTGTCACTGTATTCATTCACCGGAGTATTATCAAATCCGTCGCTCCATTCAATAAGTCCCCAAATATGTGAATAGATTGTGACTTTTGTCCCGTTTTCATACTGAGCGTAGATAGGGATGGTGTAGGAGTACCGGTAGCCATCGGGGTCGTAATAACCGCGCTCGTTGGGCGTTCCGGAGGAACTTGCTGTCAGCGTGAGGTTCTGCTTTGGGAGGAAGAGGGACTCGTTGCCGAACGGGTGCCGTGTTTCGATCAACTGCGGGACGATCTCGGGGCGAAATTTGTCGCGGAAAGAGGTATAGTTGTAATAGTCCACGTGAATCGGTCTTGCAGGATCCATATAGGGAGCGGTCAACCGGAGGTAGTACTGGCCGTCGACCGGGACAATTGCGAGGGTATGATTATCAGGAAGACCACTGCGGAGGCTTTCGGGATCGGTGTAAAACGCATCGGAGATCGGGTCATGACCGATGGCCGGCCGGTCGCCGCGGGCCGGGACGGGAACGAGGAGGGTCACGTTCTCGATGCGGGTATCCGTCGTGATGTAAAGTTCGTACGATAAAGACGTATGCAGGTACTCTGGTTCCCCCGAGATACAGCCGCAGAGGAAGACCTGGGCAACGACGAGGGCGAGGAGGACAATGGGGAGCCGGCGATGCATGCAGGAATCTGTTCCTTCCTGGTATACATTCATTTCCCCGGAGATGCCCCTGAAACTGGTATAGATTCATTTCCGGCCGAATTTCGGCTATCTAACCCCGCCTCGCTGGCGCTCAACGGGACCGCCGGGTGCACCCGACGACCCGGTCGTTCCCCGTCTTTTATATCCCCGCACCGCCATGATCTTGTAGACCGATGCAGGAAGAGCAGCAAACACCATGCGAAAACCCGCTCTGGCCCTGTGCGATGACCGGGGCGGTCGCCTGTCTCTCGGGATTCGAGGACGTCGCCGTCGTCGTCCACGGTTCGAGCGGGTGCTACTTCTACCCCGCGTCGCTCGTCGGGGTTCCCATCCACGGGACGTTCCTCGTCGAGAACGAGGTCATCTTCGGGACGGAGTCCCGCCTCGCGGAGGTGATCCGGGAACTCGCCGCCCGCTACGCCCGGATAGCCGTGGTCAACACCTGCGTGCCCGCGATCATGGGCGAGGATATGGGCGACCTTGCCGGCGACGGGCAGGTTCTCTTCGTCGACAGCCCGGGGTTCCTCGGCGATCTCGAGGCCGGCTACCGCCGGGCGCTCGACACGATCGCGCCGGAGGTGGACCCCGACGCCGCCGGCGTCAACATCGACGGCATCTGCCGCACCGACCCCTTCTGCCGGGGAAACGCCCTCGAGGCGCGGCGCCTGCTCGCCCTCGCAGGCGTCGATGTCGCCGCCACCTTCTGCCTCGACCGTTACGCCGCGACCCGCCGGGCGGCGCCGTTCACCGTCGGGACGAATCCGGATCTCGCAAGCGGCGTCGGGACCGCTTGCGGCTCTCTTCTCGGCCTCGATGCCGTCGGCGAGACCTTCGAGCGGCTTGGCGCCGTAGTCGACGGCGTGGATACCCGCCCGGTCATGGACGAGGTCGCGTGGGCCGATGCCCGGATCCGGAAAGCCTGCGAGAAGTACCTCAGGAGGTTCGACCCTCCCCGGGTGGCGATCGCCGGCGGGCACGCCTACGCCGCGTTTGCCGCCGATCTCCTCGACCGGTATCTCGGTGCCGAGATCGCCTGCGTCGCCGCCCGGAACGGTTCCTCCGGCGACGGCATCACCCGTACGACCGACTTCTCGGTCATCCGGGAGATGATCCTTGACGTCGAACCCGACCTGATCCTCGGCTCCTCCTACGAGCAGGCGATTGCTCCCGAAGCTGCGTTCGTCGGGCTGACGCTGCCGCTCCGGGACAGGGTCGCTCTCTCCTCCCACGCGGTCGCCGGGGTGGAAGGGGCGCTCCGGCTGATGGAAGAGGTGCTCAACGCCTGCATCGATTGGAACCGGCGCCCGGGAGGCGGGAGCGCGGTTCGCTTCTGAAAAAGCGTCGGTACTCACGCTCCCGGGACATTCATGCCGGGATCGGGACGCACAGGAGGGCGCCGGTTCTTTTTACCCCAACGACGTATGTACCGGCATGGACCTGACGATCAGGGGATACCTTGATGAGGATTTTGCGGCGGTCTGTGCCCTCGAACTGGAGAACAGCCCGGGAGACTGCAAGCCCGAGGTATTTGTCCGGCAGGCAGGCGTCCTCTTCGCCGATACCTTTCTCGTTATGGAATGCGGCGGAGAGGTGGTCGGCTACACCATCGGAGCTCTCGTCCAGCACCGGCAGACAACGGGATGGATCGTCCGGCTGGTGGTGGCGGAGCGGTACCGGCGCAGGGGGTTCGGGAAGGGCCTCGTTGCGGCCGTCGTCGCCGCCCTCCGGGAGCGGGGAGCGTATGAGGTCTGCCTCTCGGTCGCGCCGGGGAACCGTGCCGCCCGGGCGCTCTACGAGAGGCACGGCTTTCGAGAGACGGACTTCTTTCCGGCCTACTTCGGCGAGGGGGGCGATCGCTGTATCCTCAGGCGAGACCTCACCGGCCGACAGGATTTAATCTGTTCCGATTGAGATCAGTGCGATACCATGTCCCTCACCACCTATCGCATAGGGGAAGCGTTCAAACCGGTGCCGCAGTTCCGGTCGTACCTCTACGCGTCCCTGATCCTGGCCGTCGTCGTCTTCGTCCTGCCGTGGCTCGCTCCCATCGTCATCTTCAGCCGGCTGCCCGTCGCTCTCGCCTTCGCCGTCCCGGTGCTCGCCATCGTCGTCTTCGTCGCCTACTGGATACCGCTCTACCACGAGAGCATCGTCTACCGGCTCACCGTCACCGAGGTGACCTGGCAGCGCGGGGTCTGGTTCCGGCAGACGGGGATCGTCCCCTACAACCGGATCACGAACGTCGATATCGCCCAGGGCCCGCTGATGCGGTTCTTCTCCTTCTCGGCGGTCAGGGTGCAGACCGCGGGGTACTCGGCGCAGGCCCGGGCGGAGATCGTCCTCAACGGGATAGCGGACCCGAAGGATCTCCAGGAGACGATCATGAACTTCGTGCGGACTACCCGGCCGGTCGCCGCGACCGGGGGCGAGCCGGAAGAGGGGCCGGCAGCCGATGCCGTGGTGGAGGAACTGCGGGCGATACGGCGGCTGCTCGAGGGCCGGCAGGAGCGGTAGGGCCCGTCGTTACGATGCAGGGTGGTGGGGGGAGAACTATCTCCCTCCGATCACCTCCCGCTTGATGACCAGGACCGGCTGGCGGGCGTTCTTGATCACGTACTCCGAGACCGTCCCGAGCAGGCGGTCGCGGATGTTCGACCGGCCGTGGGAGCCGATGACGATGAGCGAGGCTCCTTCCGCATCGGCCGCGGCCACGATCTCCTTCCCCGGGCTGCCGAGGGGCGTTCGGACGGTCACCTTCACGCCCTGTCTCTCGAGCGCCCGGCGGGTATCGACGATCCGGTGCTGGATCTCTTCCCGTAGTTCCCTCTGCGCCTCGGTCTCCCGGTCGGGCACGGTCCCGAGGAACCCCTGCCCGCCCGAGGCGATCAGCGTGATCTCCTTTGAGTCGATGACGTGGACGAGAACCACCTCCCGGGTTCCCGCCTCGTGCAGCACGGGGATGTAGTCCAGCACCTTCATCGAAGGCGCTGAAAAGTCCGTTGGAAACAGGATGCGTTCGAACATACTCTGGCACTCTCTCCGATGAGACCTTTTCTGCAGAAGAGGTATAAAAGAGATTGTGCGGGCGCCGGAGGATGAGGTGGGTGCCTGGGGTTGCTATACGGGATGTGTATCATACCCGACGGGGTCTCCCCTCCGGAGCTTCATGTGCTTTACTATCTCTGGGGGTCTGCGATCCATTTACGTTCTTTTTACTCGTATAAACTCATGCACGGGTTTCCACCGAGTATCGCCGTGGGGGG
>NZ_JMIO01000119.1 GCF_000691865.1 Methanoculleus sp. MH98A | reverse complement strand
GAGGATTTTCAGCGCACGGAACACTCTCCGCAACCAAAGAGCAAATTATCGGTGACATCAACCCGAACGCAGATATTCGGCTATCTGGGCAGGAGATGATGGGATGAACGTTCTCGATGCCGCATATGAGGTGCTCCGTGTAGCAGGCGAACCGCTCCACTACCGCGAGATCACGCAACGAATGCTCGATCGAGGTCTCTGGTCGAGTGCAGGGCTGACCCCCTGGGATTCGGTCAACGCCCGGATTGCTGTTGATATCAAAAGAAACCGGGAGCAGTCCAGATTTTATCGAGCAGCTCCCGGCCTCTTCGGGTACCGTGAGGCTGGAGATCCTAACCCCTCTCCGGAGCCCGAACCCGAGCGGGATAGCATGTCCTTCCTCGACGCCGCCGAAATGGTGCTCGAGGATTATGCAGATAGGCAACCGATGCACTACCGGGATATCACCCGAAAGGCTCTCGACCTCGACCTGATCACAACCGGCGGCCTGACCCCCGAGGCGACGATGTACGCCGCGATCCTCACCGAGATCCAGCGGCAGAACAAACGGGGGGAACTCCCGAGGTTCGAGAAACTCGGCAAAGGCTACGTCGGGCTGACCCGGTGGCACGAACAGGGGCTCCCCTACCAGATCGAGGTACACAACCGGGAGGTGCGGGAGCACCTCATGCACCGGATCAGGACGATGGACCCACCGCGTTCGAGGAACTTGTCGGGGAACTGCTCGCAAAGATCGGGTTCGAGGATGTCGCGGTCACCCCCGCGAGCAGCGACGGGGGCATCGACGTGCGAGGGACGCTTGTTGCCGGTGATGTCATCAAAACGAAGATGGCCGTCCAGGTGAAACGCTGGAAGAACAACATCCAGGCGCCGGTCGTCCAGCAGGTCAGGGGCTCCCTCGGCGTGCACGAGCAGGGGCTGATCATCACCACAAGCGACTTTTCAACCGGCGCCCGGCAGGAGGCGGAGCAGCCGGACAAGACACCCATCGCGCTGATGAGCGGCGAGCAGATGGTGAACCTGCTTATCGAATACGATATCGGGGTGATGCGGACGAGTTACGATCTCATCGACCTCGAGGAGGATGAAGAATGACGGCGGGGATTACAAGTTTCCAGAGCAACAAGGTTTTCCTCAAGGATATTCTTGGGGCGATCAACGAACGCAAGATTCAACTCCCCGACTTCCAGCGCGGATGGGTGTGGGATGACAACCGGATCCGGAGCCTGCTCTCGAGTGTCTCCCTCTCGTTCCCAATCGGGGCTGTAATGATGCTTGAGACCGGGAATAGCGAGTGCCGATTCAAACCGCGGGCGATAGAGGGGGTACCCCCTGAACCAGCCGTCGAACCGGATAAGCTGATTCTCGACGGGCAGCAACGACTCACTGCCCTTTTCCAGGCGTTGATCAAGCCGGGAGCGGTGGTTACCGAGGATATTAAGAAGAAGACAATCTTCCGGCACTATTACTTTGACATTGAAAAATGTCTGGATCCCAACGAGGATCGTGAAGAGTGCATCCGGAGCATCTCGGATGATAAGTACGTCAGGAACTTCCGGGGCGAGGTCATGGAGGACTACTCCACACTGGAGAAGGAGTATGCGGCTGGCCTCTTTCCGGTGAAACAGGTGTATGACAGTTTCACCTGGAAAGAGGGGTACGACGAGTACTGGGACTATGATAAAACCAAGATGAGAACCTTCAATCAATTTTACAAGGAGATCGTCCAGCGGTTTGAGCAGTACCAGCTTCCGGTCATCGAGATGGGGAGGGACACTCCAAAAGAGGCGGTCTGCCTTGTCTTCGAGAAGGTGAACACCGGCGGGGTAACACTGACGGTCTTCGAACTCCTGACCGCCACGTTCGCAGCCGATAATTTCTCGCTCCGTAACGATTGGCAGGAGATCGTAAAACGATTCGCCAGAGAAGAGGTCCTGAGGAAGATCCCGAGCGACGACTTCCTCCAGGCGGTCACCTTGCTTGCAACGATGAAGCGGTACCGGGAGCACGTCGACGGAACCGATCCGGACGGGCGTGCGCCTGCAATCAGCTGCAAGCGCAAAGACATACTCAAACTCAAACTTGATGATTACCTTGAGCACCGGGACGCGGTGGTCGAAGGGTTCCTGAAGGCGGCCAAGTTCCTGCGGATGCAGAAGATCTTTATCGGCCGCGACCTGCCGTACCGGACGCAGATCGTCCCGCTGGCCGCCACTCTCGCGGTTCTGGGCGATGAGGCGGATAACGATACGGTGAGAAAACTCCTCTCGCGGTGGTACTGGTGCGGGGTCTTCGGCGAATTATATGGGAGCACGATCGAGAGCCGGTTTGCCAAGGATCTCCCCGAACTGATCGCATGGTTCCGGGGTGGCGACGAACCTACGGCGGTGAAAGAGGCCACGTTCTCCGGAGCCCGCCTCGAAGAACTGACAAGCCGCCGGAGTGCGGCATACAAGGGTATCTTTGCGCTGATGATGCGGGACGGGTGCGAGGACTTCCGCTCCGGCCAGCCGATCGATATTACCAGTTATTACGATGAGAACGTCGATATTCACCACATCTTCCCCCGAAAATGGTGCGACGACCATGCCGACGAGCAGGATATCAACAAGCACTGGACAGCAGTGGACTGCATCATCAACAAGGCACCTCTCTCGGCACGCACTAACCGGATGATCGGCGGAAATGCGCCGAGCGAATATCTGCGGCGGATCGAGAAGAATGAAGGGATTCCGGCGGAGCGCCTTGATCAGATCCTGCGCTCACATGTCATCGATCCGGAAGCGCTTCGGAACGACGACTTCTGGGCGTTCTACGACCGGCGGTACGAGGAGATCCTCGACCGTATCGAGGCCGCGATGGGCAAGCCCGTGATCCGTGAGGAGGGAGAGACGGTATGAGTGTCGGGGCGGTGAGAGAAATCAAAGGGTTCTCCATCGACCTGGCAAAGGTGCGGAAGTGGAAGCGGTATCCGGCATAAGGATTCAGAGGGGGAGGACTAGCGGAGGTGCTGGTGGGGTGGTGGCGGTGATCGTGCGGGTGCTCGGCGGGGGGTGAGGTGCCCTATGAAATTTTAAATATCCAGGTATTTCCCGTTCCTCTCGAGCCACTCTTTTCTCTTCTCGTAATCGGATAGAACCGTTCCGACGAGTTCCCAGAACTCGGGGGTGTGATTATGCTCGATCAGGTGAGCCATCTCATGAACCACGATGTAATCCACAATCGTCATCGGTGCAAGAATCGTCTTCCAGTGAAAATTAAGCGTGCCGTCCTGTGAACACGATCCCCACCGGTACTTGAGATCGAGAATCTTCAAGCCGGTCGGTTGCGCTGCAAACCTGTCCTTATATCGATTTACCCGGTTCTCCAGGATAGTGCGTGCATGCTCCCGGTACCACCGGATGAAGGTTTCCCGTCCTCTGTCAACACACGCCCGGTTC
>NZ_JMIO01000118.1 GCF_000691865.1 Methanoculleus sp. MH98A | reverse complement strand
GAAATCGCCAGGACCTTGACTAATTCGAGCCCTGCTACATAATCCGGACCGATCAAACCGAGGATATACTCTCCGAATAAGAAGAGGGCCACAACCGCCGGAACGAGGAGCGCAAAAATTCCGGCGAGCGATTTCAGTACGTTTCTCTTCAGTGCTCCGCCGTGGCTCCCCTCGACAAAGAGCGATGTCGTGAAAGACGTGGGTATGAGGAACAGGAACATGACAATCGCATACGCAATGAAGTACTGAGCGGCTTGTTCCGCACCGAGAATGTTCAACACAAGGATGGGGAGGATCGTGCTCGGAGCCGCAATGAACAACCCGGAAACGTAGTTCCCGGCGGAAAAGCGGAACGAATCGAGCAAAAATTCCCTATCAACGCCGGATAGACGAATCCCGGACCTGTAGAGTAAGAAGACCGAAACTATGAGGGCAATGATGAATGAAAGACCCAGCGAACTGAAGATTCCAAGTGCTCCGAGAAAGACCAGAGGAATGAGAATAAGGAGCCTTGAACCGAAAAGGAGGCTCTGGAGAAAGTAGAATTCGGATTTCCGCAGTGCAATGAATGCTGCACCGATGAAGGCCGTTACGGAATTGGCTATCAGAAAGGCGATGTAGAGGAGCGCATAGTCCTTGACCTGGTGCAACCCGGGCGACCAGATATCCACCGTAGCTATGAACAGGACTCCCAGGACAAACCCGAATAGTGTCGTGACGATTATTGCCGTCCCGAGGACTCTGGATTTATCCCGTGTCGGAAAAAACCGTATGATCGATTGATCGAATCCGAGCTTCGATAAGAGGATCAGCATCCCCATGGATGAGATAAGGGCCGTCGCAACTCCTACGTCTTCTTGCGGGTAGAATCGTGCTGCAAGCATCCAGAAGACGAAACCAAAGCCTGCGCTTGAGATTGATGTGATGATGATGAAAAACGTATTCCTGTACAGGGGGTCTACAAGATAGGTTTTCAGCTCAACGGGGCTTTTTGGGAACGCGTGCATTACCCCCCCAATGGATGTATCGCGTATATCAAATTATCCGTCCTGACGGCTCTCCTGCACCGGTATCGCCGTATCGATGGGTCTATTCCGGCAAAAAAGGATCCAGAACGGCTGGCATATCCACGCATCCTCCTGTTCTGCGACAGGCGCGAAGTGCGGTGTCGCCGTAGCCCAAAAGAGAATAGGCCGTTACTGGCGACGGATCCGGGCATCCCCGGCTCAGGTGGAAAAAACCCGTCCATAACCAATATGACCACGTACTGTACAGGTGTTACGGGGCGGCACCTGTGGCAAAACCGGGAGGAGGGGAGGGATTAACCACTCCTCCAGGTAGACGCTTTAGAGAGAAGAGGTCCTGCCGAAGAAGAAATCGGTGAGCAGGGCAACGTCCTTCCAGTCCACAGTGCCGTCTCCATTAACGTCGGCAGCGGGGTCGGACGGAGTGGTTTTCTGCGCCATCTCGGCGGCAATCGTCACGTCGGCCCAGTCAACGTTGCCGTCTCCGTTCAGGTCGCCCCTGACGGGAACCGGCAGGCTTCCGACGACGATCTCCTTGCTCATGACGTTGTTGTCCTCAACGCTCTCGGCGATCCGGTTGACGTCGTCGACGTGCGCCTTCACGGTGTGCGTGCCGTCGGCGGCTTTCCAGGTTGCACCGCTTGAGCCGCCGTTCGCGGTCAGCGTGACCGATGCGCCCGGGGCGATGGCCGAAGTGTAAGTGTCGGACCAGACGCCGGGCCCGGCGGCGCCGTCGTCGAACGTGAAGAGGACGCCGTGTTTCGTGCCCGCAGGCGTCGGGGCGGTACCCTGGTTCTTGATCGTGGCCTTCATCGTCACCGCATCACCGGAGGCCGGGTTCGCCGGCGTCCAGGAGATGCCGGTCACCACGAGGTCGGGCTTCCCGGAGGGAGCCGGCGTGGTGGGGGTGGGGGTCGGGGTAGACCCCGACGCGGTCTTCGAGACCGTGATCTGTTCGGTGCGAACGTTGTTCGCATCGTTCGACTCCGCAATCCTGTTGACGTCGTCGACGTGCGCCTTCACGGTGTGGGCGCCCTCGACGGCCTTCCAGGTTGCACCGCTTGAGCCGCCGTTCGCGGTCACGGTGACCCAGGACCCGGGGGCAATCGATGCCGTGTGGGCATCGGACCAGATGCCGGGGCCTGCCGCGCCGTCATCGAACGTGAAGAGGACGCCGTGTTTCGCGCCCGCAGGCGTCGGGGCGTCGCCCTGGTTCTTGATCGTGGCCTTCATCGTCACCGCATCACCGGAGGCCGGGTTTGTCGGCGTCCAGGAGATGTCGGTCACCACGAGGTCCGGCTTCCCGGAGGGAGCCGGCGTGGTGGGGACCGGCGTCGGGAGCGGAGCGCTGCCGGGCTTTACGACCGTACAGTCGGTGATCCTGACTGCTCCCGAGTTGACGCTGCTCGTCGTGATTCCCGACGAACCCACCGGAAGTGTATTCGAAACCGTCTTGATGCCTTCAACGACGACGTTGTTGGTTCCTCCTCCCGCTACGGTGAACGGCGTCGCCACATCGGATACAATGCTCCCGGTGAATTTCGAGTTGGAAGCACTGTTCACCGTGACAAGTCTGGACGCGCTGTTCCCTGAGGCATGGATGTCGAGGTTTGAAGAGACGAAACCCACTCCCAGTGCCGGGTCTCCTATCAGAGCGCCGACACCGTCGATGCCTCCGGGGTTGGTCATCGTGAAGTTCTTGATCTGTACGTAGTCAACAAGCGTTGCGTAGAGACCGCGACCGTGGGAGTTGATGCTCGCGCAGTCCTCCATGACTATCGAGGGGTTGGCGTTCGTCAACTGCGACTGTACGATGAAGAACGATGTCGGTTTCACCGCCGAGTAGTCGGTCTTCCCCCGGCCCGTCTCGAAGTCCGTGCAGTCGTAGAGGTGGACGCCGTCGGGGTAACTGAAGAAGAACCCGTAGGCGCTGTTCCCTTCTGCGGTGCAGTTGTTGAACGTGTACGAGCCCTTAGGCGCGTAGTAACCGGAACCGAAATAGTCCTCGCCGCCCAGGCTGTAGGTCTTCGGGAACGGCTTCTGGCCGTTGTTTCTGCTGATGCAGTCGGTGAGAACGATATCCTTCTTGGTTGGACCGTACTCGAAGTGGAACCCGGACTCAAGCGTGCCTTCGGCGACGCACCGGGTCACCCGCAGGTTCTCGATGTCGTTGAGCTCCGCAAAGTCGAATCCGGTAACCCAGGGGTTGTAGGCGCTGTATCGACCGCAGTCGATTGCCCTGCAGTCGGTATACCGTACGTTCTTGTGCACCTTGTAGTCGGTGCCCCATGAACTGTGGAGAAACCCGTAGGTTCCGGGACTGTCCGCAACCACCCGGGTGAACTCGATGTCCTCGATGTTCTTGTTGCCGAGACCGACGGAGCGCACATAGAAGAGCCCCTGGATGGTCCGGTCAGCGGTGCCGGTGACGTCCCGGACAGCGTTGTGCCCTGCACGGATGTACACCACGCCGAAGTCGCGCGATGCGCTGTAGCCGGTGCCTTCGACGTGGAAGTTCTCCAGCGTCACGTATTCGGTATCGACCCGGAGAATCCCGTCGTTCGTGAACCGGATAAAGGTCTTATCGTCGCCCTGGCCGGAGAGGGTCGTATGCGCCTTAGGCAGAACGCTTCCGGCACAGTTGAACGTCCCTTCCGTCAGCTGGACGGTTCCGCCGCTGGCGGGGAGGGCGTTGATGGCGTTCTGGATCTCCGCCTGATCGTTTGATCCGTCACAGACATAGTCGGCCTGAGCCTTCGCTGCGCTGGTGCTATCACTTGCAGCCACGGTTACTGTGGCCGTGCCGGGCTCAAGTGCTCCGACAAACGGCACCATGCCGAATACCAGGAATACTGCAATAATTAGCCTCGTTGTTCTTTTGACTATCACTAAGTCACCTCGTTCGGGCGATACCCAGTATCAGAAAATTGAGATATATAATAATATTTAAATTCATTAGAGATATATAATCAGAGATATTTTTAATCAGATTGATTAAAAATGTGCTAAATCTAAAATACAATTAAATTACGTTTTTAATATAAAAATAGCATATTTATCCTGCTATTTAAACTATGAACATAGACAACGCGAACTCGCACGCGGCCGTATGGTTGTCCGAAGGGACTACCGGTGTGCAAAATGAAGACTTTGTGCAGCCCGATATTCATTTGATGCCTTTAAATCGCAGAAAGGATCCGGGGGCGATCGCGTGTCCGTAAACAGCGCCGCCGGACACCGTGCCCGCAGGTGTCGAACGGCTCTATCCCCGGCCGATGAAAAGGCCGTCAGCCGAAACAGGCGGAATACGCCCTGAAACCGGATCCCGGACGACAGGAGCGATCAGGACGTATCGAACCCGGAGGCCTTTTGCTGCCGGAGAGTGGAGAGGAGGAGTGCGGATGCGGTACAAGCGGAAGCTCTCCATACTCAGCGGGCGATTCTCGTGTCTACCGATATGTGTCATGACTTCACGATCGTTACTGCACCCTCGGGCACATCCCGTGTCAACGTTATGCCCGTTGAGCCAACCGGTAAAATCTGCATATTCTGTACCCGTACATTACTGGTCCCGTATCCGTCGATAACAAATGGCTGCACCGCGTTTGAATTTATCTGCCCGGAGTATACGACATTCCTGTTGCCCATCGCGTATATCAGAGTAGAGACTCGATCCCCCGTCGCATGGATATCGATGCTGGAATCCACAAATAACGCTCCTCGCGGTGAACCCCCCACCACAGCGCCCCTGCCGTCGATCCCGGCCGGATCAGTCAACCGGAAGTTGTTGATCCGTACGTGATCCATCAGCGCAATGTGCAGACCGTATCCGAAAGATTCGATGCTTTCACAGTTCTCCATGACGATCGAGGGGTTGGCATCCGTCAATAACGACTGTACGATGAAGAACGACGTCGGTTTCACCTGCGAGTAGTCGGTCTTCCCCCGGCCCGTCTCAAGGTCCGTGCAGTCGTAGAGGTAGACGCCGTCAGGGTAACTGAAGAAGAACCCGTAGGCGCTGTTCCCTTCCGCGGTGCAGTTGTTGAACGTGTACGAGCCCCGCGGTGCCATGTAGCCGGCACCGAAGTAGTACTCGCCGCTTGTGTCGTAATAGTCGGGGTAGGGTTTCTGGCCGTTGTTTCTGCTGATACAGTCGGAGAAAACGATGTCGTTCTTGGTGGGGGCCCATTCGAGGTGAAACCCCGATTCCCAGCTGCCTTCGGCGATGCACCGGTTCACCCGCAGGCTCTCGATGTCGTTGAGCTCCGCAAAGTCGAATCCTGTGACCCAGTTATTGAATCTGGAATCTCGGCCGCAGTCGATCGCCCTGCAATCGGTATACTGGACGTATCTGTGTACCTTGTACTCGGTATCCTGCGAACTATGAAGAAATCCGTACGTTCCGGGACTATCGGCCACACAGCCGATGAACGCAATGTACTCGATATCCCTGTCATAGCCTTCGATGGACTGCACGTAAAACACAGCCTGGATGGACCTGTCAGCCGTGGCCGTGACGTCTTTGATCCACATATGGCTTGCAGTGATATAGATCACACCCATATGTGCCGATTTCCCTGAATAGCCGGATCCGGTTGCCCGGAAACTTTCCAGCGCAATAGAGTCGTTTTTCATCCAGATCAGGCCGTTATTTGTAAAAATCAGGTGGGTAGACTCATCACCCCGCCCTTTCAGGGTCGTATATGACCCGGGCAGAACGCTTCCGGCACAGTTGAACGTTCCTTCCGTCAGCTGGACGGTCCCGCCGCTGGCGGGGAGGGCATCGATCGCAGCCTGAATTTCATATTGATCGTCGATACCGTCACAGACATAATCTGCTCCGTCTTTCGATGCCGCACTGCTGTCGCTCGCTGCGACGATGATGATGGGTCCTGTCACTGTCGGCACCGCGGGAGTCGGTATTGCCGGCACCGGTGGGCCGGACGGAGCCGGTTTCCACGGCTGAAAATGCAATGCCAGCACAACGGCGCAAACGGCTGTTATCACGATGATTATGGCAATAAGCGTGCGTCCGCCTCTCTCTCGGGGACATTGTATCGCCGGCATGGTGTTCTCTCATCTACCGTCTGTTACTCAAACATTGTCACCGGGCGAACCCCCCGGGGTATCGGGATGCGCCTGCGGTTGCCGAATCGCTGATGCCGGTCATCGCCGCCGGCCTGTGGCCGGAAAGCAACTCCCTGCCGAAGGAGGAGGACCCGGATATCCGTTTCGCCGAGTATGCTCGTCTCCCTCATCGTGTCAACACCACGGTCGGGGCGTTCAATGCCGGAACTTCGTCCCTCCCGCAAGGACCGGGTTAAAAGGCTCAGTACAACGCCGCCAACCGGGTTCGTACCCCTTATGATGCACAGGTACCATTTAATGATTTAGGGCAAAGGCCCCTGTCCCCTCTCTCTATGACTAAAAAACTGGGTGTGCTCATATCGGTTCACGGCGACCCGGCCCGGCAGGCCGACCCGTGTCGGGGGATCGCTGCGTGTTTTGGGAGACAAAAGCCAGGGGTGCAGATGGTAGTCGGCCCATGACAGGTACTCGAATCCCAAAATCGGCCCGGACCGGGTGTCAGAGATCCCGTGCCGGATCGGCGGGACGGGTCCGGAGGACGAGAACTTCACGCTCGATCTCCGGGCCAGGGCGGTGGAAGTGCGCACCGTCCCGGCCGCGGCGCGGGTTGTGGTCGTGGGGGAGGTTTGAGGATAGCGAGCCGTGGATATTGTTTGATAGGGTGGTTTGAGGGTTTGGCTACTATTTTTCCGGTGTGGGATTCCGCTCAATGAGTGCGGTGCGTGAACGGTTTTGAATTATAGACTAGCCCCGTACAGTGGACCGTGGGAGGATACCCCGATTCATCGTCCTCCTCCGCCGTCACGACGTACCCCGCGACGGCGAGGATGAGCGGCATCCCGACGGGAACGGCGAACCTGAGAATGCCAACTCCCTGTTCTCACAGCGGAAAGATCGCGTACTGGATGTACCAGATGTGCTGCACCACCGGTATCCAGAAGTGGTAGCCCTCCCAGCAGCTGGTGGCGAACCGGAAGTCGACGGCGAGTTCCCACGCGAGCGGGAAGAGCATCAGCACCGGGACGGCGTAGGCGAGGAGGCGTGGGGAGGCCCGGCGGGCGAGTGCGACTGGCCGCAGGGTGCGATGGCCTGAAGGGCCGGAGCATGAGCACCAAAGGTGCGGAGCAGGAGCTTGAGCACCGTCAGGTGCGAGCACGGCGGCATAGAGCGCCGCGGTCCCGGCGAGGAAGATGTAGGTGAGGTACGTGAGGAACGTGACCTGCCCGCCGAGGCTCCGGCCGGCGATGACCTGGAGGACGACGAAGATGAGCGGGAGGTCGATGACCGCGAGCCAGAAGAGGGTTTTGAGGGATTCCCGCACCCCGTTGGCATCCATGCCCGCGTGCTTCTGGGAACGAACATGGTTCGAAGACGTCAGGATCGCTAAAAAGGGTCTTGTCGTGGTGAAGAGGGAGCTTATCATGGATGAGTCTGGAGAAGAAGGGATTGATAATGGCGGGCTGAACGTGAAGGGGTGCGGAGACAAAAACTACGGGATCCCGGCAGAACGTTGGGACAGGGAGTTACTTTGCCTCCAGGATCTCGATGATCCCATCGATAACCGACGTGACGGTCTGGTCGTTAAGATGGCCGGCGCGATAAAGAATCAGGTCGACACTGGCCGAAAAAAGCCGGTTTGGCCGGATATTGCTCGGCTTATGGAGTGTTCCCTCTGTAAAGTCAAGTTTGGTAATACCAACGGCGTAGCGATCCCGGATCTGCTGGCTTGTGAAGTCGCACCTTGTGGTGCTCCCGCTCAGGTTCTGATGAACCATCGCGTCTGGCAAAGAATGACATCGTCTCCGCCGGGTGCCGCAAGTCGCACCTTACGGTGCTCCCGCTCCGGACGTTCCGTCCGTCGCGACAACAAGGGCCGGTCGCCGCTTCACCGTCGACAGGTCCGAGAAGGGAAACGGCACAACGACAACATCGCCCTTTACAAATCACGGCAAATTGGAAATTTGCCTGACAGGGAACTGCTCACAGTTCCCGTGCGCTCCACGCCTCTTCCTCCTCGGGCCGAAGCCAGTCCTTCCGGAGCACAGGCTCGCTCGCGAGGGCGGTGTCCGGGGCGGCCTTCCGGCGCCGGAACTTGAGGAACCGGATGAACTCGAGCACCTCACCGTACGTCCGGGGCGGGAGGTCGTTCAGTTCACTGATGATCTCCTCTTTCACCTGGGTCATGGTCATCTCACCTCTAGGTATATCGATTTTCTGGTGCTTCAATCTACATATCTCTGTCTGAAGAGGGTGTGTTTATCGGGGCGATCTGTGCCCCGGCACGCCAGGACCCCGTCGGGAGGTTACACTCAGTAGCCGAACCGACGATCGTAGCTGGTGTGATCCAGCCACTCGATGATGACTGCGATCGTATCGCTGTCGCGGGCTACAGTATACATAAGCCGCCATGATCGGGTGAGATTATACTTCCAGAGGTTATCCAGCGGCCCGTATTTCTTGTGGTAGTCTTTTGGGATCAGCTTCTTCGGCACCTGGATCCCGCAGAAGGCATTTGCAGCGATTCTGTCGAGGGCCTGATCCAGCAGCCCGGCTAACCGACGATCCCCGGGATCCCGGGAGGCTTTGAGAGCCACGAAGGCCTCTCGCACCTGCTCGTCTGCAAAATAGATTCGGCACTTCATCGGATCCGCAGGTCTTCACGCAGTGTATACTTCCGGACGAGGTCCGGGTTGTGAATCCAGCAGATCTTCCCCTGTGAATCGCTTGCTATCTTCCCTGATTCATCGAGATACTCGATGATCGTCTTGAACGTCTGGTACATCACTCTCTTCGGCAGGTTCTCCCACAAGGCCCGCCGTTTGTATTCGCCGCTGTGCTCCCGAATGAACTCTTCGACCATCCGGATCGTGTCGAGCTGGGGGCTGTGTGTGCTCGGGCTACGCGCTGGCATGAGTGACCATTAGTTGTATAAATTGATATAACTATAAGATCCGGGTGGCAGGGTCCCGCCCCCTCAGAGCGGGAAGATCGCATACTGGATGAGGCCATGATCCCATTAAAAAAATGGAATGGGTATTTTGTGCATCTAAGGCATAAAATTTGTCCAAATGTGTTCAGGACAGGTATTATGATCCCATTGATCCCGTTGCGATCCTGCTATGTTCTCTTGCTATCCCTCTCTGCGTACATCAGCAAGTAGCGTACGCCTGGCCCGGTTGTTCCCTCTTTGTGAAGAATGCCGCTTTGAACCATCGCCTTAAGATCCCGTGTTGCGGTCGCCTTCTTCGCGTTGTTGCGTTTTTGATACTCCTGGTTTGAGATGGAATCCCGTCTCTTCAGGTAGTTTACGGCAGCGATCTGCCGCTCATTCAGCCCGAGTGAATCAGCCGCTCTCCGGTGTACGGATCATTCCGGAGGACGAGGCTGAACCCCAGGGACGTGTAATCAAACACCGGTAAAACACCGTTCATCCCGATCGCCGCTCACTGAGTAGCCTGAACCGCTACCCAAAAAACTTGTATAATCCACGTGACCAATGGTATGATCATGAGATATACGGTAGTGCTCGAACCGCAGGAAGAGGGCGGGTTCACCGTCCAGTGCGTTGAAATCCCGGGAGCGATCAGCCAGGGCGAGACACGGGAAGAAGCACTTGCCAACATCAAAGAAGCGATAGAACTTGTTCTTGAGGTGCAGTGGAAAGAGCTGCACCGGCAGAGATCAACCGTCCGTCACGAGATATCGAAAGTTGACGTAGCTGATGTCGCATAAGCTGCCGGTTGTCTCCGGGGAAGAGATGGTGAAGTACCTTGCCCGGCATGGTTTCGTTCCGCAACGGCAGACCTCGTCCCATGTTGTCGTGCAGAAGGGGTGGCGGGTCTTTTCTGTACCTCTGCACCGGGAATTGAAGAGAGGCACCCTGAATGGCATCCTCAAACAGGCCGGGATTGATGGGGAAGAGTTCAGGCGCACCTTCAGGTGATCGCATCTTGGAAAATGCCCGATGTACCGAGAATATCCCCTCTAAGGTAACGGGCATGTGTTGAAGATCCACTGACAGCAGAAGGCTTCCCCGGGAGAAAGTGAGAGGCCGCCTCGGGGCGAAGGGTTACGGGGGAGCCACGTCTGCTCGCCCGGGGCTTGCAGAACCGTGAACGTCCGCCGCCGGTCCTGACGGTGACGGAGGGTGCCGCCGCCTCGTTCTTCGCCGGCCCGGCCTCCGGCCGCCGGGACCCCCTCCCTCAGAACGGAAAGATCGCGTACTGGATGTACCAGATATACTGCACCACCGGTATCCAGAAGTGGTACCCCTCCCAGCAGCCGGTGGCGAACCGGAAGTCGACGACGAGTTCCCACGCAAGCGGGAAGAGCATCAGCACCGGGACGGCGTAGGCGAGAAGGCGGGGGGAGGCGCGTTTGGCGAGTGCGACTGGCCGCAGGGCAGGAGCTTGAGCACCGTCAGGTGCGAGCACGGCGGCATAGAGCACCGCGGTCCCGGCGAGGAAGATGTAGGTGAGGTACATAAGGAACGTGACCTGCCCGCCGCGGCTCTGTCCGGCGATGACCTGGAGGACGACGAAGATGAGCGGGAGGTCGATGACCGCGAGCCAGAAGAGCGTCCTCAAGGCCTCCTTCACCCCGTCACCATCGAGGCCGGCGTGTTTCAGGGCGTAGACCCCGATGACGAGCATGGGGAGGTAGGCCGGGGAGAGGTAGCGCATGTCGGGGATGATCCCGGGGCTTGCCGGCATCCCGTGGATGGACCGGGCGTAGGTGAGCACCACCAGGACGGCGGCGAGGGCGAAGAAGGCGAGGAGCCGTGCGTCCCGCGAGTCGATCCCGGTCGGTCTTCGGCGGATGAGGGCGTAACCGACCGCAGCGGCGAGGAGGAGGGCGAAGAACGAGAGCGGGGAGACCTGGAAGAACGCGGCGGCCCCGGCACGGGGCGTTTGAGGTACGTGTTGTACCCGACATGGGTTGTGGTCGTGGGGAGGTTCGTCGGGAACGAGTCGTGAATATTGTTTGATAGGACGGTTTGAGGGGGTTGATTACTTTTTTTCTGGTGTGGGGGCTCCCCTGCCCGCTGTTGGTTCCCTGTGACCTGTGTTTTTTAATAGCGGAGGATTGAGAGAGGAGGCTTGTGCTTCATCAGCGCAAACGATTCTCGGCCTCCGCCCAGTCGCCCTCCCATGCACAGATTTTGGGTGGATATCGCCATTGGGGGAGGGGCTGACGGGGAGGGGGGAGCATCCCCCTCCCCTGTCTCCAACTCGTATCTACGATGCTCACGCTCTACGCTTCAGCCAATTGTTCCCTCACGAGTTGATAGCCGCAAGCACCCCTCCCGGCCTCCGGCCTCCTCCCCCGCCCCTTGGGGCGGGGGCAGTGCGTGGCGATAGCCGATGGAAAGCCGTGCAAGAGTCTGTGTGACCGATAAGTGTGTGAGCACCGTTAAAGAGATTCAACCAGAATAAAGGGATGATTACTGTTCCTCTTCCACCTCTTCCCCATAGTCCCCTTCTTTCTCCTCATCCTCCAATTCATCGTCTTCCTCCACCGTCATGATATACCCCGCGACGGCGAGGATGAGCGGCACCCCGACCGGGACGGCAAACCCCGCCGGGCCGTGGAGGGTGGGGCCGTACTGGGCGACGCAGGAGAGGAGGTAGGCGGCGGCGCCGCCGGCGACGAGGAGGGCGAGGGTTTTTCTGGCCGCCTCGTAGCAATCCTTCCGCCTTGCGGCGAAGTAGACGATTGCGGCGGCGAGGAGGGCGGTGCCGAGAACCCAGAGGAGGATCGAGACGGCCGACCGGCCGCTGATGGTGCCGGATGCGACGTAGGATATCTCCCGCCAGACCGGGATCAGGGAGGCGCCGTAGGCGGTGTCCTGGTACAGGAACAGGGGGAAGCGGAGTCCGGCGCCGATACCGTTGCCGATGGCGTAGATGTTCGCCGGGAGGAGGAGGAGGACGGCGGCGAGGAGGGCAGGGAGGAGGGATCTCGTGGTTATGGGCACGCTACATCTCCATAATTATAATGCATTGAGAATGAATCATTGTTATCCTCTTAATCTTAAATTAACGTTCTTCTTTCTTCGCAGCACCAGACAAATCTTGATCCTGCGTGATTGATAACTCAAATTTAGAGGGCACTAACAGGCAGGTGTCATCTAAAAAAGGGGAGTGGTTTATACGTGGGTATCAAGGACAACCTGGGAAGAACCATCGAGGAACGATGCAACGACTACCACATGGTTTGCTTTCCCCGGGTTGGCAATCTTTGTGCTATTTGTCTCGCCAACCTTGGGTTTTTCCTCGGCTCCACTTTGGGTTTCATTCTCATCAACGGTCCAGTTGAGCCATGTAACGGAGTTTGCATCTGCGCCGCCCTGGAACACTATCGTTACATTTTCACCAGTCTGTGTGGCAGTAACTGCCACATTCTTCGTGCTCTGCACATTCCCGGTCATCCCAAACACGAACGCCGCGATGACCGCGGCGAGGATCACCGTGATGGCGACCATCAGGATAACGCCGATAACCGGCGACACTGCTTCTTCATTCTTGAAATTCATCATACACACCTCTAGACTCCGAGCCCCGATAGGGCAGGCAGTCGATAAAACAAACTGATTTTGCATGATATTTATAGATATCGTAGTGATCCTTTCCGGAATGATTTAATATCCCTGCCATCGGCTGTGCGAAAGAATCTTTCATACCATAAATGGTTTGCCGAAAAGAACCAACGGGCTTGAAATGCCGTTTCGAGGATAATACGAATTCATCGCTTCATATATATAAAAAGAACCCCTCCGGTGCGCCTCCCGGTGCGGCGGGGCGGGGGCGTTTTCGGCCCGGACGGGCCGGATTTGAGGCGACGCGCACGCGCAACGCCCGCGGGAGGGATATCCGAGCGCCGTGGGGCGCAACGGCGGCATGGATCGCGCCGGCCGCCGCCCCGGGCGTTGCCGGACGGAGATGGATGCCAGTAAGGAGCGGGGATATGCCCAAACCCCAAACTCGCCGGCAAGAAACGCCCCGGGTGCCCGGACAGTGATCCCCGGCAGCAGTTCCTCGATCCGGTCACGGTTGCTCGGGATAGGTGTCGGTGAAAGCAGACCTCTTCCCGGCTCCGGTAAATCCGCAGGAAGTACGAGTCCGGCACCACAGGAACCCGGGGCGTTCTCCTCTCTCAGTACTCGCTAAAATGGCTGAGGTGGTTTTCAAGAGGTCAACCCATCGACTTCCCTAAGTCCGGTCTCCGAGTGCTGCCAACTCCTCGTTTCCGTATTGTACGAGGCCGCATTGCTCAGTCTCGGGTGCCGAAACGAGTGAAGTACTGTCTCCCGGGGACATGGACATCGCAGTCCCCAGGGGCGGCAGGTGTGGCGGAGGGCCGGAGCGGCGGGGTCGTCCGCGTTCTTAACGGTAGATGCTGCTCCGGTGTCCTGCCTCGACCACAATCCGGAGCCGCTACTCCTTAGTCAAGGACAGGAGTCGTCTCTTCAGCGCCGGCAGGTCATCTTCGACCACGTTCCAGACCGCGTCCCGGTCGATTCCAAAATAGTGGTGGATAAGGATGTTCCTCATCGCGATGATAGGAGATGAGTGGATCGCCCCGGACGCACAAAGCGATCCCGAACTTCATCCGATATCCTCTTATTTCCGTCTCAAAGTCCGGAACGTATTTGTTCTTCAATAAAAGCCTGCATTTCATCTTTTCCCGGCAATTTTAGCAGATACCTGGAGACGAAGAGATTGTTGTCCATGCCTGCCAGAGCGTATTCCACCAGCGCCTGATTTTTATGGGTGCAGAGCAGGATGCCCACCGGCGGGTTATCTCCTTCAGTCATCACGTTCTCTCTATACCAGCTCACATAGGTGTTAAGTTGGCCAATGTTTTCGTGACTGAAACCATCCAGTTTCATCTCCACCAGTACATGGCATTTGAGAATACGGTGGTAAAAAACCAGGTCCACAAAAAAATGCTCGCCGCCAATGAGTATGCGTTTCTGCCGGGCTTCGAAACAGAATCCGTGGCCTAACTCGAGAAGAAATGCTTCCAACCTCTTGAGGAGTTGACTTTCCAGATGTGATTCGCTCATTACTTCTTCAGGCTTGAGTCCCAGAAATTCGAAAATGTAGGGGTCACGGATAGCCAGATTAGGCTTGGCCTGCTCTGCATTCTGCTGTGCCAGCTCTGAAAGTTTCTTTTTATCGGTCGAGAGCCCGGAGCGTTCATAATATAGACTGTTGATCTGACGTTTCAACTCGCGCACCGACCAATTACCGCGAATGCACTCGACTTCATAAAAAGCGCGCCTGGTTTCGTCCTCCAGATTGATGAGCTCCGCGAGATGGGTAAAGGAGAGTCTGGAGATCAATACCTTCCCTGCAATGCGGGATTGTGGAGTCGCTGACTCCACAATCAGAGATCTGCTATCCTGGAAGTCAATCCCCGATCCAGCGAAAAGTCTCTGCCGAACCGATGCATTCAGGAACTGCGTCAATTGTGGAGGCAGTGCCCCCACAATCTGTGGATAGGTGAGATAGAACCGCCGATATCGGTACAACTCCCGACGGTCGCAACGTGATATCCCCTGAGCCGTCAGGATTTCTGCAAGCCTGTCCATCAGCCTGTCTCCATAATCCGCACGATCAATGCCGGAACGCTCGTATTCCTCAATGTAGCAACCAATGAGCCAGTTTCTGAGCGTCAGGCTGATATTGACCGCACGACTGGCCTGAGTAACCAGTTCATCATGAAAGTGGCGGATAGACCCTACCAGTCCATCAAAATTGAACAGCTGTTCTTCCGTACTCATCTGTGGTGCCTCATAACCTTAGATCATCCCCTGCAGATGTTCGTTGAATCACATGACGGAGAAGAGTCGCTCTAACGAATCCTCCCATCTCCTTATCTGCTCATATTTGCGTAGGATTACATAATCCATTTGATTAACCAGCCCGGAAGACCGGATAAGACACCGGCAGGATCTCCTCGATCCGGTCACGGTTGCTCGGGATAGGTGTCGGTGAAAGCAGACCTCTTCCCGGATCCTGGAGACCCGCAGGAAGTACGAGTCCGGCACCACAGGGATATCCAGGGTTTCGGCCGGGGCGTTTTCCTCTCCCCGGGGACGTGGGCATCGCAGTCATCGGGACAGCAGGTGTGGCGGAGGGCCGGGCCGGCGGGGTCGTCCCGGCAATCCAGGTCAAGAGATGCCAGCGCTCCCTTGGCGGCCTCGATCACGTCTTGCCGGAACGCTCGCCGTTCCTCTTCAGTCCCGAGCGCTGAGTTGCGGAGATCCTGTCTGTTCCGGTTGACATAAGAACGGATCACGCTTCGCTCCCGCCCGCTCGCCAGCGTTTGCACCCACAGGTCGGTGAGTCGATCGATGGTCCGGTCGAGCGGGCCGGATCCGGGGCGACGTGCAGCCGCAGCCGCTATGGGGAGAGGTATCTGCGAACCGGGGCCGTGGATCATGCCGGGCGCCCCGGGGGTCGGCGTTGCAGGGCGATGATGAAGATCTAAGAGATAAGGGATGCCCGGGAAGTAAGGGCTCCGGTTAGGGTATACCGAAGGTTCGGAGATCTTTTTGGGACGACCTCCCTGTAAGCGCCGTGTACCCTGTTCAAGCAGGTCTTGCTCTACGCACCGGAGGCCGGAATCCCGGTGCCCGGCTCTTGCAATGCCGGCATGGGATTTTGCGGTGGGGTCTACCCGCTCAACCTCCTCTCATCCCACAGTGAGAGATAGTTGCAGCGAAGACTTTTATTTTTCAATGTCCATACTCACTCTGGGAGTTCGCACCATGATCATCCGGTTTGAAACAATCTATGAAGATGGCTGTTGGTCTGCTCACGCAATCGGACATAGCATCTTCACCGATGGGAAAGACTTTGAAGAACTCCTCAAGAATATCGCAGAAGCCGTACTTTTGTATTTTGAAGATGAACTCGAACCAGAAGAAGAGATCACAATCCTGACGCAGACAGAACTACAGGTGCATTCCGTTGCCAAAGCTTCCGGTTGTTAGTAGTTCGGATATTGTCAGGGTTCT
>NZ_JMIO01000117.1 GCF_000691865.1 Methanoculleus sp. MH98A | reverse complement strand
GAGAACTTCCGGGATACTCTATTGTTTTTAAACTTCACCCAGGGGAAGTGCCGTTCACTCATCGCTACGAGGATCTCAGAAAATACCCCAACGTTCAGATTAGAACCTACGACAATATCTATGAACTCATTGCCTCAAGCGAGATAATTGTGGGCTATAACTCCACAACGCTCTTTGAAGCTGTTGCATTCAGTGGAAAAAGAATATTTATTCTTAATAACAATATGACCCCAGACTCTCTCGGGTATAAGTTTTCAGGTTGTGAAGAACTCCGCGACGCTATCCTCGACGGTGAATATGGCTATCCCTCCGCACAACCATCATACTTCTGGGAGCCGAATTGGGAGACAAATATTTCTTCATTTTTAAACGGGTTTTCCCTCTAGATTTGTGCTTTCCCGATCCCTAGTGATCAGAAGCACTCCTCCTCACAACTGACTCTGAAATCGTTAAACTCGCTAAGACGGAGCACATATCCCTCTCTAAGTTCCAAAATCCAAAACCCTTTCCAGGCATCGTTAAATAAGCATACTTCCCATTAATTATTGTTGCAGGAATACCACCAATTCGCCCGACGCATAGGACTCATCGGCCTGACCAACCTCCTCATCAGCCTGAGCGGGCTCATCCTCCTCCCGATCCTCACGAAGACCCTCCCTATCGAAGACTACGGGACATACGTCCAGATCACCGTGACCATCGGCCTTTTCCCGGGGGTGGTGATGCTCGGCCTCCCCTACACGATGGTCAGGTTCCTCGCGGCGGCTAAATCACGGGAGGAGATCCGGGAGGGCTACTACTCGATCGCGGGCATCACGATCCTGAGCGCGGGCCTTGCATCGATCGCTCTGTTCCTCCTGGCCGAGCCCATAGCCGTTGCACTCTTCGATGGCCGGACAACGGTCACCCGGATTCTCGCCCTGGTCGTCTTTCTGGAGTGCATGAACCTTCTCCAGTATAACTACTTCAGGACGTTCCAGCAGATCAAGCGGTACTCCTCGCTCCTCTTCCTCAAGACCTGCCTGCAGCTGATCTCGGTCGCGGCACTTGTCCTTGCCGGCTACGGGATCTTCGGCGCGGCGGTCGGGTTGCTCGTCACCAATCTGGTGCTGTTCCTCGTGATGGGTATTCTCATCGTCTCCGAGATCGGGGTTACCCTCCCGGGATTCAAGAACCTGCGGGAGCACCTCTCCTTCGGCCTCCCCACGGTGCCGGGGAACCTCTCCAGCTGGGTGGTGAACTCGAGCGATAGGTACGTGATCGCTCTGTTCCTCGGAAATGCATACGTGGGATACTATTCTCCAGGGTACAGCCTCGGGCATATTATCAATATGTTCATCGCGCCGCTTTCGTTTATGCTCCCGGCGGTGCTTTCGAAGCATTATGATGACGGTAACCTCAAAGACGTCAAAACCGTCCTGTCGTATTCCATGAAGTACTTCCTTGCGCTGGCAATCCCTTCAGCCGTAGGACTGTCTCTGCTCTCCAGGCCGCTGTTGACGATCCTCTCGACCCCGGAGATTGCAGAACAGGGCTACCTGATAACTCCCTTCATGGCGTTGAGTGGGTTACTGTTTGGATTGTACACGATTATCACGCAGATCCTGGTATTAGAAAAGAAGACCGGCATCACCGGGACAATATGGATTGTGGCAGCAACCCTGAACCTTGGGCTGAATATCATATTCGTTCCAAGAATTGGAATTCTCGGGGCGGCGGCTACAACCCTGGTTGCATTTGCCCTGGCCTTTGTCGTATCGATGTATTATTCATCTAAATATCTCGTATTTGATATCAATGCCTCTTTCATACTGAAATGTCTCGTCGCAGCGACGATCATGGGTGTGGTTGTTGTTATCGGTGGGGCACAGATGTCCGGGAATCTGTTGGGCATCATTTTGCTGGTGGGTATTTCTGCGCTGGTTTACGGGGCAGGACTGTTCATATTACGGGGGTTCAAAAAGGAAGAGATCCGGTTTTTTAGAAATATGCTCAGGATCTAATCTTAAACCGTTTTTTCCTGCTCATCTGGTCTGATGTCCCCTGCTGAGTTGCTCTCATGCATGTTCTCTTAAAATGATGTGTTAATCTCGTTTTCAAAAGATTATTAATACATTTAACCAAAGTATTTTTTATCCAAAATTTTGTAGTAACAG
>NZ_JMIO01000116.1 GCF_000691865.1 Methanoculleus sp. MH98A | reverse complement strand
CCGGAACGTCGTTCCTGTACGGTACGTACCAGTGTTGAGGTGATCACATGAACATGAAACTAATTGGAGTTAGTGCCGGTGTCCTGGCGCTTCTTGGAGTCATCTGCGTTGTCAGCATACCCGTGTTTTTCAGCGACAGTCATACACCTGACTGTGGTCAATCCAACCAGATAGGTGGCGTGAAATCGGCGGGTGCTGCAAACCTCACCTACACCGCCTCTGTTCCGTTCCCGCCGACGCCTGCGGAGGTTATCCTGTATCGGGTGCTGGAGCCGGAGATCACGACGGAACTTGTCTCATCGATGGCGGAGAAGATAGGCCTGAAGGGAACGGTGCGCGAATCGTACGACCAGATGCTGCTCTCCGATGAACCCCACTCGTTGGAGGTTCATATGAAGTCGGGGAGAGTCGCTCTGATTGATATCCCCCGTTGGATGAACCCGAACGACAAAGACCTGCCGGAAAGCCTTCCTTCGGACGATGAGGCGATCCAGATCGCAACACAGTACCTGGAGGAGACCGGGCTGATGCCCCCCGATGCAATCCTGTGTGGCGTTGCCCACCCCCAAATCGTTGAGTATAACGAGGATGGTGAGGTGATCGGTATCGCCTTTGAAGACGTCCAGGTCTCTTACTCCCGCACAATCGACGGTCGGCCGGTTGTGGGTTCGAAATTGACGGCTGAGATCGGCGGCGGCGGGGATATCCTGAATGTTTACAAACTCTGGAGAGACTATGCCCCGGAGAAGGAGATAGCAGTCATAACGCCACAGGAAGCTTTTGAAGAATTGAAGGCGACTGGGCTGGCGGTCGACGGAAAAGGCCCGACCGCGGTTATCACCGGGATCGAACTTGGGTATTATGAAGCACCGGCGATGGATGAGCCTACCTACCTCGTCCCGGTCTACATCTTCAGGGGCGAGGTGCGGGATGAGACCGGGGGAACCGCATTCGTCAGATACATCCCCGCGTCCCCCGACCTTGGGAGGGTATCCCGGCGGTAAAGTGACCGCCCCAGGTTCCTCTTCTTTTTCGGAGCGAAATTCTATGAAGAAGATTCTGTACCTCGTCATCACCTGTGCCGCCGCGGGCATGCTGGTCCTGGTTGGAATACATATACTCCCGAACCCGGATCTGCAAGGGCCGGGTGAGATACCGACGGAGGTTCCGGAGAACCGAACACCCCGCCCGACAGGCGTTCCCCGGGAGAATACATCATTTATCGAGATTCATCATGCAGGAGACCCGGGCGTTATCCTCTATCCAGGAGATCCCGGGTATCCTGCCATCGAAGCAGAGTGCCGCGAGCAGATCCGGAGCACCTGTGGTCAGTATAAGATGGGGTTCTCGCGGGTTGAGCTGGACGCCATGAAACAAAACGACACCTATGTCGCGATGCATCTCCCTGCTCCCACGAGATTCGAGACGGGTTATATCGTCGATGGGTCGCCGAAGGAGATCCTTGCAGACGAAGCGGTCTTCTTTCTGGATTTCGAGGACTGGCCGGAGAACATAATCATCATGCGACTGGGAGATGTTTGCGGGGTCTGGGACGCTTCGCGCGACCGGGAAAAACTTCGGGTTCTGGCTGATCCGTTTTTGGTCGGTCGGGCCGCGTCCTGACAGGCGTAGACGGTCAGTGGTATATATTTGCATTTCGTCTGTTCAAAACAGACCCGTCCAATCGGCAGAATACGATCAACGCCTCCGCGCCGGCAACCGGGATGTATGAGGGGAATAGTTTTCGGCGGTCTTTGCCGGGAACAACTGCGACGGTGCCCGGTTCCGTGGGGGGAGGTTCGACGAGCGTGGCAGGGCCGTGACCATTATCCCGGCGCCCGACGGCGGGTCCTGTCTCCAGGGGCAGGAATTATTGTCCTGCCATAAGAAGGTTTATGATGTGTTCGGTTCCAGCCGAACGATGACTGCTGATTTTATATGTTCTAACGACCCAGAATCGCATCGAGTGCCGCATGCGGTACCCGCTTGTGTGCGGGGGCACCCATCCCCGGTTGACGCCCCGAATGACACGCCCCGCAAGCCCGGAGGCAATGGAAGTGTATGCACTTCCTGCACTTGAAGGTATGCTCTTCCCGCCTCCGGGGAAAAACCGGAGGAAAAACAGATGAACGGAAAAATTGGACTGCGGGCATTCTCCACACTCCTGGCGATAATGCTGGTGAGTGTGGTGATGGTGCCGGCGATGGCAATGGATGCCGGGGCACTCGATATTGAGAAGCTGGACATCGTGGATCCTGCAACACTTCAGGAACGATCTCCCTCGTTCATCAGCGAACTCCGAAGCAAAGGATGTTCCGAAGAAGAGATTGCCGAGGCAATCCGTAGCCTGCCGCGAGTTTCATACCTTGACGGATGGACAGAGGCTGATGACGAACGGG
>NZ_JMIO01000115.1 GCF_000691865.1 Methanoculleus sp. MH98A | reverse complement strand
TTACAATCGAATCAAACATTCGTGAGGCTATGTGCATGACTCCTAACGAATGTTCAAACCGAGTGTGGGTCGCGCCGGGATAAACCATCTCTGTGAGAGCAAGCTGTTTTATCCTCCTTAATCGTTGAAAAACCGGGTGATTTATCAGATCCTTTTCAATATCATTAAAATTAATGAAGCCATGAACAGGGTCTCTTACCTCATGCCATTTCAAGAATGACACCTCTTATTTGAAGAGGTGTATTAACCTATATGTATACCTTTCGAAATTTGAGAGAGTAAAATCATGTTGCGATCTTATTCTTGTTTGTATTGACTGCTTCTACTAACTCTTTCCGCCCATATACACGTCTGAGAACCTGCCGATAGGCCGCGCTCTGCGTGTTATGAGGATAATCTAGGGCCATCTAAAGATCACCAGCATGGTCAGTTCAGGTAGTCCTAGCCAACTTCTCTCCTGAGCTTTCAAAGGTGGAGAGGAAGGACTTTCTGAACGATTGGTGCAGGTCGAGTATCTCCGGCGTTGCGCTGCAATACTCGCGAATATCCCGTGTCTCCGGCGGCAACGGTCATTGTATATCAATCCTGGCACCCACCGATCATCCCAGGTTCGCTGCCGTCACGATCTAGACCCCTTCATTTCCAGTGGAAATTTAATTTCACGGACATTCCAGACCGTCGCACCGGATTTTTCCTCCCGAGCAGTATGATGATCCGATTACAGATCACGTACAGGAGCGCGGATGCGAACCCGAAGATCTGCCCGGGGTTTGGGTGACTGAGTGCATATTTCCGATACGGGCACACCGGGATCCCGGCCGGCCAAAATCCCCGAATAAATCAACATCTCCAGTGGAAATAAAGGGGTTCTCCACCTGTCGTTCCTCTGTCGGACAGCAAACTGACGGTTGCCCGGGCAGGGATCTCCCATAAAAGAGCTTCGATTTTTGTTTGAAGATATTTATGGAGGTATTTTTATTTTACTGATTCCAAAAAGGCCCCCATCCGGGAGAGCGCCTCTTTGAGATCGTCGCGCGAGACCGCGTAGGCGCACCGCACGTGCCCGGCCCCCGAGGGGCCGAGGGCGCTTCCCGGGACGACCGCGACGTGCTGATCGCGCAGGAGCCCCTCCGCAAACTCGACATCGGTCATGCCGGTGCTCTCCACCGACGGGAAGGCATAGAACGCACCTTCGGGACGTGGCAGGCAAGGCCGAGTTTGTTCAGCCCGTCGACGAAGAGGTTGCGCCGGAGACGGTACTCCCGGACCATCGCATCCTTCTCGGCCTCCCCGTTCCGGAGCGCTTCATAAGCCGCGATCTGCCCCATGATGGGGGCGCAGAGCGCGACGTACTGGTGGATCTTCAGGGCCGCCGCGGCGATCCCGGGGGGAGCGCAGAGGTAACCGATCCGCCACCCGGTCATGGCGAAAGCCTTTGAGAACCCGTTCAAGGTGATTGTCCGCTCAAAGAGTTCCGGGATCCGTGCCGGTGAGAAGTGGTCGCCGTCGTAGGTGAGCTCGGCGTAAACCTCGTCGCTGATGAGAAGGAGGTCGTGGTCGACCAGGAGATCGGCGATCGCGTGCCAGTCCGCCTCCTCCATCACCCCGCCGGTGGGGTTGTTCGGGAAGTTCGCGACGAGCGCCTTCGTCCGCGGAGTGATGCTCTCCGCAAGAGCATCGGCCGTCAGCCGGAACTCGTCGTCCGCACGGCAGAGGACCGGCACCGGCGTTCCTCCGGCAAGAGAGACGCAGGGGTTGTAGGAGACGTAGCAGGGCTCGGCGACAAGCACCTCGTCACCGGGGTCGACGACGGCCCGGATGGCGATATCGGCCGCCTCCGAGACGCCGCAGGTGACGATGATCTCCGCCTCGGGATCGTAGTGCGTGGAGAAGCGGGTATCGAGGTAGCGGCTGATGGCGGCCCTGAGGTGGGGCGTCCCCTTGTTCGAGGTGTAGGCGGTCGACCCCTGTTCGATGGAGTAGATGGACGCCTCGCAGACGCACCAGGGTGTCACGAAGTCCGGTTCGCCGACGCCCAGAGATATGACGTCTTCCATCGTCTGGGCGATATCGAAGAACTTCCGGATACCCGAAGGAGGTATGGCGCGGGCCCGTTTCGAGATGAAATCCCTCAACCGTCTCACCTCAGAACGAGTAGGGGAGCCGCTCGACATCTTCGCGCTCGGCGAAGGTGGTGCCGTTCTCCTTGTAGGTCTTCATGATGATGTGCGTCGCCGTTTCGCGGATCCGGTCCATCGGGGCGATCTGCTCGGAGACGAACCGCGCGATCTCGTGCATGCTCGGCCCGGTGACCAGGATCTGGAGGTCGTACGCGCCGGTCATCAGGCGGAGCGACCGGACCTGCGGGAACCGGGTGATCCGCTCGGCGATCCGGTCGTAGCCGAAGTCCCGCTCGGGCGAGACTTTGAGCTCGAGCACCGCGGCGACGTTTCCGTCGCCGGCCCGTTCCCAGTCAACGACCGCCCCGTAGCGGCGGATGGCGCCTGCCGCTTCCAGCCGGCCGATTCGGTCTTTTACGTCCTGCTCGCTCATCTCAGCCAGCACCGCGAGTTCGCTTACGGGGGTGCGGCAATTCTCCTCCAGGAGATGGAGGAGGATACGGTCCTTTTCGTCCATGGTTTCACCTGAACATTGCTCTCAATCGGTTGAGGTCGAGTTTCTTGAGCCTCTCGTCGTCGAGCCTCGGGTCGCGCGTGACGACCTCCTCGATCTTGCTCGTCGCTGCATCGAACCACATCTCCTTCGTCCGGCCGTAGCGGCCCCGCGAGATGACCCGGGTGTTGATGACGCCGAGCATGTTGAGTTCGGAGATGAGGTCGGTGATCCGGCGGTGCGTCAGGACATCGAGATCGATGATCCGGGCGATCTCCCGGTAGACCACCGTGACCTCGCCGCTCGTGAAGATCCTCTTACCCATCTGCTCGAGGATCAGCATCGCGTAGAGGACCGCCTTGCTCTGGGTCGGGAGGGTGGAGATGCACTCGACCATGCTGTCGGTCTCGATCTTCTCCTGAGCCATCCGGACGTGCTTCTCGGCCACGCCCGCGGCGTTCTCGCGGTCAGCGAGTTCGCCCGAGACCCGGAGCAGGTCGAGCGCCCGCCGGGCGTCGCCGTGCTCCTGGGCCGCGAGCGCCGCGCAGAGCGGGATGACCGTCTCGTCGAGCGCGGCCTCGACGAACGCCATCTCCGCCCTCTGCTGGAGGATATCGCAGAGCTGCGGGGCGTTGTAAGGGGGGAAGACAATCTCCTCTTCGGAGAGCGAGGAGAGGACCCGGGGATCCAGGAAATCGGTGAACCGGAGGTCGTTCGAGATCCCGATGATGCTCACTTTCGCGAACTTCAGGTCGGAGTTGATCCGGGTGAGGTTGTAGAGAGTGTCGTCGCCGCTCTTTTTGACGAGTTTGTCGATCTCGTCGAGGATGATGACCATGACCCCCCCGCTGCTCTCGAGCTGGTTCTTCAGCTCCGCGTAGACCTGATCGGTCGGCCACCCGGTCATGGGGATATGGCTCCTCGTGCTGTCGCTCGGATGCTCATCGGCGTCTTCGAGGCCGTTCGCGATCTGGGCGAGGACCCGGTACTGGGTGTCGATCACCTCGCAGTTGAGGTGGACGATCTTGCATTTCGTCCCGGCGAGGGCGCTCGCGTTCTCGAGCTCCGTTCCCACATACCGGACCGAAGCCGTCTTCCCGGTCCCGGTCTTGCCGTAGATGAGGATATTTGACGGGGTCTCGTTCGTGAGGGCGGGTGCGAGAATCGAAGCGATCTCGTCGATCTGCGGCTTCCGGTGAGGCAGGATCTGGGGACGATAGTTGTGGCGGAGGACTTCCCTATTCTTGAATATACGTCTATTGGTCAGGTATTTTTTGAATAACCCCATAGGGCTCGTTTTATCGTCCGACATAATGTCACCGAGGAGGGAAGCAGGGCAGGAAATTTTCGTGTCGAGGTCTCTTAATATGATCGCTTTAGGGCCAGATAACCCCTTCGTTTCCAGTGGAACTTCGAGCACTGGATCACCGGGAGATCCCGATAAACCGGTCAAGTTGAGGGGAGTCTTGGAGGGCAGGTCAAGGGACCCGGACGGGATCGCCCCGACCCCTTTGTTTCGAGTGGAAACCTGATGACGATACACCGTGTGTATCGTTCATTCAAAACCGATGACAATAGTCATGTGTACCTCTGCAATTCAATATATATAATTTTACTGTATTCATTCAGAGGAAAAATAGAGAGAGAAGAAGAAAGGAAAAAGAAATCGAATAGAGGAAAAGGAAATTGAAAAGAAACAGAGAGATTAAAAGCAGCAGAAAAAAGAAAGAGGATACGAAAAAAGGGAAAAAATAAAACAGACTGATGAGACGGCAAAAAAAGAGGAAAAAGAGGAAAGAGAGCAGGGTACGGAAAACAGGATACCGAGAGGGAACAAAAGAGCAAACCAGGGCAGGATACATCTCCTCCGGCAGGAACCCGATCAGGCCCCCTCTCCGATCGATCGATCCGCCGGAAGAGAGCCCGGGGAAGTCCCGGTGCAGAACGGATCGGGAGGTCCGATCGGTTCGCGGGAGAGCATTTTGCCGGGCACCCGGGTTTCATCCGATCGGTTTCATGAAGACGATCCTGTCAATCCTTGTGGCTTAACAGGTTTCCTCTCCGGAAATCCTGTATTCAGGTTCCTCCCCTCTCTGCCCTCCTCCATCCCTGGCCCGCAGCGCCCTTCCTTTCTCCACGCGAAACAAAGGGGTCGGGGATTGAACTCTCCCGGATGGGGGATAGAATCAAGTAAAATACATGGTACAGGGGTACTGGAAGATCCTATGGACAGCAGCCATCTTAAACCGCTCACCGTGACCGGTGCGGTCATCACCGTCTCCACGACCCGGAAACCCGAGACCGATGCCAGCGGGAAGGCGCTCATCGACCTCTTCTCGGCGGCGGAGATCGAGGTGACCCACTATTCCGTCATCCCCGACGATCTCGAGCGGATCCGCTCCGAGGTCCGCGCGGCGCTCTCGCAGGCAAACTGCGTCATCGTCACCGGGGGCACCGGGCTCACCTCCGATGACGTGACCATCGAAGCCGTCGCACCGATTCTTGAAAAGACGATCGACGGGTTCGGGGAACTCTTCCGGTTGAAGAGTTATGAAGAGATAGGAACCGCCGCGATCCTCTCGCGGGCGATCGCCGGGGTCGTCGGCGGCCGGGCGGTCTTCTGTATCCCGGGCTCGACGAAGGCGGTCACCCTCGCGGCACGGGAGATCATCATCCCCGAGATCCGGCACATCCTGACCCATGCCGGGGCCGGTCAGCGGTAGTGCGCCGTTTTACGAAGAAAACAGGCAGAAGGCCCCCCACTTTAGTGGGGGGATGAATGCCGTCCATCGATAATCATATTGCGCACCGTGGCGTATAAAACTATAATGCGTAAGACATGTCGGTATCGACTCTATCCCTCAAAGTCTCAGACGACTCTGCTTGAGCAGACGCTTGAGATCTGTCGGTGGGTCTATAACGATACGCTCGCATTGCGAAAGAACGCCTGGGAGCAGGAGCAGCATACTATCTCTCTCTACGAAACCAACAAGATCCTGACACAGTGGAAGAAGCAACGATCCGATCTGAATCGGGTTCATTCTCAGGTCCTCCAGAACGTTCAGGTTCGAGTGGATCTTGCCTTCAAATCGTTTTTCAGGCGCGTAAAAGCAGGGGAGAACCCCGGATATCCTCGGTTCAAGGGGAAGGGACGATACGATAGTATCACGTACAAACAGTCCGGGTTCAAACTTGACGGGGATCGCCTCCACCTCTCGAAGATCGGAGACGTGAGGGTCGTCCTCCACCGTCCGGTTGAAGGGACGATCAAGACCCTCACGATCCGGCGGTCTTCGACTGGAAAGTGGTATGCCTGTTTCTCGGTTGAGTACGATCCCCCTCCCCTCCCACAGAAGGAGACCACAGTCGGGATCGATGTCGGTCTGGAGTCCTTCGCCACCTTCTCCAACGGGGAGAAGATTGAAAACCCCCGGTTCTTCCGTACCGACGAGAAAGATCTCGCCAGGGCGCAGAGGAAACTCTCGAAGGCAGAGAAGGGCACTCCTGAACGGAAGAAGGCCCGGAAGATCGTCGCACACGTTCACGAACGGATTGCCAACAGACGGCTCAATTTTGCTCACCAGACCTCCCGTCAGCTGGTGAATCGGTTTGGTACAATTGTGTTCGAGGATCTGAATATCACAAACATGCAGAAGAACCACCATCTGGCAAAAAGCATTGC
>NZ_JMIO01000114.1 GCF_000691865.1 Methanoculleus sp. MH98A | reverse complement strand
CCAGATCCCGGTAGAGCCTCCAACTGCCTCTTCAGTCAACGCGAAGTTACGTGCGTTGGAAACCTTAATGGGCGTTCCCACGACATTCCTGTCGTTAATATTGCCGCTGAAGTGAGCCAGGTATCCCACCAGATCGTCATCCTCAGCCGGGTAACCAAATAGCGCATTTAGGTTCAGGTTTTCTTCACCTACATAGATGGTGCTGCCAGTGTCCTCAATCGTCCGTGCCGCAGCCGGTGCAATGACCAGCGCAGCCGCGAGGACCATGGCGACAACCATCAGTTTTGTCATACTCTTCATACTATACCTCCATTTGTGATGACATGAGGGAATGTGAACGCGAGGTACTCGACAGACGTCGAATACGGGTTCACCACGCTCTATACTCCGAATCACGGAATATGTCACAATATTTGTGGAACACTTAATATATCCTTTGTGGTCGACCGGGTGTCCGACGCCCCCGAAAGGCACCACAATACTGGAAAACGCCCCGAATGCGCCAGGATCACGCTTCATTCCCGGATCACCGGAGTCCATAGATATACGAGGATAAAAATCTTACTCCGGGAAACAACGGGAACTCCCGACTCCGGCGACGTCCCCTGCACGACCCTGCCGCGCTTACGCTCCGCGGTGCCGCACGCGCCCTGCACCGCCCGGACGGGATCGGTGCCGGTGCCCGCCGTGCCCGGCACCCCGGCCGGCCGCACCCGACGGCGGCACCACCGGAGCATGTATATATGAGACGGTCCCCAGTGGGGAGCCTTTTCTACCCCGGCCTGCAAACTACTCTCTATGCGGATCATTCGGGCCCCCACGCTCGCACGGGCACACGAACTGGCGGTCAGGACCGTCCTCGAGAAAGGATGGGTGCTGGATACGGAGAACGACGAAGCGACGATCGAGTGCGAGGAACTCGCGCTCGAGGTAGAGTCGCCGGAGAGCGTTCCCATGGCGAGCCCCGCCTCCCGGTTCCAGCAGCGGTTCCTGGACGTCTACGCCGACAACCTCCTGCACGGCTCCGATGCGAAGTTCGAGTACGACTACCACCGCCGGCTCTTCGACTGGGGCGAGACGCTCACGGTGGACGGCGAGGACGTCCACGTCGACCAGATCGACTACATCGCCCGGAAACTCGGGCAAGCCCCGAACTCCCGGCGGGCGGTCGCGATCACCTGGAACCCGGTCGTCGACGAGAACCTGGACGACTGCCCCTGCCTGCAGCTCGTCCAGTGCCTGCTGCGGGACGGCAAACTCCAGATGAAGGTCGTCTTCCGGAGCAACGACATCCTCTCCGCCGCCGGCTCCAACATGTACGCGCTCGTCCGCCTCCAGAAGATGATCGCGGACCGGCTCGGCGTGCCCTGCGGGCGCTACACGCATATCGCGCTCGTCCCCCATATCTACTACCGCCGGGATCTCAACGATATCGAGCCGTTTTGCAAATCAGGCACCGAGATCAGGCCGGTTGCCGAGGTCTGCCGGGCCTGCGGGAAGTGCCCGCGCTCATCCGGGGCATAAACCCCGGCCGTCACTTTAATTAAGATTCACAAACAACATTTTAGAGCCCAATAGCCCGGTAGTGTAGCGGTCAATCATGTGAGACTCTGGATCTCGCGACAGCAGTTCGAATCTGCTCCGGGCTACTCGAATCTTTTTCTCCGCCTGCAAACGGCATACACCGGAGGGTGGTATATGGTTGATTACAATCTCGGCTGCACCGTGCGCATCGACGACGAAGGGACGCTTGCCCTGCTCGCGGGGCTCTACGAAGAGGGCGCAATCCGTCATATTCAGGTGCAGGCCGTCCCCCTGGCCCGGCAGTTCTTCCGCGAACGCCTCGACCGGATCGCCGCGTCCGGCATCCCGGTCGTCGTCCACGCACCCCACCACGGCCACGGCGTCAACCCCTGCGCCCCCGCCGCCTATGACGATCGTCCGGCGAAGGAGATCGAGGAATATATAGAGGAGGCGATGCGGCAGACCCTTGAGGCCGCCGACACCCTCGGCGCAGAGACGATCGTCCTCCACGCAGGCCGGTACGAACCCGGAGGCCGCTCTGCCGCCGAGGAAACGTTCGCCGACTTCCTCGACCGCAACACCGATCCCCGCCTTGCCCTCGAGAACCTCCCCGCCGTCTACGCCGGCTACCCCCTCCTCGGGAACACCGCCGAAGAACTCGCGGCGCTAGCAGGCAAAAAGATCACCCGGTTCTGCCTCGACTTCCCCCACCTCGCCTGCACCGCAAACTACCGGCATCTCTCGTTCGTGGATGAACTGGAACGGTTCGAAGACCTCAACGTGGCCCTCCACCACCTCTCGAACATCCGGCGGGGCTCGATCACCGACGAGCACCTCGCACTCGACCGTCCCGACGGCGGCCTCGATCTTGCGGCGGTCTTTGCCCGGCTCCGGCGGCACGCCGGCGTGCCGACGACGCTCGAGTACAAGGAGGACTCGGCGGACGTCTACACCCGGCAGGTGAAGGTCTTTGCCGGGCTCTGGGAAGACCGTGCCGGGGAGTGAGTCGCGTCCCTGCCGCATCGGGGTCACCCCGAGGATAACCGACACCGAACCGAATGACTGGTAGCCAGCAGTCGTGATCTCACCGGGCCAGGGAAAGCAAAATCCTATATGCGGGGGCAATCCCATTGAAGTATATAATGATCCTTGAGTATATCAACGCGGCACTCGAACACGCCAACTACGAGATTATCGAGGACGATGAACCGTATTACGGAGAGATCCCGGAACTTCCCGGGGTCTTTGCAACCGGCAGGACGCTGGAAGAGTGCAGGAGAAACCTTGCCGGCGTCATCGACGAATGGTTGATCTTACGGCTCCGGCGCGGCCTCCCGATACCTCCGATCGCCGGCCGCACAGTGGGAGAGATCGTCAGGGTTGATACGGGTGCCGGAGCATAGGATCAGACCCGTCTCATGGAACCAGCTTGTGAAGAACCTTCAGACGCTGGCCGTGCCGGGGAGGCAGACACCCATTCATGGTGAAAGAAGATCTTGTTCTAACCATCCCAAACCCACACAGGTCAGAGATCGGCGTCGACCTGCTCGTGCGCATCCTCCGGCAGGCGGGCATATCCCGTGAGGAATGGAGCCGGCTCACCAGGTAGCGATCTATGTCACCTTTTTTGTGGTTGTGAGACTGAACGA
>NZ_JMIO01000113.1 GCF_000691865.1 Methanoculleus sp. MH98A | reverse complement strand
AGCATGAGAAACTCGAAGAGTTTCGAGGGGGGTGAGCCCCCCTCCCCACCTGACGGTGGTCGAGCTCCGGGCGTTCGCACCTAACGGTGCTCACGCTCCTACCCTCCGGCCAGTCGCGTTCCGCCCATCGCACTCCCCGTCAGCCCCTCCCCTAGGGGGATATTCCCACGAAATCCGTGCCAAGCAAACCCGAAGGTCACATATGAGTGCCACCGGCGCGGGTGCGGTCTCACCTCCCACACCCTCTAGAAGATCATGTTCTGGACAACTCGTCCATCATATCTCGGTTCCCTTCAACCCTCTCACCCCTCCCGCGGCTTGAGATCCTTCACCGCCGGCCCGTGGATCACCTTCCCGTCGGCATCGAACCGGGAGCCGTGACAGGGGCAGTCCCAGGTCTCTTCGGCGCTGTTCCACGCGGCGACGCACCCGAGATGGGTGCAGGTGGGGTTGACCGCGTGAACCCGCCCTTTTTTGTCCCGGAAGACGCCGGCCTTCTTGCCCTCGATCATCAGGACTCGCCCCTCGCCGGGTGCGACGTCCCGGAGATCCCCGGCCGGCCGGGATATCGCGCCGCCGATGTACTTCTCGGCCACCTCGATGTTGTGCGCGAGGAACCGCCGGGCCGATGCCGCCGGTTTGAACCGGTCGGGGGCGTAGACCTCCGCATGGGGGTTTTCGCGCCCCCGGATCATATCGGTGATGATTGTCGCGGCCGCGGTGCCGTTGGTCATTCCCCATTTCCTGAATCCGGTCGCGATGTAGACGTTCTCGTGGCCGGCGGCGAGCGGGCCGATGTAGGGGACGCCGTCGACGGTGATGTAGTCCTGCGCCGACCACCGGTAGTCGACGGACCGGAGCGGGTAGACCGACCGGGCGTAGGCCTCGAGGTCGCGGTAGTGCCTCCGCGTGTCCACGTCCTCGCCGGTCCGGTGCTCCATGCCGCCGACGATGACGAGTTCGCCGCCGTCGCCGGCAGGCTGCGACCGCCAGGAGTGGGCGGGACCATCGGCGTTGATGAACATCCCCTCGGGGAAGGGCTCGCCAAGCCGGACGCCGAGCGCGTAGGAGCGCGACGGCTCCATCCGGGCGAAGTAGAACCCGGGAGCATCGTAGAAGGGGTAGTGGGTCGCGAGAACCACGGTATCTGCCGTGACCGTTCCCGACGCCGTCCTGACCGTGCACCGCCCTCCGCCGTCCTGCACCTCGAGCGCCCGGGTATTTTCGTAGATCCGGCTCCCGTCGCCGGGAATCAGCGAAGCCAGGTGCAGGAGGTAGTTCACCGGGTGGAACTGCGCCTGGTTCTCGAAGACCACCGCGCCGTAACTCCGGGCCGGGAGCGCCATCTCCTCCGTGAACGCGGCCGGGAGCCCGAGACTCCGTGCCGCGTCCGCCTCGTCCGCGACCTTCTCCCGGGCCTCTTCCGTCTCAGCGTAGGTGCAGGCCGGTTTTCTCGCGAAGTCGCAGGCGATGCCGTACTCCCTGACGAGAGACGCTATCGTCTCGATCGCCGCCTGGTTCGCTTCGGCATACTGCTGCGCTGGCCTGCCCCCGAACCGGTCGATGAGGTCTTTGTAGATCAGCCGGTGGAGCGCCGTGACCTTCGCCGTCGTGTGCCCGGTCACCCCGTGACAGATCCGGTTCCCCTCAAGCAGGGTGACCGCGTAACCGGCCCGTTTGAGCAGGACGGCGGTGGTGATCCCGGTGATGCCGCCGCCCACGACCGCCACGTCGGTCTCCAGATTCCCCGGCAGCGGGGGATGCGGCGTCTCCGCCGCGGTAGTCTCCATCCAGAACGACCCGTGCCTGCCCGGCAGGCCATATGCACCCGGCCCATGCTCCATACGTCCAGCCTCCTTCTGCCCGCACGGCCCGCAGTTCGGGCGGCGGCGGGCGGTCAGCATTATGCCGGGAGCATATATAGGTATGGAACGCGCCTCCCCTCCGCGTCCGTCCGGCGGTTCTGCAGGGTACGGCGCCGGGAGCGGCGGGGCTTCCCCGCCGTTACGCATAAGAACGATCGCGAGAATGGGAGGTGCGATCAGGATGAGCGCAATCCACACGATCGACGACTATGAGCGGTACATCGGCAAAGAGGCCGTGCGCCGCATTAAAGAGAAAGCACGGCCGCTCCGTGACATGCACGTCATGCACATGAACTCCACCTACTACGGCGGCGGGGTCTCGCAGATCCTCGCGTCCCTGACCCTCCTGATGAACAGCCTCGGGATACAGACCGGGTGGCGCGTCGTGCACGGCCCCCCGGACTTCTTCAGCGTGACGAAGAAGTTTCATAACGCGCTGCAGGGAGCGCCGATCAACATGACCGGCCGCAAGAAGGAGATCTACGAGAGCGTCATTCACGAGAACGCCATACGAAACCACCTCGACCACGACGTGGTCTTCATCCACGACCCGCAGCCGCTCCCGCTGATCACCCATTACCGGAAGAAGAGCCCCTGGGTATGGCGCTGCCACCTCGACCTCACCGCACCGAACCGGAAGGTCTGGAACTACCTCGTCCCGTTCATCGAGCGGTATGACGCCGTTGTCCTCTCCTGCGGGGAGTACCGGCGGGATCTCGGGAAACCGCAGGTCTTCTTCACGCCCGGGATCGATCCCTTCTCCATCGTGAACAAGGACCTCTCCGAGAGTGCCGTCGACGAGCGCCTCGAGCATTACGGCATCCCGACCGATCTTCCGCTCGTTGTGCAGATCTCCCGGTTCGACCGCTGGAAGGACCCCGAAGGGGTCATCCGGGCGTTCCAGAAGGCCCGGAAGGAGGAGGAGTGCACCCTGGTTCTTGTCGGGAACGTCGCGACCGACGACCCGGAGGGCGCGGAGGTCTACCGGTCGCTCCTCGCCCACAGGAACGAGCGGATCATCGTCAAAAGCGTCCAGGACGGTGCGCTCGTGAACGCGCTCCAGCGGCGGGCGGCGGTCGTCCTGCAGAAGTCCATCCGGGAGGGATTCGGGCTGACGGTATCGGAGGCGATGTGGAAGGGCGCGGCGGTGATCGGCGGGAACGTCGGCGGCATCCGCTACCAGATAGAGGACGGGGAGAGCGGGTTCCTGGTCTCGTCCGTCGACGAGGCGGCGGAGAGGATTGTCCGGCTGCTCCGCGACCCGGACCTCCGCGACCGGCTCGGGAACGCGGCGCGGGACCGGGTGCGGGAGAATTTCCTCTTTACCCGCACCGTCGAGCAGTACCTCGACCTGATCGGCTCGTTCGAGCCGGAGTTCCGGCTGAGGGAGGACGGGGGGGTGTCGTGCGGGTGAACGTGGGACGGTGGGTTTTTGTCACGACGTCGCGCTTAACGGTGCTCGCACCTGTGGCACTCATGTTGGGCCATCGGATATCTTCCCTGACACGGATTTGTGGGGATATCCCCGAGAGGGG
>NZ_JMIO01000112.1 GCF_000691865.1 Methanoculleus sp. MH98A | reverse complement strand
GGGACCGGTTGCGAAACGGGGAGACCGTTGCAAGCGCCGCAAGCAATGCAAAGGACGACTGCTACTTGCACTGGCCGTTCGGTTACCATGGAGTGGACACCTACGAGATCTCCGGCAGTTACAACAGTTGTCTCACTCCCGCTCGCTACGGAGTCTATTAATGAGGTGATTCAATCATGAAACGGATATACATTGTTGCAATGCTATGCCTCGTCGTCGCGGTCTCGGTCGTGTCAGCGACTGGTGCCAACGCCCCGATCGGGGTGGATACCGCAAAAGAAAAAGCACAGGACTTTCTTAACGCACCCGACGCAACCGTCGAGTACCAGAAGACCGAACGCCTGAATCTTGGAGAGTACTATGTCTTTGGTACCGGAGAGGGACAGGTTTACGTCAACGCCCGGACCGGGGTGATCGAACGTGCCACGTTCGATTCCGCACGGAAGGATTGCCGCGATGTCCGGCTGGATCGGGCCGCAGCCGAAGTAACGGCAAGGGCCTACGCCGAAGAGAAGTACAGCGGCTTTGCGAAGAAGAGTATGCAGCTTACCAGATCGGACCTGGTTTCTCACGGTGATGCGGGCAGCGAGTACTCGTACATCTGGAGAGAAGAGATCAGCGATGTCCTCACGCCGAACACGGTCGTCGTGAACCTTAACCCGAGCACCGGCGAGATCGTCTCGTACATCGGGATCCAGCGGGAGATCAAATGTTCGCTTGAGCCAAAACTTTCCCGGGACGAGGCGCTGAAGATCGTAGCCGGGCAGTTCCCGGGAATCCGGGTGACCGGTGCAACGGCCGACCTCTCCGTCGAGTACACCCGACCGGACGTACAGACGCTGACATGGGTGATCACGATGAGTGGCGAGCCGGAGGACCACGTTCTCCAGGGAGGGCTTGTCGTTATCGACGCACAGACCGGAGAAGTGCTGATGGTGAGTCCATACCTCTAAATCACCTCTTTTCCTAATGTGATACAATGCACTCAAAGACATGGATATGGCTCGGTATCGGCGCCGTTCTCATCCTTGCTGCGGTAAACCTCGCCATACTCGCCGCCTTTCCCCCGGGACAGCAGCATGTGCAGGAACCGCTCAAGCGGGTGAACTGGATACTGCCGTTCGGGCCGGGGTTCGAGTACCCCGGTCCCTGTGAGAGCCCGGTCATCACCTACGACGCCGATAACGAGACCTGGAACCTGCGAAACGCCACCGCCTGGAACCGGACTATCTCCCTCGAGGATCGCTACAGCCTCGACCCGGCCCGCCCGGAGGATATCCGGTACACTCCCGATATCGCAATCGAGAGCGACAGGATCAGCCTCGACTTCTTCATCCGGAACCTCGCGGGCGAAGACTGCGCACGTGCCGATCTTGCCGTGACGACGGAAACCGCGAGCCTGAACACCACCACCGGGTCGCCGGAGGGGGATGTCCTCCCCGGCGCCTCGACCTCGCTGCCCGTCGACGACCTCGCCGCCGGGGAGTGGCGCGAAGTGCGGGTGACGGCGGACCTCCCGCGGCCCGGCCCGGAGGAACTCCTCTACCTGACGATCGGTCTTGCCGCCCCGGACACCTTCACGACCCCGAACGGCACACCGATCGACTTCGACTTCCGGCGGGCGACCGTCACCATACCGGGTTCCAACACCTCCTGGAAAGAAGAGATCGACCCCGGCTCTACCCCGGACCCCAACCTCAACAGGGACCGCCTCCCGGGGGGATCGGCAACGTTCGTCGTAGTAGGGATAGGTGCACCGGAACCGGTCCCACCCCCGACCCTCCGGGCGGAATGACGGAGATCGGCGCATCCTCTTTTTCGGCAGTACCGGGACAGTTCCGGAACGCTTTTCTCTCCCGGCAGGGGAGTACCTGATTGTTTCGGACCAGACCCATATCGGAGAGATTTCAAATCATGGAAGAAGTCACGCTCGACCGGGGCGATATCGCTGCGCTATCCTCCGACGTCCGGGTCGCTATCCTCAAAGCGCTCGATATCCGGCCCATGGCGATGAGCGAGCTCGCCGACGGGCTCGGTCTTGCAAAGTCGACTGTCCACGAACACCTTGCCGTTCTGGCCGATGCGGATCTCGTGGCCCACGAGAACGCCCGGAAATGGCGGGACTACACCCTGACGGAGAAGGGGCGGCGGATCCTTCATCCCGGGAGAGACCACCGGATCATCTTCCTCCTCGGCACATCCCTGGTTGCCATGACTGCCGGGGTGCTCTGCGTGACCTCGTATCTCCGCGGTTTTGTCGTCCAGGGGGGGAGCGTCGTCAGGGAACCCCTCCTCCTCTACGCGGGCGAGGCGCTCCTCGGCGTGACATTTGTGCTCTGGTACCTTGCGATGCGGTGCCGGCGGAGAACCGCCCCTATACCGGCGTAGTTTCTTTCCTGTCCGCACAGCCGCTCTTCGGCGACGACTTCCCCTTCTACGTCGCCACCTTCAACCTCCCCGTTTTTCGATCGGGATCGCGCCTCCGTCGGCTCGGTGGAGAGCACGAGCCCCATCCATCGATGCGGTCGACCCCCTCAGCCGGGTAACCACACCATTTGCGATGATCATCGTCGGGACGATGCACGTAACATTCCTGGCGTGGGAGATGGTCGACAACTGGCGGATCTGCGCGGCAAGTGTCGCCCCCCTCCTCACCCGGGTCTTTGCCGACGCCCGGCATACCTCTCAGATCGTCTTTGTCTCGACGAACGGGTCGTCTGTTACGGTTCCGCTGATGACGACGGTGCTACTGTAGGGCAGGAGGGGACGCAACCCGATCACCGACCATCCCTGGTTTAACTACGAAGAACTCGATAACCCCGGGAACACACAGGAAGGGGGATCTGCCGATCGGTACGCCAGGACCTGATCGCCGGCATAGTAATACTACAGATACGGCTGGATCGTTCAGCAGTTAAAGGGCTGTCTCTACTCCCTCGGTTGCCTTAATCAGGTAGTACCCAAGTCCCCTCTCCAGATCGACCTGCTCCTCCGGGGGCAGTGTCGATTCCCCGCAGGTATCTTTCTGACCTCTGTAACAAACCGGGTCTTCTCTTCTTCCGACAGATCCGTTGCGGCATCTTTGACAAAAGCCCAATCTTCTTCGGTCGGCTCACATATCTCCGGTCCGATATCCCTCCACGACGAGAGGATCGGGACGGCCTGCGGGGGTTTCGAATCCCCGGTTGCCCGGATGACAGCCAGGTTCCCGGCCCGCCCGGGCTCTTTTGCCGGGGTGGGCTCCGGGGCTGGCATCTATACCAGGTCCTGCAGAGGCTGTTCACTCTGCAGCAATTGAAGAATTAACTGGAGGGAACGACCGCCAGATTTTGTAAACGTCCCCGTCGTAGGTCACAATAACCTGTAAACCTTCGAGCGGTTCGTGCGTAGTGCTATTGAAGCGATCGATGTAGACCATATGGTGTTCTTTAAGCCTTCCCTCACGTACGTCAGAGACGGTGAGCTTTCCGATGGTGATCCGGAACGAATCATTCTCAATTGTTTTAGCAACTCCCGGATAGGAAAGGGCAACGATGACCGCATCTGCTTGAGAGATGGGTTCTGTAAGTGAAATATTGATATATTTCGATTGATTCACCGGTTGCTCTTCAACGCAACCCGTACAACAAAAAAGGAGGACTGAGATGATTACCATCAACCCTATTCTTCTTTGTTCACGCGATCCACGTGTCGATTCTGTATGCATTCGACCACCATGGTCTGTAGAAATCGCCATAAACACCTTCCTGCGTATCTGCATGGAGCTGTGTCGGGTGTGCTAACTGTGCATCCAGCTGCTCGTTCCACCATACACCATATCCGTCGTAATAGACGTAGGAATCACACACATAGGAGGTTGATACATCGGAGAATGATCCGGGATCGTTTCTGACGTATTCATG
>NZ_JMIO01000111.1 GCF_000691865.1 Methanoculleus sp. MH98A | reverse complement strand
ACACAACGACGTCGGCGATCACGCACACCGTCTACGACCTGGTGCTCTTCTCGATGATGCTGGTCGGGATGTCGATCTGAGGGGCGAAACCCCTTTTTTTCCGAAAAAAGTCAGTGCTTCCGGTATAGCCGCCCGTGAGTTTTACTGTGTATCCCATACCGCCTGCAACTCGGTGCGCGCTTCTTCCAGGGTATACAGGCGGCCTGCCTTGATATCTTCGAGCGACTCCTCGATTCCCTGGACAGCCTCGGCGCTCAGAGGCTCTTCGTCCTCGGCGGTATTCATGAGCCGCCTGATAACATCGTCAAAGGTTTCGCGAGGGTACCGCTTCATCCCTGCCAGCCGCTCCTTTGTCTCCCGGGATACCCCTGTCGTCCCATATCACGATCTATAGCGCTCTATTGAATATCGTCGTTGTGATCGTCTTTGATACCTCTGCTACAAGACCCGGTGCGAAACGAACAGTGCAGACAGATCGTCGGTATGCACTTTGCTATCGACAGAAACTACATGAAAAACAAGAAGCGCTGAGGGGGAGATTTGAACTCCCGAGGGGCTCAACGCCCCACGGGCTTTCCAGGCCCGCGCCCTACCGGTCTAGACTACCTCAGCAATGTGCATCATTAGTTGGCGGTGTATTT
>NZ_JMIO01000110.1 GCF_000691865.1 Methanoculleus sp. MH98A | reverse complement strand
TATATATACACCTATTCCGTATCACTGCACACCATGACCCGGATCAGGTGCTATCCAGTTCCAATATCCCATAGCAGTCTCATAACGTGCCCCAAACCACCCGGGCACCGAAGGATCAGAAAGATCCTTGCATGCTTCATTGCATTCTGCCTCATCTGCGGGATAGGGCAGGCGTATAGTCTTGAGAATGCCACATCAGAGGACAGGTTTCTGGTCGGGACAAAACTCTTCCTTAACGCCGACAGCGGAAGTGGGACGACATCGGGCGGATCCTCCGGATCCGGAGGAGGAAGCTCCACTGCCGTCCTGCTCTGGACGTCCAGGTTTCCGGCCGCCGTAACGGCGGTCGATATACGTGCCGACGGGGCCGTCGTGGTGGTCGGAACCGCCGACGGGAACGTCACCCACTTAAACAGCAGCGGCACCACGCTCTGGACGGTGCCGTCCGGCGACCCGGTCAGCGCGGTCGGGATCGCCGACGACGGGAACGGCATCGTGGCGGGAACCGGAGACCGGCTTATGATGCTTGACGCGGGAGGCCACGTCATCTGGACGGTCGACGCCAAAAGCAGGACGCTGGGGGCCGGGATATCCCCGGACGGAAACCATTGCGCCGCAGGGACCATCGCAGGAGACCTCCTCGTCACCGACAACCGGGGAGGCGTCCTCCAGAAGATTCTGCTCGAGAGCGCGGTCAACACCGTCGCGGTAGGCTCGGAGGGTAAGTTCGTGACGGCCGGAACCGAGAACGGCACGATCCGTCTCCTGGGCGCCGAAGGCGACGTGCTCTGGACGCATGATGCAGGGAGCGCCGTGCAGAGCGTCTCGATGACCGGCGACGGAACCATCATCGGCGCCGGAACCGGTGGCGGCGCGGTCGTCATGCTGGACGGCGAAGGGAAGGGAGGCACCGTATGGACGGCGGCGAGCGCGGCGAACGCGGTTCACCTCGATGCCGACGGCTCCACGCTCGGCACCGGGACGAGTGGGGGGTACGCATACCTGATGAACGGCGCCGGGCTCAGAACCTGGCAGTACGGCAGGATGAAAAACATCGACGGGAAGAACTGTGCCGTCACCGGGATTGCGCTCTCAGCATCGGCCGACTACCTGGTCATCGGCTCCGATAACCGGAACGTCTACTACTTCGCGTTCACCTCCCGGCTCCCGCCGACCGTGATGAAGGAGCCCGAACCGGCTGCCCCGCCCTCTGCAGGAGAGGGCGCACATGCCTCCATGAGAACGACTCCCGCAGCCGGCGTTGCCGTCGCCGAGGCCCTGACGCCGCAGGAGGCGCCCGGGTTCTGCGCTGCCGCCTGCCTTGGGGCCCTGGCGGTCGTCGCTGCCTCGCGGCGCAGAGGCCGGTAGTGCGATCGCAAGCGGATCGCAGGACCCAACATTCTTCTTTTATCGATCCGGTTCCTGCAAGCCGCACGAAAAAATGCTTATAAGACGGCCGCGCACCTATTAAAATCATAAGGTGAACCGGGTGAACAAATACTCTTTCGTAGCCAGAATGCCCGACAAACCGGGCGCTCTGCACCGCGCGGCCGAGATCGTCAAGTCATATTCGGGCAACATCATCCGCATCCAGTACGACCGCCGGATCGATCCCGCCACGGTCTTTTTTGAGGTGACCGCCACACCGGAGAGTTACTCCCGGATGAAGGAAGACCTTCACGCGATCGGCTATCTTCAGGCGTCGCTCCCCACGCTCGGATTTCTCAAATTCTCCGTATACCTTCCCCATGAACCCGGCTCCCTCTTTGAACTCCTCACCTACATCACCGGTGCGGGGGCAAACATCGCCTACATCGACTTCGATGACCGGCGGCACGACCCGGGTAGAGTCACCATCAGCTTAAACGTCGAAGAGACCGCGATCGTCGAGAGCCTGCTCGACCGGCTGAAATCCCGCTACCGGCTCGAGATTATCGAGTACGACACCACCGGCGAGAAACTCGACGACACCGTCTTCTACGTCAGGTTCGCCCAGGCGGTGCGGGGGCTGATCGGGACGGCCGAGGACGAGTTCCTGCTCTCGCTCCTGCAGGACGTCAACCACATCGTCCAGGAACTCAACAGCCTCGGCCAGGATCCGAGGGAGGTCTTCGAGTCCATCCTGCTCACGGGCCGGACGCTCCGGGACACCACCGGCGACCGGTTTTACGCGGACGTCCAGCGCATCAGCCTCGCCGACGACGTCGAGGTCTTCTGCTTCCAGATGCCGGGCGGCGGGAACATCTTCCTGCTCCGGGCCCCTGGCGAGACCGTCATGATCGATACCGGATACGGGATATACCACGAGGACGCCGTGCGGATGTTCCGGCACTACGGGCTCGGGGATCCCGGGAATATCCTGAGGATCTATATCACCCATGCCGATGCCGACCACTGCGGGGCGGGCGGGCTTTTTGAAGCGAAGGCGTATACGCACACCGGGTCGCTCGAGATCATCCGCCGGGCGAACCGGGCATACGGGTCGCGCAGCGAATCCTCGATCCTCGAAGAGGTCTACACGACCGTCATCAACCTCTTCTCGCACTTCACCCCGCCCGGGGACCCCGAAGTCTTTGCGGCGGAGAGGCTCGGCATGCGCTCGATCTTTCCCGTCATTGCACGCTTTACGGTCCACGACCTCGAGTTCGAGGTTCTCGAGTCCCTGGGCGGGCACATGCACGGCCAGGTCTACTTCTTCTGCCCCACGCACGGATCATCTTCACCGCCGATACGCTGATCAACTTCGGGAGCCTCGATGAAGAGCGGAAACGCTATAACTCGCTCGCCGACTTCCTGGTGACCTCGGTCAACGTCGACAGCGACCGCGCCCGCAGGGAAAGGACGGCGCTGATCGAACTGATTCGTGACCAGGACAAGGAACTCGCCCCGTCAGGCCGCCGGTGCCTGGTCGCGTGCGGTCACGGCGCCATATCCATCCTCTCGAACGGGAAACTGGAAGCGATCGGGCCCATCGAGCGCTACCGGGCAAAAGAAAGTTAGGCGGCGGCCGACCGCCGCTCCCCGACCAGGGCGATCGCCGCACCGACAACGACCACGACCCCGCCGACCAGCAGCACCAGAGACTCCAGCTGGGCGAGGAGAAGGAGCGTCGAGGCGATGCCGACGGCCGGGATGACCGGGAGCCGTCCGATGCTGCCGGGTATCCGGAACTGCCGGGGCGCATCCGGCGCACGGTAGCGAAGCAGAATAACGGACGCATTGATGACGACAAACGTCACGAAGAGCGTGAAGTTCGTGACGTTCGCGACGAAGTCGATCTCCCCGGCAAAGAGGAACGCGATGGAGGCAAGCGCAACGGCGACGATAGCTGTCCAGGGCGTCCCGTGTCCGGGGGTGGACGCGGGCGAGGATGGGTGGGAGCGAGAAGGAGGATGCCATCCCGTAGATGATCCGGGACGACGCCATCATCATCAGGAGAGCGGTGTTTGCCGTGGCAAAGAGGGCGATGACGGAGATGAGGGTGAACGCCGCAGGGCCGAGAGCGACGGATGCAACGTCGGCGAAGGGCGCCCGGGATGCGGCGAGCTGCTCCCACCCGACGACCGACACGGCGGCGAGAGAGACCAGGATGTAGAGGAGGACTGAGATGACAAGCGCGATAATCAGGGCTATGGGGATGGTGCGCTCCGGGTTTCTGGTCTCCTCCGAGAGTTTCACCATCTCCTCGAATCCCATATAGGCGAAGAAGACGAGGGCGGAGGCCTGCAGGAGGCCCGAAACCCCGAGCGGCATCTCGAAATAGTCCACCCGCCCGAGGTGCGGGAGGCCGATCAGGATGACCATGACGATACCGCCTACCTCGATGAGGGTCATGGCGATGGCGGCCCGGGCGGTCTCCTTGATGCCGTAGAAGAGGATCCCGGCAAGGACGAGGAGGATCAGGATGGCGGAGGGGACGCGCGGGAAACCGACGAGATCCGAGAAGTAGCCGGCAAACCCGAGCGAGACGGTTGCAGCCCCGAGGATGCCGGAGAAGATGATCAGCCACCCGACGACGAACGCAAGCCTCCTCCCGAAGGCGTTTCTGACGTACTCGAACTCGGCGCTCGCACGGGGGTACATCGACGAGAGTTCAGCGTAACCGAGTGCGCTGAACCCGGCGATGGCGGCGGCAACGGCGAACGTCAGCCAGACGGCGTTGCCGGCCATGCCGGCCGCCTCCCCGAGCAGGGCATAGATCCCGGCCCCGAGGATGATCCCGACGCCCGAGAGGGTGACCGCGGGAAGACCCAACTCGCGCCGGAGTTTCGTTCCGGGAGTCCGGGCGTCCCGATCCTCGTTCGGCATGTACAATCCTATGTGCCTGTAGCATTTATGGATATCCGGCGGCTATCATCGGGCATCGGCACGATACGCCACACAGCCGGATGCATCGTTGCCGGGGGGACAGGCAAGGCTACGGGACGGAACTGCGCATAACGTATATATACCAGTCTCGCCCCTCATGGCTTCTTCCCTGCAGAGCGGGGGGAAGTGATCTGATGGCACAGAACGTTATCGATATCCTGAAGCAGGAGCACGAAATGGTGCTCTCGCAACTCTCGGAACTCTCGAGCAAGGGCACGAGCAACCGGGAGCAGAAGTACAACTCCTTGAAAGAGAACCTCATGCCGCACATGATCGGGGAGGAGCAGGCCGTATACCCGAAACTCATGGAGTCCGGGATGCAGGAGATAGCCCTCGAGTCGATCGAGGAGCACAACGCAGTCAAATCATTGCTATCCCAGCTCGACAGCGCGTCCATGTCGGAAGAGGACGTCTGGGTGGCGAAGATAACGGTGATCCAGGAGAACGTAAAACACCATATCAGCGAGGAGGAGGAAGAGATCTTCCCCAAGATGCAGCA
>NZ_JMIO01000109.1 GCF_000691865.1 Methanoculleus sp. MH98A | reverse complement strand
CTCTTTGACCGCGGACTTCAGATCGTACGAGAGCATGCCATCAAACTTCATACGGGCAATACGAACGGCGGCCTCCAGCGGCAGATCTCCTGCCACCAAAGCACCCGGCTCTGTAGACCCCTTCGTGATGCCGGCCTCTTTCATGACGAGCGCCGTCGTGGGCGGAATGCCCACCTCAATCGTGAAGTTCTTCTTATCGTCGACCGTTACCGTCACCGGCACCTGCATGCCGTTGAATTCGGCTGTTTTCTGGTTGATTTCGTCGACGACAGCCTTCACGTTGATACCGAGAGGTCCGAGCGCGGGCCCCAGAGGCGGGCCTGCTGTTGCCTTGCCACCGGGTACCAATACCTCGACCGTTTCTGCCATACAAGTTCACCAGCTTATTATTCCTCAGGGGAATAGTTGCCTGGGTTATCTAAGGTCAACGTGGGAGGATTTAAAGTACAGTACCCGGGCGGCATACGAGCGGTGCATGAACCGCATGCCCGGCAGTCGGGAATCGGATCGCCGTCGGTATAGCAGGACGCGGCAGGACAAAAAAGAAATTAGCGTTGTATTCTTCAGGAAGCGTCTTCCGAGCGTTCCACGACGCGAACGGAGTCGCCGCGGACCGTGATCGGGATCGGAACCATA
>NZ_JMIO01000108.1 GCF_000691865.1 Methanoculleus sp. MH98A | reverse complement strand
TCATTGCGGTGAATGCAATATCGGTGGGGGACTTTTCTGTGGTGGATGCGGAAACCTTATCCACATACCACGAATTCTGACGTACCTTGAAAAATTCATCGAATTTAAGGCTCCACAAGCAGTTCATAAATCCGAAAACATCGAGAGCATCTTTGCCTGCGAGTTCGAACGACAACCCTTTGGTTATCGCTATACGGCCATGCACCGTGTGGGAACCGGCGATCTCGCTATCAGGTTTTGTGGATGCTCAACTTGCAAGCGCTTGCAAGGCGAGATAGCGGATTACTTTGTTGCATTTGAGGCAGCATACAACCCCGTAAAGCCCTATAAATACCCGCCCAGGAATAGGCCCTAGATGTGTGGGATCAGAAGCGCGAGATTGCAACTAATCTCAGTCCGGTATATCGATTTTCGGATATCATCTATGAGTTCTATGAGTTTCACTCCCGCAGATACCTTCCCCCGACCGGCACAAACCGCTCCGGCTTCTTCACCGTATCATACTCCCGGATACCCTCAAGTTCGAGCGCCATCCAGGGCCGCTTTCGGGGAACCTCCTTCCTTACCCGAACCCCCTGCCACCGCTCCTGGTTCTCGACGTAGGCTTTGGCCTCCTCTTTCGTCAGGAAGACCGCGTCGCCGAAGGTCTCGAAGAACGCGAGAGGGTTATCGTTGATGACGATCCGCTTGATCGTCGCCTCCCCGACGTAGCCGGTATCCTCGTGGGACTGGTAGAAGACGAGTTTCATGCCGCTACGGAGTTCTTTGAAGACGGTGGCGGGTTTGATGAAGACGGTCTTGCCGTCTTTGAAGAAGCGCGGGATGTACTTCTTCGGCACGGGGAAGGTGACGCCGGTGATCTCGGACATCGGTTATACCTCCACTCCGGCGCGTTTGAGGATGAGCTGATAATCCACCTCGGGGATCTCGCGCATGGCTATGCGGAGGTGACCGCTCCACATCGTTTTGTTCGTGATGAATTTGAGGTCTTGAATCAGCGGCTTGAACTCCAGCGGCTCGGCAAAGACCGCGACCGGCTTGACCCTCATGCGGAAGGGGAAGACCTCGTCGCCCATCTGCGGCGGGGTGATGAAGAGGCGGGAGTGGTCTTCGTAGGGTTCGGAGGCGACTTCGTAGGCTCCGGTTATTGCTGAGGGAAGGATCATGTCGTCCTCTTTCTCCTGCCGGACGTACACGAGTATCGTATCGCCGGGCTTCACCCGGTGCATGAGGGTTTTGTTGCGCTTTGGGACGCCCCAGATGTGCTTCTTTTCGAGGATCTTCTGGTTGTCGCGGTTGGAGGAGGCGATCCAGTGGGTCATACAAAGAAATTCAAACGCTCGTATAAAAAACCTCTTGAAGCCAGTGGATAATTGTATCTTCTGTAAAAGAGGAGATCTCTAGCAACAATCCCGCGACAACGACCGGGAACTATGGGAGGGTATAGCCACGGTAAAACTCACGCTTCAACAACTCGAATCTCACCTCTTCGCCGCCGCAGACATCCTCCGGGGGAACATGGATGCCTCGGAGTTCAAGGTCTATATATTTGGGATGCTCTTTCTGCGTCGGCTCTCCGACCAGTTCGAGGAACGCCGCGAAGAGGTTGTCCGGTCCTGGAAAGAGCGGGGGAAATCCGAAGCCGAGGCCGAAGAGCTCGCCGAAGACCCGGATGAGTACACGTTCTACGTCCCGCAACGCGCCCGGTGGTCGGAGATCAAGGATCTGAAGACGGATATCGGCAATAGTCTCAACAAGGCGCTCCATGCGCTTGAGGAAGATAACCCGGATAAGCTGGAGGGTGTTCTCAAGCACATCAATTATAATGCGACGATCGGGAGAACCCGTCTCTCGGACGCAAAACTCCAGGCGTTCATCCATCACTTCAACAAGTACCGGCTCCGGAACGAAGATTTTGAATTCCCCGATATGCTCGGCGCCGCGTATGAATATCTGATCAAATTCTTTGCAGATTCGGCGGGGAAGAAGGGTGGGGAGTTTTACACTCCGGCAAATGTGGTTCGGCTGATGGTGCTGCTCATGGCACCGCAGGAAGGTATGCGGGTCTATGATCCGACCTGCGGGTCGGGGGGCATGCTGATCCAGTCGAAGAGTTACGTCGAGGAGCAGGGGCAGGACGCCCGCAACCTCTCGCTCTTTGGGCAGGAGAGCAACGGCGGAACATGGTCGATCTGCAAGATGAATATGATCCTGCACGGGGTAAACGACGCCGACATCCGGAACGAGGATACCATCGCCCGACCGCAGCATACGGACGGGGGCGAACTGATGCACTTCGACCGGGTGCTTGCAAATCCTCCTTTCTCTCAAAACTACACACGGGCGGGGATGGAGCATCCGGAGCGGTTTGTGTACGGATTTGCCCCGGAGAGCGGGAAGAAGGCCGACCTGATGTTCGCCCAGCATATGGTTGCGAGCCTGAACGCCCGGGGGAAGATGGCGACGGTCATGCCGCACGGGGTTCTCTTCCGGGGCGGTGCCGAGAAGGAGATCCGGCGGGGGATGGTGGAGGACGACATCGTCGAGGCTGTTGTCGGCCTGCCGCCGGCACTCTTCTACGGGACGGGCATTCCGGCGTGCATCCTGGTGATAAACAGGGACAAGCCGCCGGAGCTTGCCGGGAAGATCCTCTTCATCAACGCCGACGCGGAGTACGGCGAGGGGAAGGCGCAGAACCACCTGCGCCCCGAGGATATTGAGAAGATCGCGCAGGTCTACCACCACCGCGAGGAGGTGCCGAAGTACTCCCGGATCGTGAGCGTCAAGGAGGTTGCGGCGCAGGACTACAACCTGAATATCCGCAGATACGTGGATAATTCTCCCGAACCCGAGCCGCACGATGTCCGGGCACACCTCTTCGGCGGAGTGCCGCGCTCTGAAGCGGCGGCGAAGGCGGCGGCCTTCGCCCGGTATGCGCTGGACGGTACGGTGCTGCTCCGGGAGCGGGACGATACATACCTCGAGTTCGTGCCGGAGGTTACGGCGAAAGAGGATATCCGGAAGGTCATTGAAGCAGACAGCGGCGTCGTCGGCGTCGAGGCGGAGATGCGCCGCCGGCTTGCAGCCTGGTGGGAGGAGCGGCTGCCGCGGCTTGAGGCGTTTTCCGAGTCGAACAACCTCTTCGCCCTCCGGCAGGAGTTCCTCGCGTCGCTGAAGGACGCCCTCGTACCGGTGGGGCTGCTGGACACCTACCAGGTGGCCGGGGTCTTCGTGAACTGGTGGGTCGACTCGCAGTACGACCTGAAGGCAATCCGGTCGACGGGCTGGACCTCCTCGATCCTCGCCGACGATACGCTGCTCGGGACGAGCGAGGGGGCAGCCCTCCTTGAGCGACTGGATGCCGCCGAGGACAGGCTCCTCAGCCTGGAGGCGGAGATGGCGGAACTTCAGGGCGAGCCGGAGGACGAGGACGAAGTCCCGGATACGGCGGAGTTGAAGGCGTTGAACCGCAGGATCGCCGCCCAGAAGAAGGCGGTGAAGGCCGTCGAAGAGGAGCGGGGGGCTCTCATCGAACGGCTCCGGGCAACCCTTCCCGAGGACAAGGTACGGGGTCTGATACTCTCCCAGCTCTATGACTGCCTGGCCGCCGGGCTGGAGCGCTATCTGACCCAATCCCGGCAGGAACTTGTGGCAATCTACGAGAACTGGTGGGATAAGTACCGGGTGACCGCCCGCGAGATCGAGGCGGAGCGGGACGCGGCGAAGGAGCGGCTGGACGGTTACCTGCGGGAGCTCGGGTATGAGTGATTCTTGTCATCCTGATGATTGGCCTATTGCCACACTAGGAGAGAAATGCCGGATAGAAATTGGTGGGACACCAGCACGCAAAGATGCTCGCTTTTGGGCAGATGATGACGACGGTTATCCTTGGGTGGCGATCTCCGATCTAGGTTCTAAATGGATTTTTCAGACCACTGAGAAAATAACAAAATCTGGCATTAAAAATAGTAATGTCAAACTTGTGCCAAAGGGCACAGTTTTGATGAGTTTCAAACTGACGCTGGGTCGGGTAGGCATTGCTAGTATTGATTTATATACAAATGAAGCAATTGCCGCCTTTTATCCGAATTCTCCAGATATTGTAAGTGCTTGGCTCTATTATTCCTTACCTGGAATTGCGCAAGGGGGGTGTGCCGAACAAGCAATAAAAGGTCAAACTCTGAATAAAGCAAAGTTACAAAAATTGTTGTTGCGACTTCCCCCCGCAGAAGAACAGCGCCGCATCGCCGCCGTCCTCTCCACCATCGACGAGGCGATCGAGAAGACCGAAGCGCTGATCGACAAACTCCGGCAGGTGAAGGCGGGGCTGATGCAGGACCTGCTCACGAAGGGCATCGACGAGGAGGGCAGAGTGCGGAGCGAGGAGACGCATGCGTTCAAGGACTCGGAGATCGGGCGGGTGCCGGTGGAGTGGGAGATCTCAAGTATTGGGCAAGTCGCAACATTTGTTGGCAGTGGAATCACTCCCAGCGGCGGAAGTAGAGTATATAAAGCGAACGGCATTCCATTCTTGAGGAGCCAGAATATCCACGTCGGTGGTCTAAGATTGGATAATGTAGCCTGCATTGATGAAAAAATCCATAATAGTATGCAGAGAACAAAACTTCAACCCTATGACGTCTTATTGAACATCACTGGTGCATCAATAGGGAGATGCACCTTTGTTCCTCAAGATTTTGGTGAAGGTAATGTTAATCAGCATGTTTGCATA
>NZ_JMIO01000107.1 GCF_000691865.1 Methanoculleus sp. MH98A | reverse complement strand
ATGCATGGGTTGAGGTTCAAATCGATGATGAATGGTATTTCTTCGATCCGACGAACTATTATGTGTATCACAAAATGAATGTTCGCCACTATAACAATACATGGTTTAACAAGCCCGAAGCTTATTCTGTATTCTCTGCAGACGCGGTTCAAAAAATCGTTGTTGCAAGCACAGGAGAAGATGTGACAGACAGGTATCCGCAGTACAAAAAACAGAAATGGCATGTAAGTTTCTGCGGTAACGAAAGGTTATTTGAATTAACAAGAGTTCAGGATTCGATCAACACAATAAGAATGATGGACAGACACGTTCCCTAGAGAGCGTTCCAAAATCCTCTAGCTGTCGGAGGCTTACCCCCCGCCGAGCACTTTCACCAGCACCGCCACCACCCCGCCCACGACCCCACCGGCCCCGGCGCTGATCGTCGAAACTCTTCGTTCCTCCCCGGCCTTTTCCGCTCGCCAGCCCTCCAGCGCCCGGATCCGGGTCTCAAAATCCTCGTCGCACCGCTCCATCTGCCGGAGCGCCCGGCATATCCACTTCACATCCCGGTTCGTCTCGTAGACGAGTTCCCGGGTGGTCTTTTCCTCAGTCATCCTGGTATCCCTCCCGGGGGACTATAGGGGGTCGGGAACAAAAAGCCTGACCGTAACGGCTATATCCAAGAATCCGGGCTCAATCCAGGCTCCCCGATAAAGTCAGGCTGATACCGCCCCACGCCCACCCTATAGTTGTCTGTCACATTCCCGGGAACCCTGGCAGGCAAGGAGAGCCAACCATGGCAGACTTCGTTCAGACAACCGTGAACAAAACGGCGGTCCGGGACCTCGCCGTCCCGATCGCCGACGTAACGTCGTTTAACAACCTCGTCCAGTCCGTCATCGACGACAACCCCTACGGGTGCGTCGGGTATACGGGCGCCGACGGGCAGCCGGTTCCCGCGATCGTTCGCAACCGCGAGCACTACACCGCGAAGGTGAACTTCATCAACGGTGAGGGGAAGCGCGTCGGAACCGTCTCACTCCAGTCCCCGACGATCACGGCGTTCGAGGCGAACGCCGCCGAGGTCATGGGCAACGCGGCCCTCGAGGCCGCGATGGGCGGCGAGGCCGTCCGGAACAGCCCCGGCGAGACCTACTACGCGCAGCTCAAGTGCCACGACCCCTCGGGTGACGACTTCTACGTCACCTTCACCCGGAAGACCGTCCGGATCTCGTCCTACCAGGACGACGCCATCCGGAACACAGTCGAGGCGTGGGCCGACACCGTCGGTTCGCTGGACTGAGGGGGCTTTTGCCCCCCTCACTTTCATCCCGCGCCCGGCCCCTCGTTAACAACCCTCTCTTCTCCAGACTGACGTATGACGCACTCCTCACTCCTCCGCTCCGACGAGACGCTCTTCCGCGATCCTGAGGTCTTCGAGTTCACGTATCTCCCCGGAGAGGTCCACCACCGCGACGCCCAGGTCAGGGAACTCGCTTGGCTCCTCCGGCCGGCGCTCCGGGGCGGGAGCGCGGGGAGCGCTGTCCTCCGCGGCCCGCCGGGGACCGGGAAGACCACCACCGTCCGGCGGATCTTTCGCGAGATCCGGGAGGAGACAAAGAGGATCGTCCCGGTCTACGTCAACTGCCGTCACGACCGTACGCCGCTCGCCGTCTACCGGAGTATCTTCAAACAGATCTTCGCTACGCCCCGCCGCCGACCGGCCGGCACCTCGACGGCGTCAAAGAGGGGATCGCCGCCCGGCTCCACGACGAGGATGCGGCGCTTGTTGTCTGCCTCGACGACGCAAACTACCTCATCGCAGCCGGAACCTCTAACCTCCTCCTCTACCAGATCCTCCGGCTCTACGAGAAGTGGGACGTCAAAAAGCCCGGAGTCTTTGCAGTCGCAGGCGACCTTGCCCTGAACCTTTACGCCGAGGCCGATGCAAGCGTCCGGTCGGTCTTCCATCCTCTGGAGGTCTTCTTCCCACCTTACGACAGGGGCGAGATCCGCGAGATCCTCACCGACCGCATCAAGCAGGGGCTTTATCCCGGGGTGATGCCGGCATCCCTCCTCGACCGTATCGCCGGCATCGCCGCCAGCGAACAGGACGTGCGAGTCGGGATCGACCTCGTTCGGGCAACAGTCCTCCGGGTGGAGAAGGACGGCCGCCGCCGGGTCACCCCCGGCGACGTGACGGTCGCAGCCCGGACGGTCGTGGCGCCGGTGCTCCGGACCCGTGCCGCGGAACTCTCGGCGGGCGAGCGGGCGCTGCTCTCCCAGATCGCGGAGCGGTCGCGGGATGGGGGCGATATGACGTCGGGGGCGGTCTTCGAGGAGACACGGGATTACTTCCCGATCGGGAAGACGACCTACCATGAGCACCTCAGAGGGCTCGCCAGAGCCGGGATAATCGATCTCGTGCCCGGAACGGGGCGCGGGCGGGGCCGGGCGATTCGTCTCCGGTATGAACCCGAGGATGTGGCCGCCGCATGCAGTTCCCCGGACAAATCAGGATCTCTCATCCCCTGAAATTTTTGGCGCGATCGCGCATTTCTCTTCGATTCTCCGATTTCACGATCTTCCGATAAAGTAACGCTTATATGTGGCCGGTTGTCCTGTCCGGAGCCATAGGCTCACCCTTTTAACCGGCAGTTCCCGATGATGGTGTGTGCGCCGGAGAGAACACCGGTGCGTGAGGTACAGAACCATGCAGCACGAAACCAGAAGAACCGAACCAAAAACCAGCGGCGGCAGCCCGAACCTGAAGTGTGACCGCACCGTCGGCCAGGCCGCCACTGGTACATCTTCACCGGAAGAGATAAACGTCTCCCCGGTGCCGCTCTTCCTCGTCCCGCGAGCGGTCGCGGACGAGATCCGGCGGCACGGGAGAGCGGTGCGCCAGATCAACGTTCGCCGGACGCGGAATCACCAGTACGCGATCAGCGTCGAGCGGGGGCGGCCATGACCCCGGAGGCGGGCACGCTCGCCTGTACCGCTGCGGGCGGACTCATCGTCGACGTCGAGGCGGAGCGTTACCGGATTACACCCGAGGATGTGAGGGCACTCATCTTCTTCGGCCGCCCGGCCCCGATCATGCGGGAGCGGGTGCGGCGGACGGGCGAAATTGTCACCTCGTCCGTGACGATCGAAGGGCATGCGGCGGTGAACCACGCGGGGCGGGCGGTGGTGTTTCGCCTTCGAACCGGTTGTTGGATCATCCCGTTCGTCTCCTTTCGGCGGGTGGCCTGCGGGGAGGCCGCGAGCGCCCCCCTTTTCCCCCTGATCCCGGAGGAAAGCGTTTGAAAGAAGAGATCCGCCGGACTGTGGAACTCCTCGCCCCCGAAGGCGGGGTGGTCGAGGTCCGGGCGCTCGCCGACGGCGTCACCCACTCCGGCTACTTCGACAACTATGAAGCCCTCGCACGGGCCGTCGAGGCGCTCGATGCCGATCCAGCAGTTGCCGGGATCTACATCACCCTGAACCCAGTGAACCCGGCCCTCCTCGCCCGGCGGGCGAACCGAATCAAGATGCGATTGTCCCGGAAAGACGCTACCACGGCGGATGCCGACATCCTCGAGCGGCGCTGGTTCCCGGTCGATATCGATCCCGCCCGGCCGAGCGGGGTCTCGTCGACGGACGAGGAGCACGACGCGGCGCTCGCTGCGGCCGAGCGGATCGCGGGCTATCTCGCGGAACAGGGGTTCCCCGCGCCCGTCAAAGCCGACTCCGGGAACGGGGCGCACCTCCTGTACAGGATCGATCTCAAAAACGAAGCAGAGGCGACGGCGCTCGTTAAGGGCGCTCTTGCTACCCTCGATGCCCTCTTCTCAAACGAGGCCGTGACCGTCGATACCGCGAACCACAACGCCGCCCGGATCTGGAAACTCTACGGCACACTCTCGCGGAAGGGCGACAACACGCCGGAGCGGCCGTACCGGCGGGCGAAGATCCTCGCGGCTCCGACGGAGATCGATATTGTTCCGGTGGAACGGCTCCGGCACCTCGCAGGACTCCTCCCCCGTGAAGAACCGAAAAAGAAGGGACCCGGCATCGACCTCGCCGCCTGGCTCCTCGACCACGGCATCGCCATCCGGTCGACACGGCCCTACCAGGGCGGCACCCTCTACGTCCTCGCCGAGTGCCCGTTTTCGTCGGCGCATAAGGACGGAGCGTTCGCGATCCAGTTTGCAAACGGCGCGATCTTCGCTGGCTGTCACCATGCGAGCTGCGGCGGGGGAGCGCAACGCTGGCCGGAACTCCGGGAGAGGTATGAGCCGAAGCGGGTGCAAAAGCCAGAGAAGGAGGAGGCACCGGCACCGATGGACGACGAGCACCGTCACCGGGCGATGGAGATCCTCCGGCACGGCGATCCGCTTGCATTCCTCCTCGACACCTTCAACCGGAGCCACGTCGGCGACCGGACGGTTGCGGAGTGCCTGGCGATGTCCCTTGCCTCGCAGTCCGTCGAGAACACGAACGGGCTGCACGTTGCCGTCTCCGGGAACTCAGGGAAGGGCAAGACCCACGCCTGCGTGACGATGCAGAACCTCGTCCCCAATGCCTACAAACTCATGGGCACCGTCTCGGACAAGGCGCTATACTATGATGACGACCTCCGGCCCGGCACCGTCCTCCTCTTCGACGACGTCTCGCTCTCCGAGGACCTCCAGGAAGTCCTCAAATCGGCGACCACGAACTTCCGCGACCCGATCGAGCACCGAACCCTGACGACGGAGCGGAAACTCCGGGTCTGCACCATCCCGGAACGGTGCGTCTGGTGGCTTGCGAAGGTCGAGGATATGGGCGACGACCAGGTGATGAACCGGATGCTGACGGCCTGGATCGACGACTCCATCGAGCAGGACAAAAGGGTGCTCGAACACATGAAGGAGGTCGAGGCGACCGGCCCGCTCCCCACGGAGGAGGAAGACGTTCTCGTCTGCCGGGCGATCTGGGAGGCCGTCAAAGGTGAGATCCTTCCCGTCCGGATACCGTTCGCGCGGCGGGTCCAGTTCTCGGCGACCCAGAACCGCCGGAACCCCGGCATGCTCTTCGACCTGATCAAGTGCCATGCACGGCTCTTCTCCCTGCAGCGGGACCGGAAGGAGGACGGGGCGGTGATCGCCCGGCCGGAGGACTTCGCGGCGGCGGCAAAACTCTATGCCGCCCTCTCCGGGGCGGCCGGGGGCCAGGAGACGAAACTGACAAAGAACGAGGCGGCGGCGCTTGAAACGGTCGCACGGATGGGGGTCGAGGTCTTCACCATCCGGCAGCTCCAGGCGGCGATGGGACTCTCCTACCAAAAGACCCGGCGGCTCCTCAACGGCTACGTCAGCCGGGGGACGCCCTACTCCGGCCTCCTGGAGAAGTGCCCCGCGATCAGCCTCTACGACGCCACGGTAACCCAGAGCGATGACGGCGGGGTCACGGTCCGCCGCCGGGAGCAGTACTTCACGTTCGACGCCGAGGTCTACCGGGCCTGGAGCGGGGGAACCTCGGTCTGGCTGGATGATGACCCGGACGATGACAGCAATGACAGCAGATTGCAGCGGAATTGCAGCACCTGCTGTCAACGAGAGATGGGGCGGGACGAGGATGGTTTCGGGAACGCCTCCCGAAATGAGGATATGTGCCTCAATGGGTACACACATGTACAGCAGAATGAGAGCATGGAGAGCATGGACGGCGGGGCTTCCGGCGACGGTCGGAGTGCCTGCGTTTCTGGTTCTGCTGTCATTCAAAGCGAGAACTTCACGTATTGCGACTCTAATGAGGAACATGCCTCAATTATCGCACCGCTCAATGACAGCACCTGCTGTCAACGTGCTGAATTCCGCTGTCATCCTTCGCCCCCGGTCAACCCCGCGGACTACATCCCCCTCCCGGTCACTAAGGACGAGCCCTGCCACGTCTGCGGCCGGCGGCCGACGTCGTCGGTGAAACGCGGCGGGGGGAAGTACCTCTGCTACGACTGTTTGAAGAAGGGAAAGCGGCCCGGAAAGGTGCAGCCGCTCCCGGGGGTCCTTGACCACCGGACGTTTGAGCGGGCGAAGGTCGAACTCGGCCGGTGCGACGTCTGCGGGACGGGGAAGGCGGTGTATCGGTCGGGGGAGGCGCAGGCGATGGTCTGCGAGGGGTGTTATGCGAGGCTGGTGCGGGAGTGGAATAGGGGGGAGGGGGTGCGGTGAAGGAAACTAAGTATATCGAGGAAGAACGTATCGAATGAAATATAGAACTAAAAATTAAGCTGTAAGGAGAGGAACCCAATTGAGAAATTATAGAAAAGAAGGATTGACACTGGCAAGGCTACTTATGGTACTTGCGAGTTTCTCTCCACTTTTCCTGCTGTGGGCAATTCGAGGGACAACACATTTCAATAATTATGTTTTTGTCGCAATCTGCGGATTTCTAATTGTATTTCCGAACGCATTTCTCCTATGGCGTATTGGAAAAGCCCAATCAAACAGCGATGTTAAAACAATTTCTGTCGCGTTTGCCGAGGATCACCGCGAGCACGTCATAGTATATCTATTTGCAATCCTGTTCCCGGTCTATTCATTAAGTTTAGATACCTTCAGTAACTTCCTTTCAGCGGTTGTCGCTCTAACGATCATATTAGCGTTATTCTGGTGCCTTAATCTCCACTATATCAACATATTTTTCTCATTTTTTGGTTATAACCTGTTTACTCTTGTTCCACCTCAAAGAAATGACGGCATCAGTGGGGAGGAAAGGCTGGTTCTAATAACTCCTAGAGCCTTTATACGTAAGGATGAGCAGATTGATGCTGTAAGAATAAGCGATACTG
>NZ_JMIO01000106.1 GCF_000691865.1 Methanoculleus sp. MH98A | reverse complement strand
TTTGTATGCCGGAAAGGGGATTTTTACCCCCTATCACAATATATCACATCAGTATGCTATTATTAATACCTTGTGATAATGGAATCGAGATTCTAACAAATATTCTTGAGAAAGAGACGTATCCAGAAGTCGGGAGGAGACCGTTTACACGCAACAGTCTCCGATAGGTTTCCGACCGTGGAGGGGATTATCACCGAAGAACCCGAACGCATGAACCGCTCCGGCCGACGGCAGGTGCCCGTATAATGCCGGATCCATCCGGAAAATGCATCGAAACGACAGCGATCCCCTACAAAGAAAGATCGCCAGAAATAAGAGACAACAGGTGCATAGAGTACCCGCCCATGATTCTCCCGCCCGTGGTAACTGTTCCCCTTATGATTGCAGCGGCTGCAATAGGGGTCACGCTCATATATGCATCCATCCTGGATGCAAAGGAGCGGCGGGTGCCTCACAAAACCTGGCGCCCCGCACTCGCGATCGCGATCCCGGCGGCCGTCTGGGTATACGGACTGACCATCCTCGCGGACTGGCAGGCGGCAGCGGGGTACCTCGTCCTGGTTGCGGTCTTCTGCGGATTTTTTTACCTCTTCCAGGCTGTAAACCTCTTCGGGGGGGCGGATGCATACGCGCTCATCATCATAACCGCATGCATCCCGTTCTACCCGCTCGAGCCGTTCTTCGGTGCATCACCCCTCGGGTTCTTCCCGTTCAGCGTGCTGACGAACGCCGTGCTCATCAATATCGCGGCACCCGTCGCAATCCTCGCGAAGAACATCCTGGAGGGGAACCGGGCCCCGCTGCCCTGTCTCCTGCTCGGCTTTCCCGTCGACGGGAGATCGATCCAGAACGAGTTCGGTTTCGTGATGGAAGATATCGAAGAAGGGGAGGACGGCAGACTGGTGAGGCGGTTCGTCGGATTTAAGGAATCGCTCGGGCGCATCGTGCGGGGGGAGCGGCGGCTATACACAAAAGATCTCAGGCTGCACCCAAAAGACTACCAGAGGGAACTTTCCCTCTACAGGAAGGCCGGCAAGGTCTGGATATCCTACGGCATTCCATTCATCATACCGATCACGGCGGGATTCCTGACCGCACTGTTCATGGGAGATATCCTCTTTGTAATCATGAAGACAATCGCGGGAATGTGAATAAATATGGAGATACAGTTCAAGGACGGATTGGTGCCTGTCATCGTGCAGGAGAAAAGGACTCGTGATGTCCTGATGCTCGCCTACGCAAACGCAGAGGCGCTGGAACTCACCAGGACCACCGGATATGCACACTATTACAGCAGGAGCAGGCAGAAACTCTGGAAGAAAGGGGAGGAGAGCGGACACGTCCAGCGGATCTCGCGCATCCTGGTCGACTGCGACGAGGATGCCGTCCTCTACGAGGTGGAGCAGACCGGCGCTGCCTGTCATACCGGCCACGCCTCGTGTTTCTACCGGACGGTCGATGGGGAGGAGATCGCCGGATTGGTCTTCGATCCGGAGAAGGTATACGCTAATAAGGGTGAATGACTTCATTACTATGGTGATTTTTTATGAAAATTGTACCCGATACAAGCGTCGTAATAGACGGACGCATAACATCGCTGATAAAAACCGGAGAATATAAGGGCGCAACAATAATCATACCGGAAGCCGTCGTCGCCGAGTTGGAGGCCCAGGCGAATCAGGGGCGGGAGATAGGGTTTTCCGGTCTGAACGAACTCCAGGAACTCTTCCGGATGTCGGGGGAGAATGTTATCGAACTCCGGTTTTCCGGAGAACGCCCCAGCCTCGATCAGGTGAAACTCTCCAGCGGGGGCGAGATCGATGCCCTGATCCGGAACGTCGCGATCGACCACGAGGCCCGGTTCATCACGAGCGACCTCGTGCAGGCGGAGGTGGCGAAGGCCAAAGGTCTCGACGTCACCTACCTGCGGCCGCAGATCGGCGACTTCTCGCCGCTCTCGATCGACCAGTACCTCGATGAGGAGACGATCGCGATCACTCTTAAAGAGCGGGCCCAGCCGGTGGCAAAGATCGGGAAACTCCGGGACACCCGCCTGGTAACCCTCCGGGATGCACCGATGACCGAGTACGAACTCAAGGGCATGGCGCAGGAACTCCTCGAGCGGGCGAAACGCGACCCGGACGGCTTCATCGAACTCGAGAAGCGGGGGATCACGGTCGTCCAGATCGGGTCGCTCCGGATCTCGATTGCCCGGCGGCCGTTCTCCGACGGGATGGAGATCACGGTCGTCCGCCCGCTCGTCGACCTCTCGCTCGACGACTACGACATGGCACCGGAGATCAAGCAGCGAATCCTCGGGAACCGCCGGGGCGTCCTGATTGCAGGCCCGCCGGGGGCGGGGAAGACCACCCTCGCCCAGAGCCTTGCGACGTTCCTCGCCGACAACAACTTCGTCGTGAAGACGATGGAGGCGCCGCGGGACCTGCAGGTGCCCGACCACATCACCCAGTACACGGCGCTCGAGGGCAGCATGACGAACACCGCCGAAGCCCTCCTGCTCGTCCGGCCCGATTACGTGGTCTTCGACGAGATCCGCAAAAGCGAGGACTTCAGCGTCTACGCGGATATGCGTCTCGCCGGGATGGGCATGGTCGGCGTGGTGCACGCCATGGAGGTGCACGACTGCCTCCGGCGGTTCTGCGACCGGGTGGACTACAGCATCCTGCCGCAGATCATCAACACCGTCATCTACGTCGCCCAGGGCGCGATTACGAAGATTTATGACCTTTATCTGGCGATCAAGGCACCGGAAGGGATGCCCGGCGACGTGCATATCCGCCCGGTGATCGTCGTCCGCGAACACGCCCGGCGGGAGCCCGAGATCGAGATCTTCCGCTACGAAGGAGAGACCCTGGTGATGCCGCTCGCCCGGAAGAGGAACACCGGAGAGCCGGCCGCTGCTCCTGCGGAGCCGCCGGTCGTCGCGGCACCGGCAGCAGCGGAGCCCGAGGAGAACGTCACCTGGAAGGTTGCCGAGAAGGAGGTCCAGCGCGAGATCGGGCGGTACACGACCGGCCCGGTGGAGGTCCGGATCATCAGCGACAACAAGGCCGTCGTCTACATCGAGGACAAGGACGTCCCGGCGGCGATCGGGAAGGGCGGCAAGAACGTCTCGGCGATCGTGAACAAACTCGGTATCGGGATCGATATCCGGCCAAAAAGCGAACTCGAGGCGCAGAAACCCGTCGAGGAAGAGATGCAGCTTGCCGGCGGCATCAAGATCCGTCTCGACAAAAAACAACTGACGATCGTATCTCCCGAGAACAGGGGCAAGATCGTGGACGTCTTCGCCGGGAAGGAGTATCTCTTCACGGCAACGGTGAACGAGGAGGGGGACATCCTCCTCGCCAAGAACAGCACGATCGCCCAGGAGATGATCAAGCGCTACAACGAGGGCGAGACGATCCGGTTAAGACCGGTATGATACAGGCCGAACATGAGGAACCAGAATCTGGAGGCTTAGAGTGAGCGGATTAGATATGCAGGGCAACGAACGCGAGTGCATCGCCCGGTGGGAGCACGCGTTCGAGGCCGATCCGGCAGAGAAAGAGAAATATTACCTGACCGTGGCGTACCCGTATCCGAGCGGGGCGATGCACGTCGGGCACGGACGGACCTACATCGTCCCGGACGTCCTCGCCCGTTACCAGCGGATGAGGGGAAAACAGGTCCTCTTCCCGATGGCGTTCCACGTCACCGGCACCCCGGTCATCGGGATATCGAAGAGGATCGCAAACGGGGACACGACGACGATCGGGCTCTACCGTGACCTCTACCGGGTGCCGCAGGACATCCTCGATCGGTTCATCGACCCGATGGAGATTGTCCGGCACTTCTCGGAGGAGTACCGCCGCGTGATGCAGAAGTGCGGGCTCTCGATTGACTGGCGGCGCCGGTTCATCACCGTCGATCCGCAGTACAGCAGGTTCATCGAGTGGCAGTACAAGCACCTGCACGAGGAGGAGCACGTCGTCAGGGGTGCCCACCCGGTCAAATACTGCCCCCAGTGCGAGAACCCGGTCGGCGACCACGATCTCCTCGAGGGCGAGAAGGCCGAGATCATCAGGTTCACCCTGGTAGTCTTCTCCTGGGACGGCGCCAGGATTCCCTGTGCAACCCTCCGGCCCGAGACGGTCTACGGCGTGACGAACCTCTGGGTGAACCCGGACGTCACCTACGTGCGGGTGACGCTTGACGGCGAGGAGTGGATCCTGAGCAGGGAGGCGGCGGCGAAGCTTGCCCTCCAGGACCACGACGTCCGCGTGGGAGAGGAGATACCCGGGACGGCGCTCGTCGACCAGACGGTCACCCACCCGCTCTCCGGCGATGTCGCGGTCCTTCCGGCGACGTTCGTCGACCCGGACATGGGGACCGGGATCGTCATGAGCGTTCCCGCCCACGCACCGTTCGACTACATCGCGCTCCGCGACCTGCAGCAGCAGGGGAAGTACACGTCCATCCGGCCGGTCCCGCTCATATCCGTCGAGGGCTACGGCGAGATCCCGGCAAAGGACGCGGTCGAGCGGGCGGGCATCCGCGACCAGAACGATCCGGGGATGGAGGCGCTCACCCAGGAGGTCTACAGCGCGGAGTTCTCCCGCGGGAAGGTCTTTGAGAAGTACGGCGGCAAACCGGTCCGCGAGGCCCGGGACGACGTTGCGGCGGTGATGATGGAGCGGTACGGCTCCATCGCGATGTACGAGTTCGACAACCGCCAGGTCACCTGCCGGTGCGGGGGGCGGGTCTTCGTGAAGATCCTGCACGACCAGTGGTTCCTGGAGTACAGCGACCCGTGCTGGAAGGAGCAGGTGAAGACCCAGCTCGAGCGGATGGCGCTCGTCCCGCCCGAGGTCCGGACGGAGTTCGACCGGACGGTCGACTGGCTGAAGGACTGGGCCTGCACCCGCCGGGTGGGGCTCGGGACGAAACTTCCCTGGGACCCGACCTGGATCATCGAGCCGCTCTCCGACTCGACAATCTACATGGCCTACTACACGATCGCCCATCACCTGAAAGCCATTCCGCCGGAGAACCTGACGCCCGAGGTCTTCGACTACATCTTCTTCGGGGAGGGAAGCCCGGAGACCGTCGACCGCGAGACCCTCGATCGGATCAGGGGCGAATTCCTCTACTGGTACCCCTACGATTACCGGTTCTCGGCAAAGGATCTCATCTCGAACCACCTGACCTTCCAGCTCTTCCATCACCGGGCGATCTTCCCGCAGGAACTGCAGCCGCAGGGCATGGTGGTCTTCGGGATGGGCCTTTTGAACGGGGCGAAGATGTCCTCGAGCAAGGGCAACGTCTTCCTGCTCGAGGACGCCGTGGAGGAGTTCGGTGCCGATACGGTTCGGATGTTCCTCGTCGGAAGCGCCGAGCCCTGGCAGGACTTCGACTGGAGGAACGAACTCGTCTCGTCGACGAGAAGGCAGATCGAGCGGTTCTGGAACACGGTCGGGGAGGCGAAGGACGCGGCCGGCGCCTACGACATCGATGCCTGGCTCGCGAGCAGGCTCCAGCGCCGCATCGAGAACGCCACCGCGGCACTCGAGGGGTTCCAGACCCGGCAGGCGCTGCAGGAGGCGTTCTTCGGCGTGGAGGCCGACCTGAAGTGGTATCGCCGCCGCCTGCCCGAGGGGGCGAGCGGCGGAGCGGTGATGCAGGACCTCTGCCGCACATGGGTGCGGCTGCTCGCCCCCTTCGTCCCGTTCACCTGTGAGGCGCTCTGGAAGGACATCGGCGGGGAAGGCATGGTCTCCTTCACCCCCTGGCCGGAGGTGGACGAGAGCCGGGTCAGCCCGGAGATCGAGCTCGCCGAGGAGCTCCTCGCCCGGACGGTCGAGGATATCGAGTCGATCATGAAGCTCATCCCGATGGAGCCCGCGTCCGTCAGCCTCTTCGTCGCCCCGGCATGGAAGCACGAGGCCTTCCGGATCATCGCGGCCTCGGCCGACAAGACGAGAGTGGTGCGCGAGATCATGCAGAACGAAGAGATGCGCAAGCGCGGCCGCGAAGCGACCGATGCCGCGAAGCAGATCACGAAACTCGTGCTGAAACTGCCGCCCGACCTCGTGAAACAGCTGCAGGAATCCTCCCTCGACGAGCAGGCGGTTCTCGAGGGCGCACGGGCGTTCCTGGAGCATGAGTTCGGCGTGCCGGTGAAGGTGCAGAGCGCCGAGGTGAGCACGCACCCGAAGGCCTCGGGGGCGTTGCCGTTCAAGCCGGCGATTGTGATTGAGTAAGATACTCACTTTTTTTTAGCCCTTTTTGCGCTTTTGTCCAAGGTCCTAACCATTCTTTAGTGAAGGCGAGGCGAACCGATCGGCTAACGGCAGTTGCCCAACAGAGAACAGGACACTAAGCTCAAACACCAGCAGGTGTTATCTGAAACTGCCAGAATGGATCTTCTCCCGCTTCAGTTCTCTGACTGGGTACACAAACCCATACACGGCTTTCCATTGGCTTCGCACCTTCGGTGCCTCAACTCCGCTCCTACGGAGCGTCGTTCCCCCAATGGCGATATCCCCACGGTCCAGTAT
>NZ_JMIO01000105.1 GCF_000691865.1 Methanoculleus sp. MH98A | reverse complement strand
AGTTATCACTCCATTGCGTCGATGGTAGGTATCATCGCATCCCGTATAGGCATCCTGCGCGTGAAGCGCAACGCAGAGGGAACGAACTCCATCTACGAGTTGAAAGATCAGTACGTGGACGTGGTGACGAACGTCCTCGTGGCGACGTAGTTCCCGAAAACCATACCACTTTTTAGCCTCGCCGCCAATATGAGAGATAACCATGCAGAGTGATGTTGAGGGGCCAGACCAGTCACAGGGCATATATGTCACGGAGGATGTCCGATCGTATATTCTCCAGAGAAAACGCGACTTCCGGGTGAGCACATCCTGCAGCGGACCCATCCTCCTGCCGGTATCGGTCAAACCTCCGAAGGCGACCGACCTGCAGGTTCCGATCGGTGACTATACCGTCTACATCTCAAAGTACCAGGCCCGCTACATCGATTCCATCCACAGGAGAATGATTCCTATATTCTACGATGGCTTCTAAAACATGAGCTTCGATGAACTGGAGCACACCGCCGACGTCCTCATGCGGGTGCGGGGCGCGACCTTAAACGAGCTCTTTGCCGAGGCGGGCCGGGCGATGTTTTCCGTGATGTACGGCCCCTGCGAGGAGAGGGGAGTCGAGCGGAAGATCGAGATCGAGGCGGAGAACCTCGAATCGCTTCTCATCGATTACCTCTCGGAACTGCTCTTCGTCACCGAGGTCGAGAACACCGTCTTCTGCACCTTCGACGTCGATCTCCGGGGCACCCGGCTCTCCGCCGTCCTCAGGGGGGAGCCGTTCGACCCCGCGCGACACTCGGCGGGAACGCTCGTCAAGGGCATATCCTACTTCGGGCTCGAAATCGTTAAAGAAGAAGAGGGTTACGTGGTGGAGATCATCTTCGATATCTGAGGTTGTCATGCTTACCGGAATCAATAAGATCGGAGACCTCGAATGGGAGGTTCCTATTGGATACGTCCCCGATATGCGGGTGCCGGGGCGGTTTTTCCTCTCGGGGACACTGGCGGAGACGCTCGAAGAAGGAGCCGTCCGCCAGCTCGCGAACGTCGCGACGCTCCCCGGGATCGTGAAACACTCGCTTGCCATGCCCGACATCCACTGGGGATACGGGTTTCCCATCGGCGGCGTCGCCGCATTCGACATGACCGAAGGGGTCATCTCTCCCGGGGGAGTCGGGTTCGACATCAACTGCGGCGTCCGGCTGATCACGACGCCCCTGACCGAATCCGATCTCGCCGGCAGGAAACGGGAACTGATCGAGCGGCTCTTTGACGCCGTGCCGACCGGTGTGGGCGCAAAGAGTACCATGCGGGTCTCGAACAAGGATCTCTCCGCGGTCATGGTCGACGGCGCCCGGTGGGCGGTCGAGCGCGGGCTCGGCACCGAAGCCGACTCGTCCGGTGCGAGGGCGAAGGGGCGATGCCGGGCGCCGACCCCGACGCGGTCAGCGCCAAGGCGCGCCAGCGGGGCGTGCCGCAGCTCGGGACGCTCGGCGCGGGAAACCACTTCCTGGAGGTCCAGGTTGCAAGGGAGATCGTCGACCCCGAAGCGGCGAAGGCATTCGGGATCGCCGAAGGGCAGGTCTGTTTCATGATTCACTGCGGCTCACGCGGCCTCGGCCACCAGGTCGCGACCGATCATTTGCGAACGCTTGAAGGTGCGCTTCCGAAGTACGGGATACGCCTCCCCGACCGGCAGCTCGCCTGCGCCCCGCTCGACTCCCCGGAAGGGCGTGCCTACTACGGCGGCATGGTCTCGGCCGCAAACTACGCCTGGGCGAACCGGCAGGTCATCATGCACGAAGCGAGGAAGGTCTTCGCACACCTCTTCGGGATCGATTACGACGAGATGCGGCTTATCTACGACGTCGCGCACAACGTCGCGAAGTTCGAGCGCCACGACGTCGACGGGGTCTCGACGGAGGTCTGCGTCCACCGCAAAGGCGCGACGCGGGCGTTCGGCCCGGGAGCGGAGGGCGTTCCCAGCGAGTATGCCGCGGTCGGGCAGCCGGTGATCATCCCCGGGAGCATGGGGACGTCGTCCTACCTCCTCCACGGCACGACGGGCGCGATGCAGAAGACGTGGGGGAGCACCTGCACGGCGCGGGGAGGGTGCTCAGCCGGTCGAAGGCAAAAAAAGAGGTCCGCGGAAAGGAACTCCGTGAACGCCTTGCGGGAGAGGGTATCGTGGTGCGTGCCCACAGCGACGCTATCCTCGCGGAGGAGGCTCCGGCAGTCTACAAGCCGAGCCGGGAAGTGGTGCGTGTCGTGCACGAAGCGGGCCTCTCGGATATCGTTGCCCGGCTGGAACCGCTCGGGGTGATCAAGGGGTGACCGGCAGGACGGGGCTGCTCTGGGACAGCCCTCTCATGTTCTCGCGGCTCATCGAGGACTGCGGCGCCGCTTGCGAGCCGGTCAACCCGAACATGCTCGCCTCGCCCTTCTGGCGCGGGAGGTTCGTCTCGGTCATCGTGCCGACGGGGTTTGCGAACCCGGACTACTCGAACCTTCTCCCCGCTCTCCGGGCTGCAGAGGGCCGCATCCGGCGCTTCGTCGAGAACGGCGGCCGGCTGCTGGTCTTCGGCGCGGGAGGCTCGCGCGAGGACGCCTACGACTGGCTCCCGTTCCCGGTGACCTACTCGTTTGCCTATGGGCCGCGTGCCGTCCGGTTTACCGGGGAGAGCACCTTCAACTCCCTTTTTTCGGGATACGATCTCGACGCCGTCGAGTGCGACGGCTCGTTCCCGTCACACGGCGGCGAGACGCTTGCCGCCACGCCCGGGGGGGAGCCGCTCCTCGTCGGGAAGCCGCTCGGCGACGGGATGATCCTGGTGACCAGCATCCATGAGTACCCGTCGCGCGAATTCTTGAAGGAATTCTCCTGCGGTGATAGGGAAACATTATTTTAGATAAACCGTGATGAACAGTATGGATACGGCCATGGATCAATATATCGTCTCTGCGTCTTCGAGCGCGCGCGATCTCGCCCCGATCGTGGTATGTATCCACGATCTGCTTGGTCGGCTGCCCGTTACGGCACGGTCCCGCGACCACCCCGGAGTCCGGGTCGAGGACGGGAAGGTCATCGACGAGGGCTATACGGGCCCCATCCTCGAGGAAGTCCTCGAGGAGAATGCTACGTTGAGGGTCAGGCCCCCGAGTGGCCCGTACAAAGGCATCCCGGTGGTGGTGGCGCCGGTAAGGGATGAAGAAGGCCGGGCAATCGGTGCAATCGGCATCGTCGATGTGACCGGCATTTTTGATCTCGCGGGTTTCATGGAGCAGAACACGGTGATCCGGAGGCAGGTCTGCGGCGAGGATCCCTGTCCGCTCCCGACCGAATCGCCTGCAGCGAAAAGGTAATGGACATGAAGGATACGGCAATCAACGTATTGAAGATTCTCGAAGAATCGCCCGGCCCGGTGTCAGGGGAACGGATTGCAGAGCAACTGGGCATCACCCGGTCGGCCGTCTGGAAGCAGATACGCGAACTCCGGAGGCTGGGATACGGAATATCGTCGTCCCGGGTGGAAGGCTACCACCTCGAGACGAAGACTGACCGGCTCCTCCCCTACGAGATCAACAAGATGCTCCGCACCCGGGTCATCGGACGGCAGATCCGTCATTTCGACAGCACCGCCTCCACGGGCTGGGTCGCGAAGAAGCTTGCCGCCGAGACCGATCCTGAAAACCTGCACGGCATGGTGATCGTTGCCGAGGAGCAGACCGGCGGGGTGGGAAGGCTCGGACGCGCCTGGGTCTCGCCGGCCGGCGGCATCTGGGCCACGATTCTTTTGAAACCGAAGATCCCGCTCGACCACCTCTTCATGATCACCATGGCCGGGTCGATCGCGATTGCCCGTGCCATCCGCAAGGAGTACGACATCAGTGCGCTCATCAAGTGGCCCAACGATATCTTTATCGGAGACAAGAAGGTCGCCGGTCTGCTCCTGGAACTCGCTGCCGAGGCGGATACCGTGCACTACGCCCTCCTCGGGCTCGGGATCGACGCGAACGTCTCTCTCGACGAACTTTCGTCGAACCTGCGGGATACGGTGACCACGCTCCAGGCCGAGGTCGGCCGCGAGGTCGATCGCGTGGCGCTTCTTGCCCGGGTTCTGCGGGAGTTCGAACTGCGCTACCAGCAGCTCGAGGACGGCGAGTACGACTCCATCATCCGCGAGTGGAAGAGCCTCTCCCGGACGCTCGACCACCGGGTGGCCATCAAGACGGTCAACAAGACCTTTTCGGGAGAGGCCATCGATATCGACGAGCACGGTGCCCTGATCATCCGGAAGGACAACGGGAAGATAGAGCGGGTCATCGCCGGCGACTGTTTCCAACTCTGACCTGCCGGTCAACACCCGTACACTTTTTTGGGTCATCGGGCCCCGGAGAAGACTTCTCCATCGGTAACGGAACTACCTGGAGGTTATGAGGTCATCCCAAAACGATCTCCGAACATTTGGCATACACTAATCGGAGCACTTACCTCCTAGGTATCTACTATATGAACCACACCTGGGGCAGGGAGGGGGAGACGGCTTTCCATCGCATATCGCCACGCACTGCCCCCGCCCTGAGGGGGGGAACGACTGCCGGAACGGCAGGAGTTTAAGCACCGCAGGTGTAAGTGAGGAGCGCGAAGCGCGGGCGGGGTGGGTTCGCAGGGAGAGTTAAAAGGTGTCATCTTGCAACCGGGAGGGGGACACCCCTTCGCACCTGACGGTGCTCAAGCTCCCTTCGGTCGCACCTCCCCGGACCCTCACTCGAAACTCTTCGAGTTTCTCAAGCTCTTGCCGTGCCGGCAGTCGCTCCCCGCGTGGCGATAATCCCACGGTCCAGTATACGGGCGAGCCGGGGAAACCCGCACTGCTCTCCTGCAGTTGCAGTAATGCCCCGGAAGAACGGAATACGAATGCCGGAGGTGCGAACCGCGACTGGCGCGAGCATCGTGAGCGGCAGGAACGTGAGAAGCCTAAGGCTTCGAACCGCGACTGGCGCGAGCATCGTGAGCGGCAGGAACGTGAGAAGCCTAAGGCTTCGAACCGCGACTGGCGCGAGCATCGTGAGCGGCAGGAACGTGAGAAGCCTAAGGCTTCG